>NZ_KV818450.1:177083-325867 GCF_001814945.1 Corynebacterium sp. HMSC066C02 | reverse complement strand
CTGAGGTAGGAACTAAACCCAGGACGCTTCAGTTCAAGCTTTTGTGGTTTATCACCGTGCCCACGTCTACTGACCCCTATCGGGTTTACGACCAGGTCTTTATCGACGGCACCTACTTCCACAAGAAATGCCTGTTGGTAGCCTGCACCAATACACACGTCATTGCCTGGCACTGGTGTTTGCGTGAAAGCTCATACGAGTACCTGAAACTGCTCGACAAAATCGCGCAACCACTCATCGTCACCACCGACGGGGCAGGCGGAGTACTCAAGGCACTGCGCATTAAATGGCCCGACGTTGCCATCCAGCGCTGCCTAGTCCACGTCCAGCGCAACACCTTCGCCGATATCAGCCGCAATCCGATTCACCCAGCGCATAAAGCAATCCGGAAACTGGGCTACATGCTCGTCCAGGTACACAACCGTGAAGATGCTGCACGGTTTACTACTGCAGTCCACCACACCCGCATCACCTTTGCTGATTGGCTTAAACAGCGCACCTACCGCAGTGTTATACCGGCAGGCCAAGTACCGAAATGGGTCAGCGCTAACCAGAAATGGTGGTACACCCACCGCAACGCCCGCAGGGCTCTAAAACGTTTGGAAAAACTCATCCACGTCGGACAGCTATTTACCTTCCTTGACCCGCCTGAAGGTGTCACACAGGACTTAAAAGCCACCACAAACTTGCTGGAAGGCGGCATCAATAAACAGCTCAAAGACCTAGCAGGAAACCATCGTGGCATGTTCGATGAGCATCAGCGCATCACCATGGACTGGTGGCTCTACACCCACACCGAAGACCCGGTAGCCCCGCTGGAGTTAGCTAAGCAACAAGACTTCGGACGCCAAGGAGAAAAAGCCGCACGCGCAGCCTGGGCAAAAGAACAACTTAAACGACGCGGCCACCCCGACGGGCGACCTGCCACATTCGACACCGGCATCGACAACGAGTGGAGCCCCAGCTTAGGCATAAGAAAAGGCTGGGCCGGACGCTCCTAAATCCACACGAAATGTCCCTTAATGCGACACGCCGCAAATCCACACGAAATGTCCCTTAAGCCGATTTTGAGCCCAGTGCACCATCTAGTGCACCAAGTGGCGATTTCAGTACAAAATGAAGAAGACCCCTACCAGGATATTCCCTGGTAGGGGTCGGAAGTTGGTAGCGGGGGCAGGATTCGAACCTACGACCTCTGGGTTATGAGCCCAGCGAGCTACCGAGCTGCTCCACCCCGCGTCGAGATGTACTTCCAAACATCAAGCGCTCTGCACACTGTCCCGTGTGCTGGCGACGGATGTAACTATACAGACACCTTGGCGCCTACCCAAATCCCCTGGGCAGGCGCCATTTCATAGGTGAGGCGCCGAGTTTTCGCCGGCACCTATCCGGACTTACTGAGACTGCAGGGAGCGGTAGTCCTCCACTGCCTTATCGAGCTCGTCCAGGGCCTTGCCGTACTCCTCAAAGGAGCCGTTCTTGGCCTTGTCTACACCATCGAGAGCCTTGTTGATGGCGTCGATAGCCTCGCCCTCGTCAGATGCCTTCGGAGCGGAGGCCGGTGCGGAAGACTCAGAGTCCTTCTCTTCGTCCTTCTTATCGGCGGCATTGGCCTCCTCGTCATCCTTCTCCGTCTGCTTGCCGGAGTCACCCTCAATTTCGGTGATGTCCTGGGCGGCCTTCGGGTCGATGCCGACCTGCTCTAGGGCCTCACCAATCGTCGGCGCATAGCCCACGCGCCCCTTGTAGGACACCAGCACGCGCAGCAGCTTCGGGAACGCAGACTCCTGGCCCTTGCGCTGCGAGTAGATCGGCTCCAAGTAGAGGATCTCTCCCCCACCCACTGGCAGGGCCAGCAGGTTACCGTTCTTCAGGTCATTCGAGCCCTGCCACAGTGTGCGGTCACGAGCCACCTGATCAGAAGACATCATGGCGTCCTGCGCCTGCTTAGGGCCTTGGGTCTGGGTATTCGTCGGCAGCACGCGCACGGTGATATCACCGTAGGTCTCCGGATCAGACGACACCGCCATGTGTGCAGAGAGGAACTGACGGTTCAGACCGCGGTAGGAGGTGATGAGTTGGAAGCTCGGCTTGTTGGTCTCCGGGTCGGAAGCCAGCACGTAGTACGGCGGCTGGTTCAGCCCCTGGGATTCACCGGCAGTCGGATCCTCCGGCACGGACCAGAAGGCGTCGTTGTTGAAGAAGACGCCCGGGTCATCTACGTGGTACTTGGCCAGCAGGTTGCGCTGCACCTTGAACATGTCCTCCGGGTAACGCATGTGCTGACGAAGCTCGTCGGAGATCTCCGACTCGGGCTTGACGACGCCCGGGAAGACACCCTCCCAGGCCTTAAGCACGGGGTCTTCGGTGTCGAACTCATAGAGGTCGACGGTGCCATCGTAAGCGTCGACAGTCGCCTTCACCGAGTTACGGATATAGCCCACCTGATCGTTGACCAAGCGCTGCGTCGTGCCCGTCGGGTTCTGTGCGTCCTGGGTGGTCTCCGTCAGGGAGGTGCGCTGCGAATACGGCAGGGAATCCAAGGTGGTGTAGCCATCGACAATCCACTTGATGCGGCCGTCGATGACCGCCGGGTAGGTGGAGGAATCCGTCGTCAGCCAGGGAGCAACCTTCTCCACGCGCTCGCGCGGGTCGCGGTCATAGAGCAGCTTGGACTCCGGCCCCACGCGGTCCGAGAGCAGGAAGTTGAGTTCCTGGTACTTCAGCGCAAAGGCAGTGCGGTCAACAATGTTGCCGATGTCGACGCCACCCTTGCCGTCATAGGTGTAGGTGGAGGTATCGGTGTCGTATTCGACGGACTCATCACCCGTCTTGCCCACGATGGCGTAGTCCATCCCATCCTGGGCGCTAGCGATCACCGGGCCGAAGTAGGTTCGCGGCTGGTCCACCTTGATACCGAGGGATTCTTCAGCATTCTGGGTTTCGCCCTCACCCTCGGCGTCCTTGCCCGCCTGGGTCTGCAGGTCCGCCACCGTGAAGATGGGGAAACCACCACGGGCCGAACCGGCGTCACGAGCTACCTCATCGACTGTGTTGGCCTGCGCCGCAATGAAACCATTGCCGTGGGTATACACGGTGTGACGGTTAATCCAGTTCTGCTGGTTCTCCTGCAGCTCGTTCGGGTCCAGCTCGCGGGCTGCGACCACGAAGTCACGGAGTTCGCCATCGATTTCATAGCGATCCATCGCCAGCGTCTCTGGGAAGCCGTAGAAGTTCTTCAGCTGCTGCATCTGAGTAAACGTCGGCGCCAGAATGTCCGGGTCCAGCAGGCGCAGGTTGGAGATGGTGGAGTCATCCGAGGCAACCTTGTCATCGGTGACGTCCTCCGCGCCCCAGTTCTCCTCGTAGGTCACCTTGTCGTCTGTGAGGCCATAGGCAAAGCGAGTGGACTCGATGTTGCGGGAGATCGACTCCGCCTCTTTAGCCTGGCGGTTCGGGTTCACGGAGAAGCGTTCCATGATGAGCGGCCAGCCTTGGCCAATGACCAAGGAGGACAGCACCATGAGCACCACGGCCAAGCCGGGGATGCGCAGGTCCTTAATGACCACTGCAGAAAAGATCGCCACGGCCACGAACACGCCGATGATCATGAGGATGATCTTTGCCGGCAGGTAGGCATTGATGTCCGTGTAGGAACCACCCGTAAACAGCGAGTGCTGGTTGTACAGCAACTCGTAGCGCCCCAGCCAGTAGCCAGCCACCTGGAGCAGCATCCAAATGCCACCGGTGACGGCGAGCTGCGTGCGCGCTGCTTTCGACAGCGAACCACGCACGCCGGCGGCGCGATTGCCCAAGCGAATGCCGCCAAGAATGTAGTGCCCCACAAGTGCGATGAGGAAGCACACTGCGACCAGCATGGAAGCAGCGCTGACCAGCATTGACCACACCGGCAAACGGAAGGCGTAGAAGCCAAGGTCGTGGTTGAACTGCGGGTCGGCCACCCCAAAGTCATGAGAATTGAGGAAGAGCATGACGGTCCGCCAATTTGCCTGTCCCAGAAGGCCAGAGACTACGCCGACGAGGACTGGGATGACCTTGAGGAAGACACTCATCGTGCTCTCAATGGATTTGCGGTACTGATAAACGGGGGAATTGAAGTCCGCCATGTCCATCGAGTCACCGCGTCCCCGCCACACAATCAGGCCCGCAACGTACGTCACAGCCGCTGCTACGAGGCCGAAGAGGATGAAGAGGACGATGCGCGTCACCAGGGTCTTGGTGAAGACCCCACGGTACTCAATCGCGCCGAACCACTTCCAATCCGTGTAGAAGCCCACCAACATGGGGCCAATGAACAAGAGGACCGCGATGATGGCGACAACCCACGAGAGAAATTTGGGCGGACGTTTCATCGGGGCGGCGGGTCGGTTGAGTCCGGAAGCCAACTCCAGCTCCAATCAAGTGTCGTGCGAATATAGAGGTATCAAGCTTCTAGTCTAGAGAAGCACTATGACCGTCAACGAACAAGGACGCTTATGAGTTCCCAACCTTCCTCCCAGCCCGCTGTACACCGCGCGCTCAACAAGGCGATGCGCGAAGCCGTGGATTTCATCCACGCCGAAGGCTGGGATGCGCCTCCTACCCTTTTTGCTCTCGTCCCTACTGAGCTGGTGGCCGCCCAGCTTGGGGACGTCGATGACTCCTCTCCCCTCACCCTCGTGGTGCAAGAGTTGCCGGAAGGCATCGAACCGGGATCGGAGCACCTCGCGGACTACGTCTCGCGGCTAGCATGGCCGCGGGAGATCGCCGGCGTCATCCTGGCCCAGGAGATCATGTTTAAGGACACCTCGGACGCCGCGCTTGGCGACGCCCGCCCCGCCCGCCTCTTCTCCGGAGTCCTGCGGGCTACCGCCCTGGACGGAAGCTCCACAGCCGATGCAGAGAGTGTCGACAACGATGGCGCGGAGCTCACCCTGCTGCAATTGCGTCCGACCGAGGAGGAACTAGCGGAGGCCGGCCCCTTCGCAGAAGACGATATCCAATTGCGTGGCGGACCGAATGTGGCACCGGGGGTCATCGCTGCGCTGCGCTACGGGTTGGAGCAAGATCCGGAGGAAATGCTCTAATCGACTAAACTCAGAATGCAGTGGCCATTAGTGCTCAGCTCTCGGGGCTGGGCACGCAATTGATAGAGGAGTCTCTCGTGCGCTTGACATCCCGCTTCACCGCCGCAGCTTCGGCCGTGCTTGCCACCGGCTGCCTGCTCTCCGCATGTGGGAAGGACGATGCCCCCTCCCCTGACCCAGCGCCTGCGAGCGAAGCAACCACCGCCGCCGCGGAGAAGACCAGCGCGCCGGCCCCAGCCACGTCCGCCGAGGAATCCGAGACGACCTCTCCTGCCGCCTCTGAGTCTGAGACCAGCTCAGACGCGAAGGATGAATCCTCAGCCCGCAGCTCCGCCGACCACAAAGACAAAGACAAGGACGCCAGCGAGTCCGCGGAGCCCAGCGGGGCGTTTAATGCTTCCGTGGAGCAAGCTTATGAGATCTTCGGCGGGCTCGTACCGGAGGGGATCTTCGCGCAATTCGACCGCTGCGATCCCAATGGCGTGACGGATTCTTTCAACTGCTCTGGCTCGGAGGTAGGCCAGTTCCAGTTCTTCAAGTCCAAGACCAAGGCTTCCCAAACCACCCAGGTGCTCACCGAGCTGCGCAGCTCCCGCGTCATCGAGGACAGCGGCAACCGCGTCGTGGGCTGGTCCATGCTGGGCAACACGGCCATCCTCACCGTCGTTGACAACGATGAGGGCCTTATCATGCAGCAGATGATCTCCACGGACCAGGACGATCCGGAAGAGCGCCTCAAGGAGCTAGGCCTGGTTTAGCGGGCTAGCCTTCGCAGGTCTCGACGGGCCTGCCCTCCGCAAAATCCTGCATGGCCTCGATGGCATCATCCAGCGTGTGGACCTTAGCCACCACCATGTCTCCGGTATCGCGGCTGACTGCCTCCGCGCAGTTGTCGGCTGGGGCGAGGAAAAGCTCAGCGCCCGCTTCCTGAGCCGCGTGAACCTTGTGGACGATACCGCCGATGGGGCCGACCTCGCCGTCCTCACCTATAGTGCCGGTGCCGGCGACAAACCGGCCGCCGGTGAGATCTTCGCTAGAGAGCTTGTCAATCACCGCCAAGGTAAACATCATGCCGGCCGAGGGGCCGCCGACGTCCTGCAGGTTGTAATCCACCGTGATGTCCTCGGTGGGAACCGAGGTCATAAGGATGCCTAGCAGGGCCACGTCCTCCTGCTCGGGGTGGGAGCCGAGGGTGACCCCGACAGTCTTTTCCTTGCCCTTGCGAACAATGCCTAGCTCCACCTCATCGCCAGGCTGAAGAGCGCGAATCTTCTCTTGCACTTGGCCAGGCTCCGTGACCTTGTCACCGTTGACGGTGGTGATAATGTCGGCGTCGTCAAGCGCGCCTGCTGCGGGGCCGTCATCGAGTACTTGTGCCACCTCGATTCTCACCGGTTTGTCCAGATAGTCCATGGCGGCGACCGTGGCCGCCGACTCAGACTGGGTAAAGGCCTGTTGATTGGCCTCCTGGACCTCCTTATCTGTCTTGCCCTGCGGGATAACATTCTCGATGGGGACGATGGTGTCATCCGTCAACAACCACCGCCCCAGGGCCTGGGCCAGCGTCATGTTGGTGCGCACGGAGACCGTCGTCATGTTGAGCTGCCCCTCCGGCTGGAACGTGTCCGGAGCTTCGACGTTGACCACCGGCTCACCTTCCACCTCGCCCAAAGTGTTCACGGTGGGCCCTGGTCCTTCGGCGGCGTAGGGAACGGACAAGGTGATATCGGTGCCGGGAATGTGGTCGATGCTGAGCAGGGCTCCCGTCAACACCACCGGGATGGCTCCCCACGTGAGGGTGGACAGGCGGCGGGCTCGGGGGTTCTGCGGGGTTTTCACGGAGGATCAGCCTACAGCCTCGGGGTGCCTGTTCGCTCTCAGCGTTGCCGTGGTCCTAGAATCCGCGCTAGGAAACCTAGTAGATTAGGGCCCATGAGCAACGGATTCGGTTTTTCCTTCCCCAATAACGACGATGACGATGATAACGATCGTCGCGACCAGAACCCGTTCGGCGCCTTCGGCTTCAGCGCGGGCAACGGTGGCCTAGGAGACCTGTTGAATCAGTTCGGCCAGATGCTGTCCGGCATGGGTTCCTCCATGAACTCCCCGGAGGGTTCCGGCCCGGTCAACTATGACTTGGCCAAGCGCATCGCGCACCAGCAAATCTCCCGCGACAAAGAGGTCAGCGAGCAAGACCGCACCGCCGTGCAGGAAGCCGTGAGGCTAGCGGAACTGTGGCTAGATGATGCCACGATCCTGCCCACCGCATCCGGCACCGTCACCGCGTGGAATTCCGCGCAGTGGCTGGATGAGACGCTGCCGATGTGGCAGCGCATGGTCACCCCGGTTGCGGAGCACATGAACTCCGCGCAGCTGGAATCCCTGCCGGAGGAAGCCCGCGAGATGATGGGCCCGATGACCTCGATGATGAACTCGATGTCCGGCATGAACTTCGGCGTAAAGCTGGGCCACGCGCTGGGTGATCTGGCTGCGCAGGCATTGACCGGTTCTGACTTCGGCTTGCCTGTCTCCCCCGCAGGCACCACTGCACTCCTGCCGCACAATATCCAGGCCATTGCGCGCGATCTCAACGTTCCGGGCCAGGAAGTGCTCGTCTACATCGGCGCCCGTGAAGCCGCCCGCCAGCGCCTGTTCAAGCATGTGCCGTGGTTGGTCGAGCGCCTCGTCTCCTCCGTTGAGGAATACGCCATGGGCTTGGTTATCGATACCTCCCATATCGAGGAGGCTACCCGCGAGCTCAACCTGGAATCCGGTGACCCTGAGGCCATCCAGGACGCTATGAGCAAGCTACAGGGCATGGACCTGTCCCCGCGGATCACCTCCCGCAACGCAGTCGCGGCTTCTCGTCTGGAAACCCTCTTAGCACTCGTTGAGGGCTGGGTTGAACACGTGGTGACCGAGGCCCTGGGAGAGCGCATCCCGTCTACGAAGGCAATGACCGAGGCGTGGGCGCACCGCCGCTCCACTGGCGGCTCCGCAGAGAAGGCCTTCTCCCAGGTCGTCGGCATCGAGCTCAATGCCCCGAAGGTGGAGGCGGCCGCTGAACTCTGGCGCCGCGCCACCGTCGCGGTGGGCGCCGACAAACGTGACTCCGCCTGGGACCACCCGGATCTTCTGCCCACGGCCGAGCACCTGGAGAACCCTGCGTCCTTCATCGACGGTTTGCTCGATGACACCCCTGATGAGGGCTTTGAAGCTGAGTTCTCCAAGCTGGAGGAGATGCTCCGCCAGCAGGATGCCGGGGGCGATGCCAGCGATAACACCGGCGACAGCGCTGGCGAGGACACAGACGCCGACGGCGACGACAATAAAGAGGACAAGCCGGGCGAAGAGAACTAGCGGAAACGCTGGTAAGCCTCAAGATATCCTTTCGCGCGCTCGGCTTTGGGCGCGCGGTCAGCCCACTCCCAGAAGTCCGGACCATGACCCGGGATGAAGGTGTGCGTTAACTCGTGGATGATGACCGCGTCGAGGACGTAGTCGGGAACATCCTGCAGCCGGTCAGAAATCCGAATATCGCCCGTTGAGGTAGTGCAGCTACCCCAGCGGGATTTTTGGTTACTCACCCACCGGATGGAACCCACCGTGGCGCGGCCCGCCAAAAAGCGGGCATTCAGTGTGCGGGCGCGGTCGGCCAGGGAATCGTCGGAAAGCTGCGAAGAGGTGTGCTTTTTGCGCACCTTCGCCACGATGCCATCCACCGCTTCGCGCTCTTCCGCCGCTGACATCCACGCGGGGATGCGCACCTCCACAACACCGTCGACCACGCGGGCTTGGACGGTGCGACGGCGCCGTGCCGAACGGATGACACGTACCTCGGGATTGCTCGACATGACAGGGCATTCTACCTGTGGTGCAATGGTATCTACACACACCTGGGGTGGGGCACAACGGGGAGGACAGTCTTGAGTGCACAGACGTACATGCTGGCGCCGGAAACCACGATTCTTGAGCGCGAACCCGGAATGCTCCAGTGCGGGATGGATGCCACGCGCGTCGGCGTGTTTGAAGCCCACCCGCAGCTGGCGGGCTTGCTCAACAGGCTGCGCACGCCGCTGACCCGACAAACCATTGAAAAATCCATTGAGAATACGGGCATGAGCCCCTCAGCTGCCCGCAGCTTAGTGGAGGATCTGATTAGCTACCGTGTTTTGTGGCCGGCGCCCCGGCCGCAGCGTGTGGCTGTGCTGGGGACCTCCGCCCTGGCCAATGAGCTGCGCGACGTCCTGCTTGGTGATTCCTTCCAACCACGCTCTCCTCTCCACAGCGAAACCCCTGCCGAGTACATCGCAAACGTGGCCGGGCACCTGCCTATCGTGGCTGTCGACATGCTGGATGGCGCCACGGAATGGGCACAAGCCCTGCGCAATTCCCCAGCCACCTGGTTGCCGGTATCTATGATCGATGCCCGCGGCATCATCGGACCAGTTCGCATCGACGGGGCTGGCCCCTGCCCGCTGTGCGCGCATCTGCACCGCATCGAATCAGACGAGCTATGGCACGAGGTGGCCCACCGCGCCGCGACAGTGGAAGCGCCGGGCGACCCCATCGTGCGCACTGCGATAGTGATGCATGCAGTGGTGATTATTCGCCGGCTCTTGGGAAGGCCGGCCCCGCCAGGAGCGCCCGGTGGCAAGCCGCTCGCCGGCGAACTCACGGAGATAGACCTCTACGGCCTAGAGCAACGGAGGCTTCTCATGGAACATCCTCGCTGCACGTACTGCGCTGCTTCTTAGTTCCTCTTAGCCGCGGGAAGAAGCAATGATCTGCAGAACCTCCGCGCCATAGCGCTCCAGCTTCGAGGGGCCCACCCCGGAGATATCCAGCAGCTCCGCCTCGTTGGCTGGAAGAGCCTCCGAAATCGCTTGCAGGGTGGCATCAGAAAAGACGACGTAGGCAGGAACCTGAGAGTCCTTCGCCACAGACGCCCGCCACGCGCGCAGCGCGTTGAAGACATCCTCATCACCCTCATACTCGCACCACTCATGGCGGCCGAGGACCTTCTCTGCCGGGCTGCTGAGCTGCCCCGAGCACACTCGGCAACGGCGCGGGCGATAGCGACGGTTCGAGGACTGGCTTTCCTCGATTCCCGGGACCACGCCGTCCAGGAAACGAGTTCGCTCACGTGAGGCCCGCGAACCAGTGGTCTTAGCCAGCGCCCACGACAAAGCTAGGTGCTCGCGGGCACGGGTAATACCCACGTAAAAGAGGCGGCGCTCCTCCTCCACGTGTTCATCGCCGGCTTTGATGGCGTGGTTAATGGGCAGGAGTTTTTCGGTGAGCCCCACAAGGAACACCGCATCCCACTCCAGGCCCTTGGCAGCGTGAATGGTAGCGAGGGTCACGCCCTCCATCGTGGGGTTGTGCTTGTTTTCGGAGCGGCGGTGCAGCTCACCCAATACACCAGGCAGGTCTATCCCCTCGTGGTCCTCCACGATCTGCGCGATGAGGTCCACCAAGGCCGTGAGCGACTGCCAGCGCTCGCGGGCCTGCGCACCCTGCGGTTCCGTGGCGGACAGCCCCAGCTCCACGAAGGCCGCACGTGCCACAGCCACCGGATCATTCGGCAAATCATCGCGGCGCGTGGCAGCGATGAGCACGCGGATGGCCTCTAAAATCTCTGGGCGGCGGAAGAAGCCTTCGCCACCGCGGACTTGGTAAACCACTCCAGCGTCAGCAAGCGCCTGCTCAAACTGCTCCGACTGCGCGTTGATGCGGTAAAGAATGGCGATTTCGGAAGCCTTCACTCCCTGGTTCAGCAGGGTCAGAACCTGGCCCGCGACCTCCTTGGCCTCGATCTCCTCAGACTCATAGGCCTTAAACGTGGGCTCGGGTCCAGGCTCGCGCATGCCCTGCAACTCCAGGCGGGTCCCCGCCGCGCGGCCCGTGGCCTTCGAGATGACCTCGTTAGCCAGGTCCGTCACTTGCGGGGTGGAGCGGTAGTCTCGCTGCAGCTTGACCACGGTGGCCTGCGGGTAGGTGCGGGAAAAATTCAGCAGATACTCCGGGGAAGCACCGTTGAAGGAATAGATGGTCTGGTTGGCATCGCCCACGACCGTCAGGTCATCGCGCTCCCCCAACCAGGCCTCCAGTACTCGCTGCTGCAAGGGGGTGACGTCTTGATACTCGTCCACCACAAAGGTTCGGTACTGCTCACGGAAGACCTCCGCCACCGCAGGCACGTTCTCGATGGCGCCGGCGATGTGCATGAGCAAGTCATCAAAATCGAGGTACATGAGATCCGGGGTGGCCTTCATGTCCTCATAGCGGCGGAAGACCTCCGCCACCTTGGCCGGATCCCCCGGCGCCTCGCGGTCCGTGGATTCGATGACACCGGGATAGCCCTCGGGGCTAATCAGTGAAGACTTTGCCCATTCGATTTCCCCCAGGAAATCACGAATCGTGTCCTTGTTGTTGTCCAGGCCAAGCGAGCGGACCGCGCGGCCGACCAGGCTGAACTTGTTGTCTATGAGCTGCCAGGGCAGATCCCCAGCAACCTGCGGCCAAAAGTACTTCAACTGGCGGCGCGCTGCGGCGTGAAAGGTTTGGGCTTGTACTCCCCCAACGCCCATCTGGTTGAGCCGCTCGCGCATTTCACTCGCGGCGCGAGAGGTGAAGGTGACGGCCAGAACGCGCTGCGGGTTGACGAAACCCTGGTCCACCATGTGAGCGATGCGATAGGTAATCGTGCGGGTCTTACCCGTTCCGGCACCCGCCAGGATGCAGACTGGGCCGCGCGGCGCCGTGGCTGCGGCTCGCTGGTCTTCATCGAGCAGGGACAGATCCGGTCTCATCACCGTGGAACCACTCCATAATCATCGTGTGTGCAATTGAACCCTTGCGGGCAATGGTCAGTTCTGGCAGCTCAGCGCGGGACACCCACCGCACTTCTGCGAGCTCTTCGTCAGTATCGCACACGGGCTGGACATCCTCCGTGACCGCGGAAAAGCCCACCATCAAAGAGCCACTAGGCGGCCAGGGCTGCGAGCCCCAATAGGAAACTGACTCAACGCGACGACCGGTTTCCTCCAGTGCCTCGCGGATCATCGCTTCTTCAAGGGTCTCGCCGGGATCGACATAGCCGGCGATGAGTGAAAAGAATCCTGGACGGTGACGGTTGCGAGCCAGCAGGATACGGTCCGACTCCGCGTGGTGAATGATGCCGATGACGGCGGGATCCAAGCGGGGAAAGACGAGGCGTTCGCCATCGTGTCCCACGGCCCCGGGCGCAGGGTAGGACAGCTCCCGCCCAGTGCGTGGATCAAAGCGCGCTTCCCGACGGTTACGGATCAGATGCAGGGCTTTGAGAATGTCGCGCTGACCGTTAAAGAAGGTGGCATCGCGCAGTGTACCGAGCCGCTCGGCGGCCTCGGACTCCACCAGGAAAGCGTGAATATCCCCGGCCGCAACCACGATCTCCCCCGTCGGCTTAGCCAGAAAGACCGGCTGGCCTTGTGGCGATACCGGGACAAGGCCAGTCTCGGTGACGGGCAGGAACATTAGTTGCCTTCATCCTCGTCTTCATCGGTATCTTCCGCAGCCTGCTGCATCTCATGCTTGATATAGAGCAGGCGGTCACCAGGCTTGAGTGCATACGCGTCTGCCGTATCGACACGGTGTAGCTCGTTGTTGCGCAGAACCGCCAGAACAATGTCGGCGAGGTGACGTGGATTGGAGCCCACTTCGAATTCGCGCACCGCACGCTCGGCCACGGAAAAGCCCTCGTTCGGCGAGAGGAGGTCCTCCATCATCTCCACCACCGTCGGTGTCACGGTGGCTAGGCCCAGGAGACGTCCGGCGGTCTCTGCGGAGGTGACCACCGAATCGGCACCGGATTGGAGGAGTAGGTGGCGGTTCTCGGATTCACGCACGGAAGCGACCACCTTGGCCTTGGGGTTGAGCTCGCGCACGGACAAGGTACACAGCACCGCGGTATCGTCCGTGGACGGAGTCACCACCACCGACGAGGCGTGCTGCGCGCCGGCGATGCGCAGCACGTCTTGCTTGGTTCCGGAGCCGTAAATGGTGACGAGGCCGTGGTGCTCGGCGCTGGCTAGGGCCGCGCGGTTGTTGTCAACAACCACGATTTGGGAGGCGGGAACGTCATCGGCGATGAGGGCGGCGACCGCACCAGCGCCCTTAGTGCCATAGCCGATGACAACGGTGTGGTTACGCAATTGCTTTCTCCAATTCTGGATTTCAAAGGTGCGGCGGGCTCGATCCGTCAGAACCGACAAGGTAGCACCGACCAACAAAACAAGGAAGAGCAGGCGGGCCGGGGTAACGATAATGAGGTTGATGAAGCGCGCGGTGGGGGTGACGGGAACGATATCGCCATAGCCCACAGTGGTCAACGACACCGCTGAATAGTAGGCGGCATCGAGGAAGGACAGGTCTTCGCTGTAGCCATCACCGTCGAAAAAGACGATGATGGTGACAAAGACCATCAGCCCCATAGCCCAGATAACTCGGCGCGCCAGTTGCTTCCACGGGCTGGTGCTCGCGGTACGCGGAATCGTGATGACGTCAAGCAGCGCATGGTCAGGCTGCGAGGTCAGCTCTACCTGCGACAAGAAACGCGACGTAATGCGTTTGCCTAAGTGCTTGGGCACGAAGCGCCAACCTCCCTAGATGATGCGGATTTCCTCGTGAGACTACCTTAGACTCAACCCTGGTGACGTGGAAACTGCAGAGCTTAAAAGCTCAGCCAACCGTGGCCCGGTGGGCAAGTCCTCCGGCTCCAAAAGATAGTTCTCATGCACGTAGTAGAAAGCCGCGCGGACAGTCTCCACGCCATGGATGCGCCGCCATGCCTCCGCATAGACGGCGAGCTGAATCTGCGCCGAGTACAGAGCAGCACCCTGGGGGCGGCGGCCAGTCTTCCAGTCCACGATGAGCCACGAGCCATCCGGCTGTTGGAATACCGCATCCATGCGGCCGCGGACGACGGAATCCCCAATGGTGATCTCGAAAGGGGCCTCTACGAAAGCCGGCGTGCGCTGTGCCCACTCCGAGGCTAGGAAGGACTCCTTGAGGGACTCCAAGTCGTGGTCCGGTTCATCGTGAGAACCGGGCAGCTCATCCTCCCCCAGCAAGGCAGGCGCGCCGAAACGATCCTCCAGCCACGCGTGGAAAGCAGTGCCGCGCTTGGCGTAGGAATTAGGTTTGAAGGGGATGGGGCGGCGCTGGCGGCGTGCGAATTGGGTGGGGTCTGCCGACATGGCCACCATGTCAGAGGCCGTCAGCTCGCCGGGTAGTTCTACATCGACCACCGGGGCCTGCAGCGCTTTGTGCTCTTCAATGAGCGCGCTCGCCTCTTGTTCCCAGAGACCGAAGACTTCGCCATCGCGCAGCGGAGGGAGGTTCTCCATTGCCGCGCGTACCGCCTCTGCTGCCTGCAGCGCTTCCGACTGCGGGTTCAAAGAAGGGAAAGAGGCCTCAACTGCACCTCCTTCCTCCTCTTCCACAGGGATGTCGGGGATATCCCAATGGACAATCAGCTCCGGATGCTTATCCGCTAATAACTGCAGGTAGGAATAGGGGCCCTTCTTGCTCTTTCCCTTGAGTCTATTCGTGCCGGAACCAGTCACCGTCAGCGTGGACTCGGTGCGGGTCATGGCCACGTAGAAAAGACGCGCCGCTTCCTCTGCTTGGAACTCGCGGTTCTGTTCTTTGAAAGCCGTGCACGCCTTATCAAAGTCAGAGCGCGTCACCGCATCCTCGGGCACATCGATGACGTCCTCGTCACCTGGGGCCTTTTCGATCTTGGTCAGGAAGGTCTCCGCCTGCGCCTTGTAGCTCGAGGAATCCGCATGCGCCACGCAGACGTGTTCCCATTCCAAGCCCTTGGCCTTGTGCACCGTCATGATCTGCACGCGGTTGCGCACAAGCGGGACCTCTCCCAGCTCGAGCCCGTCTTCCTTCTCCTTAGCCAACTCAAGATAGTCCAAAAGGCCAGCCAAGCCATCACCGTGGAAGCCCGCGACAAAGTCGGCGAAGGCGTCGAGGTGCGTTGCCCCGCCCGGCTTGCCTGAGGCGAGGACTTCGGTGCGCAAGCCGAAGAGAAGCTCAATATCGGCCACGATGTCGTTGAGAGTCTTGCCCAAAGAATAGGTACGGAGGTAGCGCAGCTTAGAGGAGACCTCCTCCATGCGCTCCAAGCCTTCGGTGCTGTAGCGATCGCGTTCGCCGAGGTCTGCGAGGGCGTCGGCAAGCCCCAGCACCTGGTCCGGCCCCTCCGCGGTAATCTCCTCAACCTGGGCGGCTAGGTGCGCCAGGGGATCACCGCCTTCCCACCGCGTGCGGCCTTCGGTGGCGCCGGCGAGATTACGCTGACGCGAATGCAGCGCCTGGATATCGGCGATGCCCAGACCGCACATCGGTCCGGTCAGCACACGCAGCGCCGCGGCGGTGTCTTGTGGACGCACCAAAAGCGTGGCTACCGCCACAAGATCTTGGATCTCCGGCTGCCAGAGAAGTCCACCGAGGCCGAAGATCTCGTTGGGCACACCGACCTCATCCAAGGCAGCGGCGATCAACGGCGATTGCTTATTGGTGCGCACGAGTACGGCGGCATTGAAATCCTCGCCTTCCGGCGTGGACTCATAAAGCTGGCGGAGATGCTCAGCGATGAAAGCGCGCTCCTCGTCCTCAGAAGCGAAATAGCCCAGCTCTACCTTGCCGGCCGGCGCCGTGGGCTTGGGCGACAGCTCATCTACTGGGCGCTCGCCGGGGCTTGAGGAGAAGAGCTTCGACGCCACGTCATTAGCCAAGCTGAGTACCGTCGAGGGATTACGCCAGGAGGTGGTGAGTTGGTCCTTCGGGGCCGGGGTGCCGTCCGGCTGCGGAAAGTCTGTGACAAAAGCTTCCAGGTTTTCCGCCGTCGCGCCACGCCAGCCATAGATGGACTGCATGGGGTCACCCACCGCGGTAACTGATAGACCCTCACGCTCGCCACCGAAGAGCGAGCGCAGCAAGATGCGCTGCGCATGGGAGGTGTCTTGGTACTCATCCAACATGATGACGCGGTAACGCGCGCTTTGTTGCTCACCTAAGAGCGGGAAGTTCTTGGCCAGCGTGGCGGCGATGGACATCTGCTCACCGAAGGTGATGACCCCGCGCTCCGCTTGTTCCTTCTTGAGAGCTTCCACCAAGGGCAGGTACTCCAGGCGCAGGCGTTGGGTATCCAGGTATTTCTGCAAGTCCTTGCCGAACTCGCCTTTGGTCCTCTTGCTCTTTTCTAGGTCCTCAGCGGTCTTGCGGAAGATGTCCTCGTGCTCATAGAGATCCTGCGGATTCTTAAGCTCTCCGTCCATCGTTTCCGCGAGCTTGAGCAAGGTAGCGGTGACCGTGGACACCGCATTATCTGTGCTGAGCGAACCCGAGTAATTGCTGACCACCTCGTGGGCGATGGCATAGCGTTCCGCCTCGGTGATGATTCGGGCATTCGGCTCGACCGGCATGAGCAGGCCATACTCGCGGACAAGATCACCCGCATAAGAGTCATAGGTGGACACGTTTGGCGCGATATTTTCCACTGCTTCTGCCGCTGGGCTGCCCGGGGCAAGGATTCCAGAGGAACGCAGGGTTAGCAGCTGGCGGCGGATGCGCTGCTCTAGTTGCTGGGCTGCCTTGCGGGTAAAGGTTAGGCCAAGGACTTGCTCAGGCCGCACGAGCCCATTGGCCACGAGCGATACAACACGCGAGGCCATCGTCTCCGTCTTACCAGCGCCTGCGCCGGCCACGACGAGCTTCGGTCCAAGCGGGCCATCAATAACGGCGGCCTGTTCCGGGGTGGGCGGAAAGGGCTTGCCCAGCGCGGCAGCCAGCTCCTCAGGGCTGAAGTGTTGAGCGGGATTCTTAGGCATCGGTCACCAGACCTCCTTCATTCATCACAGGGCAGATAGAGCGGATCCGGCAGCGATCACAATCAGCGTTTTCACGTGCGGTCAGGTCCGGACCACGCAGCTCAGCCACGAGTGCGGGCAGCGACTGCGCAAATTCTTCGAGCTCTTCAGGAGGCTTGGTGGCTTGCTCCCGGGTGGACACGGCGGCAGTACTGGAGCGCGGATACACCAGAACACCTCCGCCACGCGGCAGGCCATCACCGGTCCGGATAGACACAGCCTGCGACTCGCCGCCAGGTTCCGCGGGTGCTGTAACAAGCGCGCCGTGTGCTAGCGCCAACTGATATGTCATGAGCTGGGTATTGTCTTGGGCGCGGGCCGCCGACGGGACTTTTGTCCCCGTCTTGAGATCCACCACGACATAGTCTTCCCCGGCCTTCGCCAACCGGTCAATGAACCCGCGAATGGTGACATCGGAGCCGATGTCCACGTTGACGGGGACCTCAACGCCAACGGGTTCAAGTGATGTAGAGCTCGAGAGCACCCAACTATGAGTGCGGTCGATAAGGCGCTCAAAGTCCACACGCTCAGCCTCGCGATGCCACGCTGGCCCCTCCACAAGCGCATCGAAGGCATCGAGCACAAGCCGCTTCGCAGGCTCGGCGGCAGCACCGCGCCCCAGCGCTTCCAAAAAAGCATGCGCCAAATTACCACGTAGCAGGTTGATGTTCGCAGAATCATCCTCCACGAGCTGCCCGAGCACCGCGTTGAGCGGACACGTGAGCAAGGCATCGACCCGGGATGGCGACACCGTGCTCGAACCACGCAGCGGCAATTCCGAAGCCACGCCGCGCGCGGCCCACCACTGATCCGGATGCGCCCCAGGGACCCCAGCCTCCGCCAAACGGGCCAACTGCCGGACCGCCTGGGAACGTTCCGCCTCATTGGTCTCCGGATCAGTTGCACAACGGCGCAGTTGCGCCACGAACGCGGGCACCGAGAGTACGGAGACATCGAGAGGATCGAGCTCTTCCTCCCCACTAGCAGCACTGGGCAGCGTCACCGGATTCGGCTCCGGCACCTCGAGGCCCAACTCACGTGGCCAGGCCTGGCGTGCGAGGCGCTTACCCGCCTCCCGGCGCGCTTGTGCGCCGGGAACATCAACGCCGCGAGCGGAAAGGAACTCGTCGATGAAACGCGAGGGTTCTTCCACGACATCGCTCTCCGGTGAGTCCACCGCCACGATGAGCAGCCGTTGCCGGTGACGGGTAGTGGCCACGTGGAAGAGACGGCGCTCCTCCGCCAAGCGCCCCGACACGTGGCTGACTGGGGTGCCGGGAGTGATGCCGCGATCCAGCACATCGATGAGATCTTCTTGCCCAAAAAGAGAGCCGGTCTCCCCTACCGAGGGCCATGTTCCTTCCTGAACGCCCGCCACGATGACGGTGTCCCACTCGCGCCCCACTGCGCCGTGCGCGGTGAGGATTTCTACTGCATTGGGCAAGGCCGAGCGGCGATCCCGCACGCCGGTGGGCAGTTCTTGCTCCGTGATGTGCAGAATGAAGGACTCCAACGACGCCGCCGGACGACGCTCGGCGTAATCGCCGGCGGCGTCGAACAAGGCCATCATCGCGTCCAAGTCACGGTCCGCCTGCGAACCCGCGGCACCGCCGCGCAGGGCTGCTGCCTGTAGGCGTGTATCCAAACCGGTGGCTTGCCACACTTCCCACAGGACTTCCTCAACAGCAGCGCCTTGCTGCAAGGCCGCGCGCCCGGCAGACAGCACCCCGCGAATACGCGCCAAAATCGCTTCCTCGCGCTCGGTGAGGAGGTTATTGAAGTCCGGCAACTCACCGTCCAGCAACTCCCGCAGTGTATTCATTCCGCGCTGCTCCGGCTTCCAACGGCGCAGGCCGCGGATGAGCCTCCGCAGAGTCACCGGATCAGCGCCGCCCACGGGACCTGTAATCAGGTCCTCGAGCTCCACGGGCTCAAGCTCATTTTCCAGAGCACGCAAAGCCAGAAGTACTGCTTTGACCAAGCGCTGCTCAGCGAGTACCACGTCCGTGGGGTTGATGTGCACCGGCACGCCAGCAGAAAGCAGCGTGCGACGGGCCGATCCAATATCCCCGGTAGAGCGCACGATCACTGCGATATCACGCCAGTCCACGCCGTCTTCTAAGTGCCGGCGGCGAACCGTATTGGCCAGGACATCACGCAAGGTGCCGCGGGAATCCACGACGCTCACGCACGCCGGGGACGGCCTGCGGTACGTAGAACTCAGGCGAAGTTCGTTCTCTGCTTTCCAGGTGGTGAGGAATTCCGAATTAGCACCACGGAAGGCGAAAACCGCTTGGTCGGGGTCACCGCCGATCACGGTGAGGCGTGCAGTTTTCGCCAGCTCCGCGATCAGCTGGCCGGAGGTCGGGTCCAGCAACTGCGCGTCATCGACCACGATGGTGTGCCACGGGTGCTCGCGCAACATCTCTGGGCGCAAAAGCACTTGGCTGACCAGCTCCGCAGCGGAATAGGAATGCGAACCCGCCAGCGCCTGAGTGCGCTCATACTCGCGCAGGAAGTCTCCGGCAGCACCCCACATGGGCCGGCCGTAGCGTTGTCCCAGCTCCTCCAAGTCCGTCGGTCCGAGCCCCCGTTCGATGGCACGCAGCAACAAATCACGCAATTGGCGCGCAAAGCCCACATACTCTAGGGCCGGGCGCATCTCCTCTGGCCACGCGCCCCGGCGATCGGCCGCATGGCCCTGCAACAGCTCACGGATCACTGCATCCTGTTCCGCACCAGTGATGAGACGCAGCTCCTCCTCGCTGCTGTGGCGCAGAAGCGCAAAAGCCAATGAGTGCACCGAGCGCACCATCGAAGTCTGTGCGGCGTAGTCATCGAGGTTTTCTGCTAACTCCCGGCGCAGCAACGAGCCGGATTCCTTGGAGGGGGCGACGACGAGGATGCCGGAGGCATCGGCTCCAGCATTGAGTTGGGCCAAGACAACGTCGATCAGCAGGCTCGACACCCCTGATCCCGCCGCACCAAGCACCCGCCAGGTACCTTGCTGTGGCAAAGGAACATCCCACTCGCGCGACGTGGCGCGGCGGCTTCGGGGAATGAGGCGGACTTCCGGCGAGGGAGGAAGCGTGACGCCGGTACGTATGGGGGATTCGCTGCTGTACTTCACGCCCTATAGTGTGTCAGATGCTGCGGACACGAGGGCCTCTTCGACCCTTTCAATATTCGAACGCACGGTTGCTTTGGAGCGCGGGTGCAGGGTATTGACGTAACGGCGATACGCCACTGCGCGCAAGAGCAGCTGCTGTATGCCGGGAACCGACGCAAAGCGGGCAGAAATATCATCATCCACTGCGCCTGCGATGAGGCCATCCACCATGACCAGCGCGGCGGACCAGCCAACCGGGCGCGGTGCCGCGGAAGGTACGATATCGGTCAGCGCTGGCGGGTTCGCCCCAGAGAAAACCGTGGTACCCAGCACGTCCATGTGGGCGGTGACAAGTGGGAGCTGCGCAAGCTCAGCATCGGAATAGGCCTCGCCGCTCTCCTCCCACGCTGCCCGTTCTGCCCGTGCGAACACATCATCGCGCCGGTCCACCGTCGGCAACGGCGCCAACTCGAGCGCTTCATCAAGGCGCAGTGCCATCTGCGCAGTCTCATCGATGCGCCCCCGCAACTGCCCCTCCACGAACTGCGTGGCTTTCCACCCGGCAGCAGTGTAGCGCCCATCCGCCGTCAGCACCGGCCGGGCAATACGTGCTCCCGGCAGGCTGAGCTTCTCGCGGACCTTGGCGGACCAGCCAGTCCACGGCCGAGCCTCGGCGAAGACAATATCGCCCACGCGGATCCCGTTATCCCACGCAGGGCCCACAAGCTCACCCTGTGTTCGGCGCGGGTGAAACTCGGCGTTGAAAGCGGCAAGAACGGGCTCAGGTGGCAATGGCATGGGAAAACAATCCTTAGGTTTGGGGCGACCTACTCGGGCTTAGCGTGATCAGAATTAGCCGGGTTCGGGTAGGGCCACGGGTTCGGCTCGCACGTGACATTCTCGTCCGGATAAACCTCGTTGGGTTCCTTCTCAAAAAGCTTGGCGTTGTTCAAGCTCAGCGTTTGCTGCATCATGACCGGCGCGAGTTTACCGTCCCCGCCGCAGGGTTGATGGGCCGCAAAACCGATAGCGTGGCCAAACTCATGGTTGATCAGGTACTGGCGGTAGTTGCCCAAGTCTCCTTCAAAGGGCGTCGCGCCACGCACCCACCGAGACTCGTTGAGGTTGACCGCGGATTCCCCCGTAATGGTCGTGTGACAGGAGGTTTCTGATTCCAACTGCGCGCCGCACAACTTCGCCGTGGTTCCCAATGACGTCAGACGGATGTGCGTATCAGGGTTGTCATCGGCTTTGACGTGGATGAATTCAAAGTCACCGTTGGCCGTCCACCCGCGAGGGTCGGCCAGAGTGGCGTCAACAAGCGCAACGACAGCACCGTCCCCACCATATGCGGAGGTGTCGATGCCGTTTTCAATCTCAACGGAAAAGCGGATGGTTTGCTTGCCGCCCTGGCCCGCGTGCATGGTAGACGGCCCTGCATCGCGGTAGGTTTCCTCACCTTGCTCGGTGAAGTCACCGCCGGCGGGCAAACCATCCTTGGCGGCGGCCACCGCGCTGGCATTGGCGGGATCCGGCCCCTTACGCGAGGAGGCGGATGCGGCAGTGCTGCTTGCCGACGTCTCCCCTGCCGCCGTCACCTCCGCTTCCTGGGACGGGGAGCGGAAAACATCAACCAGCACCCACACAGTGATGACGACCATGACGGGGATCGCCACCACGCGCCACCAGCCGTACTCGCGCGCGAAGCGCTCCACCGCCGAAAGGCGCTGCGGGTGCTGCTTAAAATCCGCGGGATTCTCCATGGCCATTTAGGCTACCCGCTGAGCCAGCGCGCGCGTACTTAGCCCGCAAATCCGACGGTATGTGCGCGCGCAGTGCCGATTTCTACGTAAACAACTCGCTCAGTGCGCACGATGTAGGAGCGGCCCTTGGTGTCCTTCAATTCGAGGGTGGAGTTGTCTGCCAAGGCGTTGTTGATGGTCTGGGTCAGTTCTTCGCGCTCACCTTCCGCGTGAATAACCAGCTCACGGGCGGTATCGGCAAAACCAAACTTGATATCCATGTGGTGTGTCTCCCTTAAATCGTGTTCTTTAATCGGTGCCGTGAGAACTGCGCCCCGGCGCTCTAATGGCCCCACTATAGCCACGTCCTCTACTATCAAGGTGTGCTTGCCCCGAAATCATCCCGCGAATCCCACGAATCCCCTACCTTTGCCGAACTCGGCGTCGCTGTAGAGATCTGCGATGCCCTCGCTGACAACGGGATTACGCACACCTTTGCCATCCAGGAGCTCACCCTGCCCATCGCTTTGAATGGCCAGGACCTCATCGGCCAAGCGCGCACCGGCATGGGTAAGACCTATGGCTTCGGTGTCCCGCTGCTGGATCGCGTGTTCGATGACGCCGACATCCCGGAACTCGACGGCACTCCCCGCGCACTGGTCATTGCACCGACGCGCGAGCTGGCCATCCAGGTCAGCGGGGACCTGGAGCTCGCCGCCGCAAACCTTCCGCTCAGAGTGGTCACTCTGTGTGGCGGGCGCCCCTATGAAGAACAGATCAAGGAGATTGAGTCTGGTGCGGACGTCGTCGTCGGCACCCCAGGCCGTCTGCTCGATCTCTGCCAGAAGAAGCATCTCTCTTTCGACCACGTCAGCGTTTTAGTTCTGGATGAAGCCGACGAGATGCTGGACTTGGGCTTCTTGCCGGATATCGAGAAGATCCTCTCGCTCCTGCACGGCAACCCACACCAGACCATGCTCTTTTCCGCCACCATGCCTGGGCCCATCGTGACCTTGGCACGTACCTTCCTGGAAAAGCCGGTCCATATCCGCGCCGAGTCTGGTGACGCCCGGCAGACGCATGCCTCCACGCGCAAGGTCACCTTCCAGGCACACCGTATGGATAAGATCGCGGTCTTGGGAAAGGTCCTGCAGGCAGAAGGCCGCGGACGCACCATCATCTTCACGCGTACGAAACGCTCGGCCGCCGCCGTCGCGGACGAGCTGGCACAGCGCGGCTTTCGCGTGGGCGCGGTCCACGGCGATTTGGATCAAAAAGCACGCGAACGCTCGCTCGATGCCTTCCGGAAAGGCACCGTGGAGATTCTCGTGGCCACAGACGTCGCCGCTCGCGGCATCGACATTGACGATGTCACCCACGTCATCAACTACCAGGTGCCCGATGACCCGATGACATTTGTCCACCGCATCGGACGCACTGGTCGCGCGGGGCACACGGGCACGGCCATCACTCTCGTCGGCTACGACGAGCTGGGCAAATGGCAAGTCATCAACGATGAGCTCGATTTGGGCCAGCCAGAGCCACCGCAGTGGTTCAGCACCTCCCCGGAGCTTGCGGAAGCCCTCGATATCCCAAAGACGGTTGCTGACACCGTCGGCCCACCCACGAAAGTGCTGGGTGCACCGCGGCGCTCTCACTCACGTGGGGAGTCGCCGCGTGGAGGCTCACCACGTTCCTCCACAGCATCTGCCCGTGCCTCCCGCCGCACCCGTTCCCGCACGCGCAAGCCCCGCCAAGGAGGACGCCGATGAGCACCGAGCAGGGCCCGGAGTCCGCGAAGAAGCCAAGCTCTGCGAAGAAGGCTCCCATCTTGCGTTCCACCAAGGCAGACTGGCTTGCAGTGGGCGCGATCAGCGCGGTCTGTGCCATTGCTATTGGCGGCGCGGTGATTACGGCACCGATCCACAAGTCGGAGCTCACTCCCGCTGTCGATGCCGCGTCTGATGCCAAGACTCAGACTCTCGATACCGTCCCCAACTCCCTCACTGAAACCTTCAGCCTCCCCAACACTGTGGTGCCGGGACAGTCCCGCGCGATATCCACGAAGGAGATGCTGATAACCCATGACGGCGATACCCTCCGCGCTTCGGATACCTCCGGCGATACGGTCTGGACTTACCAGCGCCGCGATGCCGACCTCTGTTCGCTCGGCACGGCGTGGAACAAAGTCGTTGCCACCTATGACGCGGGAAATGGCTGCGGCGATGTGGTAGCCATCGATGCGGTGTCCGGCCAGTACTCAGATACCCGCAGCGCCCGTAATTCCGAGCAGGTGGTCCCCATTATGTCGAATGACCGCGTGGGGACCGTTTCCGCCGAGCGCGTAGAACTATGGCGCTCTGACCTGGTGCGCACTGTTGAATATGGCGATGTCGAAGCCAAGCAAGAACCGAACCTCCAGCCCCACGAAGACTGCGCCATCTCCTCAGCACTGACCCGCACCGAAACGATGGCCGTCACCGAATCCTGTCCGGATTCTCCAGACTCCACGTGGCTGCGCATCCAAAACGCCACACCAGAGGATGCGCGTTCGCCTGAAATCTCCAAGGATATCGAGATTGATAACCCAGGCGCGCGTCTCATTGCCTATGGTCAGGAGGCCGCTGCGGTCTTTCTGCCGGGCGATGCGCCACGTATCGTCTCCTATAACTTTGAGGGCGAAACGCTCTCCTCCACGGACGTGGAGCCATCGAAGGCCATCACGAATTCCGCTTCCCCCTTCGCCCCTGCGGTCGCTGATCTGCCCCACCACATGACGTGGTTCGACGGCGAACGTCTTTATCTCTTTACCCCAACCGAGCTCAAAGTGGACCATGTTCTGGAGCAGGCAGTTGGCACCGGCATCGCCGTCGGCGAGCGGTTACTGGTGCCCACGGAGGAAGGGATCGACGTGGTGGACTGGGCTACCGGAAAGACCGAGCACAGCATTCCCGTCGACCGTGACGGCTATAACGGTCCAATTTCGCTGACTCTTGCGGGCACTGTCATCATCGAGCAGCGTGGAAACACCGCCGTGGCGCTCACTGCCTCTTAACTTCTTAGTTGTTTAAGAAACAGCTTGCCTAGAAGTGGCTTTCAGCCCATTGCGCTGCCTCAGGGCGCACCATGAGCAGGTAGAGCACCAACGCTGCGCTGGCCAGCGTCACGGCGCCGAGCGCTGCTGAGCCTCCGCTGAACATCTGGAAGGCGATGGCACCCAAAATAAACTCCACGAGCACGATAGCTCCGCGGCCCCAGCGCTTGCCCTTAACAAAGGCCCACGAGGCGACGATGACAAAGCCGAAGACGATAAAAATGAAGATGGCCGTCCCTAGGCCGACGAAGCCCGTCGCCCCAGAATCGGACACCATGGAGTCGTTCTCAGCACCGGTTAGCTCACGGACGATGAGGAAGATTCCGAAGATAATTACCGCGATGGACTGGAGCACGGCGATGCCGGCAGCCGCTACCACCGTTCCCGGGGGACGGCCTCCCTCAGTTTGGGCAGGCGTGGTCGAGGACTGTTTCTGCTTCTTATTCACGGAGATTTAGTTTACTTCTCAGCCCTGTACTTAGGACGACTCCACGCCATTACCCCGCGCGCACCCACATGCTTCAGCCTAATCCTCCTCCGCCGCGGTGTTCCTCGGCTTCCTCCATCCGTAATTTCGGGGGCAGAGGGATGAACCCGGATTTGACGCGATCCAGGTCACCACACTCACCACCTTACCCTCATCACCGCAGGTGGAAGCATTTCTGACAGGGTTCTTACAGGGGCCAACCCATAACAATCATATGAATTGACGGAATTTATTTAGTGACTTTGGACACTTTTCGGCCTCTACCCCTAGCGGGGAATGAGTAAACGTGTCATTATTCTCAGGTAGCAAAAACAACGAGCTGTTAAATCAGTTCTTAACTCGGAGAAAACTCCAAGTTAACCAAAAGTGAACCATGGCGGCGGCGACGCTGGCCCCAACTCAAGACAGGGCCCCACTGACCGCAGACCAGTTCACTTAAACCCCGTAGCACTCGGAACAGTTCACTGCCGTGAACTGCCCTTGGTGCGCCTGCTTTCATCTACTGCTGTCAAAAATTTGTTAGGAGATTTCAATCATGGATTGGCGCCACGAAGCTGTTTGCCGCGACGAAGACCCGGAGCTCTTCTTCCCTGTCGGTAATTCCGGCCCTGCACTCACCCAGATCGCTAAGGCCAAGCTGGTCTGCAACCGCTGCCCGGTCGCTTCCTCTTGCCTCAAGTGGGCCCTCGAGTCCGGCCAGGATGCCGGCGTGTGGGGCGGCCTCTCTGAGGAGGAGCGCCGCGCTATCAAGCGCCGTAACCGCAGCCGCGCTCGCGCCCGCGTTTCCGCTTAAGAAACCCACAGTAGGCGCACCCCCGATTAACACCTCGGCATACCCTGCCGCTACAGTTGAATGAGTTCATTTCCCTTTAACAGAAGGAGCATACGATGAGCAAGCGTGGCCGCAAGCGCAAGGATCGCCGTAAGAAGCCCGCTAACCACGGCAAGCGTCCTGGCGCATAACGTCAGTAATTTAGGGCTCGTTTCTTCCCCTCACGAATCGAGGGAGGGAACGAGCCCTTTTGCATATCCTGAGCCGGTTTTAGGCGCTCGAGGCCCTATCCCCAGGTAATCTCAGTCCGCGTAATCTGCACGCTAATGCGCTGGCGCAGTGACTGAGGTGCGACCTGTCCCCCACAGCATTTGCGCACGAGTGCGCGGACTACTTCTTCGCTCTCGACGCGCTGCTGACAGGTATCGCACTGCGCGAGGTGCTCGCGGATTTCCAGTGCTCGCGCATAGCTCGTTGATTCATCGAATAGCTCCCGAAAGAGCGCTTCAACCTCCGGAGAGTTACACGCACCGCAATTGCGTCCTGTTGCGCGTTCCATTACTTCTCCTCCATCTCTGGGTGGTTGCGACCAATGCCTTTTTCTCGTGCTACGTCCTTCAACGCCGCACGAAGCAATTTTCTTCCGCGGTGGAGGCGGCTCATGACCGTCCCCAACGGAGTGCCCATCACTTCTGCGATTTCCTTATAGGCCAAACCCACCACATCCGAGTAGTACACCACCATGCGGTAATCCTCCGGCAGGTCATTCATGGCCTCGGAAATCTCCGAATCCGGCATCTGCTTGAGCGCTTCGACCTCCGCTGATTCCAAACCCGTGGAGTCATGTCCGGACGTGGTATACAGCTGAAAGTCACTAAGCTCATCCGCTGAGGATTCCACTGGGCGGCGCTTGGCCTTCCGGTAGGAGTTGATGTAGGTATTCGTCATGATGCGGTACAGCCACGCCTTCAAGTTCGTCCCCTGTTTGAAGGAATCGAAGTTGCTAAAGGCCTTGAGGTAGGTCTCTTGGATCAAATCCTCCGCGTCTTGCGGGTTGCGCGTCAGACGCATCGCTCCGCCGTAAAGCTGGTCCAGCAAGGGCAAGGCTTGCTCCTCAAACAACCGCTGTTTCTGAAGCGTCTCGCTCGTCGTTTCTGTGGCCATACCGACCATCCTAGCGCTCAGGACTAGGGTGGTTTATATGTCCAAGAAGACCCCGCGTGCCGCTACCCCCGCTCTCAAACTCCTCGAAGAGGCAGGTATTGACCACCACGTCTCCGCCTTTGATGGCGGTCGCGAAAACTTCGGCGAGGCAGCCGCTGCGGCCCTCGACGTTACTCCTGAGCGTATCTTCAAAACCCTCGTCATTGATCTGAGCGCCGGCAAAGGCCCCAAACGCCAACTCGCCGTCTGCGTCCTTCCGGTCACACACCAGCTCAGTCTCAAGAAGGCCGCCGCAGCTTTCGGTGCGTCCAAGGCCACAATGGCCGCGCCTGCCGACGCCTCCAAGTCCTCCGGCTACATCCCCGGCGGCATCTCCCCGTTAGGGCACAAACACGTCCTGCCCACTGTCGTTGACGCGACCGCGCTGCTCTTCGATACCATCTTCTTCTCCGGCGGCAAGCGTGGCCTCGACATTGAGATGAATCCGAAAGATCTCCCCCGCGTGCTGGAGCTCTCCTTCGCCGACGTGCTCGCCGACTAGCCTCTCGTGCACTAGAACAAGGCAGTGGCCGGTGGTTCGTCGATAAGCTCTGCGTAGTCGTTGCGCACGTTGCCCACCGCGGGGTCGGCCGGGCGTGCCTGAAAGCCGCGCACAGAGCTCGGCTCCAGCAGCGCCTCCCCCGCCAGCCAGGGCGCGATTTCATCTGCAGTTAGAAACTTGGGCAAGCGGTGGTGCAGCCACGCCATCTCTTCCGTGGCATCCGTGGTCACCATCGTGGCCGAGAGCCTCTCCAACCCCGTGGCCCACAAACCAGCCGCCCACAGCAGGCCATCGGGCCCGGTCACATAAAAGGGCTGCTTCTTGGCCTTCTTATCCCCACCGGCTTTCCACTCGTAGTAACCATCCAGCGGGATAACGCAGCGCTGTGCTTTGAAGGCATCCCGGAAGGAAGGTTTCTGCGCCACAGTCTCCGCGCGGGCATTAAACAGCGGTGGGCCGTCGAGGTCCTTCTTCCAGTGCGGGATAAGCCCCCAGCGCGCTGGCTCCACGCGAACGGTCTCCTCCGCAACCCGCACGATGGCGATGGGCTGGGTCGGAGCAATGTTATAGCGTGCCGGCGGCAGGCCTTCCGGCGCATGAACTTCCGTAATGGATTCCCACGCTCCGACTTCCTCCAGTAGGGACTCGGTGAACAGAACAAATCTTCCGCACATGCCCTTTATTATGGACTACATGTCTGCTTTCTGGTGTGCTCCCCAACCCGCCGGCCCGTTGTCCTGGACTCAGGAAGTTCCCGGGTCAAAGTCGATGACCAACCGCGCCCTCATCCTCGCTGCGTTGGCCGACTCACCTTCTATCATCTACAACCCGCTGGTCTCCCGCGATACTGACCTGATGAAAGAAGCTTTGAAGGCCATGGGCGTAGGTATCTCCGAGTGGGGACCGCACCTGCGCGTGACGCCGGGCCAGCTCCACGGCGCGACCGTCGATTGTGGCCTGGCTGGCACGATCATGCGCTTCTTGCCTCCGGTGGCAGCGCTGGCCGATGGGCCCGTTGTCATCGACGGTGACCCTTATGCCCGCAAGCGCCCCATGTCCACGATGACCATGGCCTTGCGTGAGTTGGGCGTCGACATCGAAGGCGATAGCCTGCCACTTAGCATCACGCCCCATGGCATTCCGGAGGGCGCCGAAGTCACCATTGATGCCTCCGCTTCTTCCCAGTTCGTCTCCGGCTTGCTCCTGGCCGGGGCGCGCTACCGCAACGGCATCAGCGTGCGCCACGAAGGCGGCACGGTCCCTTCCCAGCCCCACATCCTGATGACCATCGGCATGTTGCGTGATGCCGGCGTGCATGTGGTCGCGGGCGAGGATAATTGGGTCGTGCGTCCTGGAAAGATTGACGGCCGCGAGTGGTACATCGAACCGGACCTGTCCAACGCCACACCGTTTTTGGCTGCCGCGGCCGTCGCCGGCGGCAGCGTGAACATTCTGAATTGGCCGGAGGAAACGACCCAACCAGGTGATGCTTTCCGCGGCATCCTGGAGCACATGGGGGCACAGGTTGAGTACGTCCCGCAGGCACCTCACCGAGATCCCTACCTGCAGGTCACTGGCCCGCAGGAGGGTCTAGCAGGCCTGCGCGGCATCGATCTCGATATGGGAGATATCGGCGAGCTCACCCCGACCGTAGCCGCGCTGTGCGCGCTGGCCTCAACGCCGTCAACCCTGACCGGCATCGCGCACCTGCGCGGCCATGAGACGGACCGTCTGGCGGCCCTCGCTACAGAGATTAACGGCTTGGGCGGCAACGTCACTGAGCTTGACGACGGCCTCCGCATCACCCCTGCCCCACTCCACGGCGGCCAGTGGCACTCCTACGCCGACCACCGCATGGCCACCGCTGGCGCCATCATTGGCCTGGCAGTCGACGGTGTCGAGGTCGAAGACATCGACACCACCTCCAAGACTCTGCCCGGCTTCGCCAAGATGTGGGAGGCCATGATCCATGGCTAGGCGCGCGAGCAGCTACGACGAATCTGATGTCCGTATCCGGCCGGGCAAAGGGTCGCGCCCCCGCACGAAGGACCGTCCGAAGCACAAGGATGCCAAGTTCGGCATGGTCATCACCAAGGACCGCGGGCGCTGGGGAGTTGCCCTTGATAATGATGGCCCAGTCGTCACCGCTATGCGCGCCCGCGAGATGGGCCGCACGCCCGTCGAGGTCGGTGATCGGGTCGGCGTCGTGGGCGATACTTCTGGTAAGAAGGACACCCTCGCGCGCATCGTGAAGCTAGAGGAGCGCACTTCCGTCCTTCGGCGCACCGCGGATGACACAGACCCTTATGAGCGCATCGTGGTGGCGAATGCAGACCGCCTGCTGATCGTGAGTGCTGTGGCGGATCCACCGCCGCGCTCCGGATTCGTGGAGCGTGCTCTCATCGCGGCCTTCGCCGGCAATATCCAGCCGGTCCTGTGCCTGACGAAGACCGACCTCACCGACCCCACTCCGTTCGCCCAAGAGTTTGCGGACTTGGATGTCACCGTGGTGGAAGCTGGCGTGGACGATGGACTGGAGCAGGTCTGTGCCGCAATTGATGGACATGTCACGGCCCTCATCGGCCACTCCGGTGTGGGTAAATCAACCTTGGTCAACCGGCTCGTCCCGGATGCCAACCGCGAAACCGGCGAAGTCTCCGCCGTGGGCAAAGGCCGCCATACATCGACGCAGTCGGTGGCGCTGCGACTGCCGGCGGAAGGAAGCACCCCGCATGGCGGGTGGATCATTGATACCCCAGGCATCCGCTCCTTCGGCCTAGCCCACATTGATGCGGAAAACGTCATTGAGGTCTTCGATGATCTTGCCGAAGCGATTGAGGATTGCCCGCGTGGCTGCACGCATGCCGGGCCACCCGCGGACCCCGAATGCGGGTTGGACCTCAGCATAGAGGAAGGGACAGCTTCTGCACGCCGCCGTGATGCGGTTCGCAACCTGCTGGCTTCCCTGCGCACCAACGTCGATTGGGCCTAAGGCCTAAGGGCCTTACTCCTAGCGCAGGAAAGGCCTTAGGCGCCCTAACGGGGCCTAGTTTTAAAGCGGAAGCATTGCTGCCAGCTGCGGCGGCAGGACGGTCTTAAGGAAGGGGCCAGCCGCGCGGAGGACCATCAGGATCACGGCTAAGCCGCCGGTAACACCGAGGATAACGGCTCCGCCGGTATCGATATTGGAGGAAGTGTTGGCACCGCTCGCCTCCCTCTTATTGAACTCTTCCTTCTTCGCACAGGCGTTGAGCGCCTTGATGTACTCCGGTGCGATGACACGGAAGGTGTCTACCACTGCAATGTTGTTCTTGGCGCGCTTGACGGCGTTCTCATCACCGAACTCGACCTCCGCCTCGTAACCTGCCAGTGCACGGAAGAGCTCTTCCGACTGGTCCTCTACGGCGCGAGCACGCTTCTCCGCGTCCTTGGGCGAAATCTTAAGGCCATTCTTTAGCAAGCTGCTGTCGACATCATTGGCCTTCGACTCCGCATTCTTCAGGTCGCTGGCTTCCTCCTCGCTCAAGGTGATGGTGCACTTCTCATCCTTGATGGTGGTGCTTACCGCGCCCGCCGTGGGGGCTGCGACACCACCGGCAAGAACCGCAACCGACAAGCTGGAAGCAGCAACTACGCGGCGAAGGCGAGAGGAAGACATACTGAGGAAACCTTTCGATCGAGCTAAAGTTTTACCCCCGCAGATTATCAATAATTAGCCCAACTTGGGCAGGTAATCACCAAACTCCTTGTAGGCGGCGAAGCCAATGCTGATGATGCCGAAGAGGACGGAGATAATGACGGCCGCTGGACCCTGGGATGAACCTTCCAGGATGCGCAGCCACGGGGTCGTGGGCTTCACGGCCATATCAGGGTCTGGGTTCCCAGGTTCCGGCTTGCTGCGATCCGCGTGCACCTGCGCGATCGGTGCTGCAGGCTCCTCTGCGCCGGCAACTGGTGCGGCGACAAGCGCAGCGGTGCTCAGGGCAGCGGCGGTGACAAGGCTAGCAAGACGGGATCTCTTCATGGTGGTGCTCCTTCTAAAGCGATGGCGTTAGAGGCTTAGACTAGCACCACGCGTGAGGCACCGGTGATTATTTCCCAGTAGATCCTTAGAGAAGCTCCACGAGGATGGGTAGTTCGGTGGGGTCATAAAATGCCATGAAATTGTCCAAAGCATCACCCACTGCGAGCTCAGCGTCCTCATCTCCGAGGTCAGCGTTGTCGATAGCGTCTATAGCCTTGGCCGTAGCGGCTTCGGATTCCTCGATATCCACGTGGATAGCCTGCAGGTTAGCCTTCGTGATCGTGGCAGGGTTGAGGGCCACGACGGGCTCACCCATGTCTGGCTTCGGAGTCACCACGGACTCATCCACGTCGACGGAGATGACCACGCGTCGGTGGGGAAACTTTTCTTCGTCCCCGATAGCCAGCAGGCGCAATGAAGCCATGGAAGCTTCAAGGAAGGCAGAGTACTCAATTTCTTCCTCGTCGCCTTCGGTATAGAACTCACGCAACGCGGGTGTTAGCGCAAAACCCCAACCACTGCGTGCGGCGAGCTGGCCGGTCTCCTCAAGCTCAGCCAGCATGCCGAAGGTAGCCGGCAGGAAGACGCGCACATCCTTCGACACTTAGAACTCACCTTCAATGTCGAAGACTGCCTGAACCTCAACGCTCGTGCGGTCGAAGACCGTGTAGAGCATGCCCACCATGCCGTTCTCCACAGCAGCGCGCACGTTAACGATGGAATCATCCACCATGACGCAATCATTAATCGGCAGGTCAATAGCATCTGCCGCGGCTTGGAAGGCAGCACGGTCCGGCTTCTCAGCGCCAACCTCGCCAGAAAGCACCACGGCATCCACGATGCCGCGGTATTCCCACTCTCGAATGTGCTCCGCACCTGGGCCGCCCGGATCGTTGGAAAGGATAGCGGTGGCAACTCCGTTGGATTTCGCGGCGGCGAATAGTTCCCGCCAGCGCTTGACGTCCTCTTCGGTGCCGTCAAGCACGCCTACAAAATCGACGATGAGTCCACGCATATTATCTACCCTTCGCATTGAACTGTGTTTATCGTCCGAAAGTATAGCGAACATACCGCCCGCCTGCTCTCACCGGCCAATGCGCTGCAAAGCTCTAGCCGCAGACGGGGCTGCCATGGCACAATGAACGTACATCCAGCTTCCTTCTCTGTGCCATCCCCCGATCCTTGCTTCAGCGCTTTCCTCCGTACCGCGCACTGCGGAAGAGGACGCTATTCACATGTACACCCCCATCCCCGGCATGAGCCACCTACAACTGTATGTTGCCCCGCAACGTATCCGCTATGAGCGCGAGCCCACAGCTCGCGACCTGGCCACGCGGGAAGAGATCCGTGGTCTCGTTGTCATAGTTCTCGAAGTCGCCGCCGCCTTGCGGCCTTTGAGTCATCTCAATAACCCACGCTTCGCCCCAGAAATCACTAAGCATGTGCGCGCCTGGAGGAAAGCCCAGGCAGCTGCAGAATCGCACGGAGGAATGACGCTGCGCAGCTTGCACGCGCGCTCAAATGGTGAGTTCTTCGGTTCGGTGCTCTTAGGCTCAACACGGCGCGCTTTTACCGGCGCTGCAACCGGCCGACACCTGCGGTCTTTCCGCTTACTTTCGGGCGGCCTGCAAACCCACTGACACAAGAGACAGAGGTTCTGAAAAGATGAGTTTGCGGCCTTGAGGAGCCCTAGAAATCACGCCTATGACTTAGCGCTGGTCTTAAAACATCGATCCCAGCTTGATCAGGATGGGTGTCCAATCGATTCCGGCGAAGGCTGCAGAAGCGCTCACCAAAGCTAGGCTGATGCCGCCAAACATGGTGGCCCCCACCACGGGAAGCTTCGCAGTAGCTTCATCAAGACTTTCCGGTTCAGACACCGCGCCACACTGAGTGGAGACAACATCCTGCGAGCTGAGTGCAGCGCCCTTCAGGGAGTCATCGCTTTGAGAGCCCAATACGGAGGCCAGCTGGCACTGCTCTTCTGGGGCTAGTTCCACAGCCGAAGCAGCTGCGCCGCCACCCAGCAGGGTGGCAGATGCGAACACGGATAGACCTACTCGCAGAGACAAGCGGCGCATACTGACTCAACCTCCGAAGAACAATAATTAATGTTCTGACAGTATATACCTAACTACTTCCAATAAAAAGACGCCGTGGGGAATGATTCCCACGGCGTCCTGCGTTGACTAGCGCTGGCGCATCAAGGTTGCCCTAGGCTTCCGCTTCATCCACTGCGTTTGCCTCTTCCTGCGCCTTGAACTGCTTGCGCAGCATAAACAGCTGGCGCACGGTTTCTTCCTTGACCGCGTCGTTCATGGCATTGAACATGTCGCCGCCTTCCTTCTGGTACTCCACCAGAGGATCTCGCTGCGCCATGGCACGCAGACCGATGCCTTCCTTGAGGTAATCCATCTCATAGAGGTGCTCGCGCCACTTCTGGTCAATAACCGGCAGGATGATCATGCGCTCGGTATTGCGCATCTGGCTCTCACCACCGATAGCGCTCACAGCTTCTTCGAGTTGGTCATACTCGGAATTCGCATCAGCCAACAGTGCATCGCGCAGCTGCTCCGCAGAAATCTCGCCGGCGGAGCCGTACTCGGTACCGGCGACAAGCTCCTCGTGCGTCATGGTCGGCCCGTAGAGGGATTCCAGCGCATTCCACAGCTCGTCTAGGTTCCAGTCCTCCACGTAGCCGGTAGCCGTCGCACCCGCCACGTAGGCAGACACGGTGTCGTTGATCATCTCGCGGATGTTGTCCTTGATGTCACTGGCCTCGAGGATGTCGTGGCGGGTGGCGTATACCACCTTGCGCTGCTCATTGAGTACCTCATCGTACTTGAGCACGTTCTTACGCATCTCAAAGTTCTGGTTTTCCACCTGTGCCTGTGCACCCTTGATGGAGTTAGAGACCATCTTGGCCTCGATCGGCACATCATCTGGCACGTTGAGGCGGTTCATCATATTCTCCATGGACTGGCCCACGAAGCGCACCATGAGCTCATCACGCATGGACAGGTAGAAACGGGTCTCACCCGGGTCACCCTGACGGCCGGAACGGCCGCGCAGCTGGTTGTCAATACGGCGCGACTCGTGGCGCTCGGTGCCCAATACGTACAGGCCGCCGGCCTCGCGGACCTCGTCGCCCAGGCGCTTGGAGCGTTCCCTCTCCTGATCGATTTCGGCGTCCCAGGCCTCCTGGTACTTCTCTTCATCCTCAAAGGGATCGAGGCCGCGCTCGCGCAGCTTCTCATCCAGGATGACCTCGGGGTTACCGCCGAGCACGATATCGGTACCGCGGCCGGCCATGTTGGTGGCGACGGTTACGGCGCCCGGGCGGCCGGCACGGGCGACGATCTGTCCCTCTTCCTCATGGTGCTTCGCATTGAGTACCGAGTGCTTGATTCCGCGCTTGCTCAACAGTTGCGAGAGGTACTCGGAGCGCTCCACGGAGGTGGTACCCACCAACACCGGCTGGCGGTCGGCAACGTGTTCCTCGATGTCATCCACCACCGCAGCGAACTTGGCTTCCTGGGTCTTGTAGATGCGGTCGGAGTGATCGGTACGCTGGTTCGGCTTATTCGTCGGAATCGGCACCACATCTAGCCCATAGATGGAGTGCAACTCAGCAGCCTCGGTTTCTGCGGTACCGGTCATGCCGGAAATCTTGTCGTAGAGGCGGAAATAGTTCTGGAGCGTAACGGTGGCGAGAGTCTGGTTCTCGTTCTTGATCTCCACCTCTTCCTTTGCCTCAATAGCCTGGTGCATACCTTCGTTGTAGCGGCGGCCAGCCAGAACACGGCCGGTGAAGCTATCCACGATCAGCACTTCGCCATTGCGGACAATGTAGTCCTTATCGCGGGTGAAGAGCTCCTTCGCCTTCAAGGCATTGTTGAGGTAGGACACCAACTGGGAGTGCTCTGGGGCGTAGAGGTTTTCAATGCCCAGCTGATCCTCGACGAATTCGACGCCCTCCTCCAGCACACCAATGGTGCGCTTCTTGTGGTCCACCTCGTAGTGGATGCCCTCGCGCATCTTCGGCGCTAGCTTGGAGAAAACGCCGTAGAACTGGGAGGAGCCGTCGACCGGTCCGGAAATAATGAGCGGGGTACGGGCCTCGTCGATCAGGATGGAGTCAACCTCATCCACAATGCAGTAATTGTGGCCACGCTGGACCGTGTCATTGAGCGAGCGGACCATGTTGTCGCGCAGGTAGTCAAAGCCCAGCTCATTGTTGGTGCCGTACGTGATGTCGCAAGCATAAGCTTCCTTACGCTCCGCAGGGCGCATTTCGGAGAGGATGACGCCAACGGTGAGGCCCAGCCAGCGGTGGACACGGCCCATCATCTCGGCGTCACGCTTGGCCAAGTAATCGTTGACCGTCACGATGTGTACGCCCTTGCCCTCCAGCGCATTGAGGTAGGCCGGCAGCAGCGAGGTCAGGGTCTTGCCCTCACCGGTGCGCATCTCAGCGACGTTGCCGAAGTGCAGGGCGGCACCGCCCATAACCTGCACCTTGTAGTGCTTCTGGTCAAGCACGCGCCAGGCAGCCTCACGCACGGTGGCGAAGGCTTCGAGAAGGATGTCATTCATCTTTTCGCCATCCGCCAGACGCTTCTTAAACTCGTCAGTCTTAGCCTTGAGCTCGTCGTCCGACAGCGCCGCGAATTTATCTTCTAAGGCAATAACATCATCTGCAATTTTGGCCAGGCGCTTGACGGTGCGCCCCTCACCGGCACGGAGCAGCTTGGAAAGTCCAAACACGTCTAGATAGTCCTTCTTGTCGCGACAAATAAGTTAACTCGTCGCCATTGTACTCACTAGCTTTTCTCTCACGATTCGCCACCCAACCCAAAGCGCAATTCTGTCCCCACCCCGACGTTTGCAGGACGCTCCCCTCGGCCGTCACGAAAAAAGATGATCGAAGATTAACAATGCCTAATAGGGACATAAGAAGGCCCCCTGTCTCGCTGCGCGTGTGCGCTGCGGTGCAGGGAGCCTGTGTATTAGGCCCTACGGCCTTTAAGGCTCAGGCCTTAAGCATCAGCATCCGTCAAGGAAATAAGACCGTAGTCGAATGCGTGGCGGCGGTAAACCACAGAAGGCTTGTTGTTCTCCTCGTTGATAAAGAGGTAGAAGTCGTGGCCGACCAGCTCCATCTCGCTGAGCGCATCATCAACAGACATCGGGGTTGCTGGGTGCTCCTTGAAGCGGACAACCTGGCCCGGACGAACATCCTCGACAGTCTCGGCGTAGGGATCGATGTAGCGCTCTTCCTTAGCGGGCTTAGCTGCCTCAGCTTCAGCGACCAGCTCAGCGGCGATCTGACCAGTACCCTTCTGGGCGCGGTGGCCGGACTTCACGTTCTCACGGCGCACCTTAACCTTGCGCAGGGAGCGTTCCATCTTGCCCAGAGCGGTCTCGAGTGCCGCATAGAAAGAATCTTCCTTCGCCTCGGCGCGAGCGATGTGCCCCTTACCGGTAGCGGTGATCTGCAGACGCTCTGCCTCGGACTCGCGGCGCGGGTTCGGCTCGTGCTGCAGCTCCACGTGGAAGAAGGTCAGGGTCGGATCAAGGCGCTCGATCTTGGCTAGTTTTTCAGTGACACGTTCCTGGAAGTGCTCCGGAACCTCCACGTTACGGCCGGTGATGGTGACCTGAGCGTTGGTCTGCTGGGACATGAAATGCCTCCCTATACTCGTGGGGACTGAATGACTGCACATTCTGCGGACTTCTACAAGCCTGTGATAAGGAGCCGGAAGCCCGCTTCCCTGTGACACCCCTCATGTTACCACTGGTCATAACCTACACGATGACTGGCCCCTACACTCATGCATGATGATGGCCCGCCCTACGCATCTGCCAGCACAATCGCGCCCGCGACGTCACCCCCGATAGCCCATACACGCGCGGCGCTAGCACGCAGAGTTGCGCCGGTGGTGATGACGTCGTCGACAAGCATCACGTTCTTCCCCACCAGTTCGCGGGCGGCGGGACGCAACAGCACGGCTGTCCGCATGTTATCGGCGCGCTCCACGGCGCTGAGCTCTGATTGATCCGCACTGCTTTCAGCCGTGCTCAGGGCATTAACCACAGCCCAGCCTGGAAGCCTGGCAGCCGCTGCCTGGCACAGCGCGGCAACAGGATCGCCACCGCGGCGACGAGCCGAGGACACGCGCGTCGGCGCTGGCACGAGCAACCCAGTCTCCGGGATATCACCGCGGGCGCGCAAGTAATCGATGCCGGCAGCGAACACCGCCCCGAGGTGAGCACGCACTGCGTGGTGCCCGTGTTCCTTCATGGCGATGATGACACCACGGCGAGTATCGGAATAGGGACCAAGAGCCCATGCCGGAAACCCCAGGGGCCGCGGCCGTTCCACCCGGCGTGGAACCTGCCGCAAGTGTTCCTGGCAGGAAGCGCACAACACCCCGCCCGCAGCTGTTTCTCCCCCGCACCCAGCGCAGGGGCGTGGCAAGAAAAGCTCCACGAGAGCGGCCGTGGCCTCCCCTATCCCCCGATTCTTCGGCATGCGCCCCACTTTAGCGCGACTCTAGCGCGCGATGATGGGTGAGGATCGCACTCCCTGCAGGCCTTCGACTTCACGCCAATACGAGCGTTCAGATCCGCCTGCGGGAAGCTGCAGTAGAGCATGCGCATCGGTGACGTAGTGCGTCGACGGCGAGGAAGCCACCGCCACCACCGGCGCGGTGATATTTCCGGTAGGTAAGGTGGTAGCAGAGGAACCGTCTTGCTCAATACGCCACACGGGCGAATTCGACGCCGAGGTACCCACGAGCAAAGAACCATCCGTCTGCCACTCCACGGACAAGGCCGAGCCGGTCAGCTCTGGACCAACTTGGTGGATGTTGACGATACGCCGCTCGCCCGAGGTCGCGCGGGCCACCACGCCTGTGTAAATGCTGCCGTCGATGATCATGGCGATACGGGCTCCCGTGAGGGACAGTCGAATGACCGAGATCTCTCCCTCCATGTTCTCCAGTGCAGAGGTGTCCACCTCCGCGGTACTCAGTTCGCCAGTCGCCGGCGAACGCGTCACACGGACTACATGTTTGCCGTCAACAACGGTCCACGCCACCTGGCCGCCCACCTCAAAGGTGGGGCGGGCTAGGGTTTCGCCCTTGACCGAACCCTTGAGTCCGTGGCCGAGCTCGCCCATCGCCAGCTGCGATTCCTTCTCAGAACGCTTACGCACCGCGGCCACCATCCCCTCATCCGAGATATCGGCGGACTGGATGTCATGGATCTGGCCGGCCATGCCCTGTACCTCGGTGCTACCTTCGCCCTTGACTTCCAGCAGGGAGCCGTCGTTGACGGCGTAGAGCTTGGGCACGGATTGGGCAGCTACCTCTGGGTTAAACTCGGCGAAATCATCGATGGTCATCTCCTCCATGTTGTCAACCAAGGGGCTGCCATCGATGGTGGCGCGAACTGAATTAGTGATCTCCGCGTTGTTGAGAGTCCAGACCAACTGGGAGGCAAATTTAAGGCGCTCCTCCTGGCTCATTGCTGACATCCCACTGAATTCATACACACCATCGTTGATGCCTAAGAAAGTGGCATCCTTCGGGATCAAGGTGGAGGTCGCCGGAGCGATATCGGAAGACGGACCCTGTAGCAGGAGGGTGACCAACTCTGAAGCGATCGAGTCCTTTCCCGAGTAGAGCCACCGACGGTCCGCCACCAGTAGGCGCTGGGTTGTACCGAAGAAGTACAGCGACTGCGGGCGGTAGCGGTTGCGCAGTTCCGTGCGCTCGATCACCGCGCCAGTAGGCAGGTCGGTAATGCGCCATTGCCCATTGAACTGGCGCAGGCGGACAGTCGCCTCAAGACGCGAGTTATCCGGGACATAGGCCCCGCCATTCGCCAGACGGCCGATAATGTTGCCGCGCACTGAATACTCGAGGGCACCGTCTTCCATGTTTGAGGTCACAAGGTCGATGGAGTCCACGACGAGCACGGTATCCGTGGGATCCCAGGAATTAGCGATTTCGGAGGCAAGGAAGGTGCGGGCAGCAGCGTAGTTGCCAGTGGGAATCGCCACGGCCGAATAGAAGTCACGGACTAAGAGGTCCGGTTCGCTATCGGTGCGGGGCTCCACGACGGCATCGTCTGCCCGCTCATGAGGTTCAAAGGTGCCGATCACCTGGGGATCAGTGTTATGCGGCAAAGTCGAGCACCCGACGAGGGTAGTAAGCGCGACGCAGCTGAGCACTGCGAGTGAGCGGCGGGCCGGAATCATCGCTGGGCCTCCTCGTCGAAATCGGGGACGATGTCTTGATTGAACGGCGCTTCCGCGCCACGCGCTTCGCGCTCCGAGGGCCACACTATCCCGTTATCCGGCTCTGCCTTTACTGCAGGGGCTCCTAGTTCAGTGCTCACGTCGAGCGCGGACTGTTCCTCCGCTTCGACGGGCTTCGGAGCGCCCGGGACCTCGAGGGCAATGGGCTCAGATTCCACCGCTTCCCCCGGGGTGCGTGGCAGGATTAGACGGAAGCGCGAGCCGGTGCCGAAGTAGCCGATGGCATCCAGAGTGCCTCCATGGAGCACGGCATCCTCGCGAGCGATGGCCAAGCCTAAGCCGGTTCCGCCTGAGTGGCGCTTGCGCGAGGAATCCGCGCGCCAGAAGCGGTTGAAAACCAGCTCCTCCTGACCTTCCTTGAGTCCCACGCCAGAATCGGTGACGGCGATGCCAACGGCATCCTCAGTCGCGCCGATATCCACGGTGACGGGGTTGCCTTCAGAGTGATCAATGGCGTTCGCGAGCAGGTTACGCAAGATGCGCTCGACGCGGCGCGAATCGCATTCCACAGCCACGGGTTCCTCTGGGGCATGAACGATAACCTCCACCCCCAACTCGGCGGCGAGGTGTTCCACCTGGCTCAGTGCGGAGTCCAGGCAGGAGCGAATGTCAAGGGAGGCTGTGGACAAATCAGCCACGCCTGCATCGTGGCGAGAGATCTCCAAAAGGTCCGCGAGCAAGTCCTCGAAACGGTCCAGCTCCTTGATGAGCAACTCCGCCGAACGTTTGGTGTAGGGGTTGAACTCTTCTGCGTCTTCCGCGATGACATCCGCCGCCATGCGCACCGTCGTCAGCGGCGTGCGCAACTCGTGAGAGACATCGGAAGTAAACTGCCGCTGGAGGTCGCCATATTCCTCCAGCTGGGTAATCTGCTTTGACAGCTTGTCTGCCATGTCATTGAAAGAGGAAGCAAGGCGGCCCATCTCATCATCCGAGTTGACCACCATGCGCTCGCGCAGGTGGCCGGCGGCAAATCGTTGTGCAATGCGGGATGCGGAGCGAATCGGGACGATCACCTGCTGGGTAGCCAGCCAGGCAATACCCACGAGGAGGACCACGACCACCACTCCGGCAGCCGAGAGCAGACCACGCATAAGCGCCATCGTGGACTCCTCGGACTCCATGGACAATACGAGGTAGACCTGGGTATTCGGGATATCACTTTCGATGGGTGTGCCCACCATCAACGCGTTATAGGTCGCCCCCGACTGCTGGTCCACCGTGGCATATTGCTGGACAACCTGACCGCGGCCGACGAGCTCGCGCATCCCATCGGGAATACGGTAGCCCTCCGGCGAGGTCGTGGCCGTGCCGTCTGAGTTTTCCACGACGATGACCGGCTCATACACGGCTTGGGCATCGGGCTGTTGCGCCGACATTTGGCCCAAGGCGGCGCGCGCAGAGTTGATGCGCACCTGCGTTGAATTTGCTGTGCCGGTGGCATCGATCTGCTGCTCCACGGCCACACGGGCGCGGTCGAGCTCCTGCAGTGCGGTGTCTTCCTTCTGGCTCACGAGCTGTTGTGTCAACACCGACACCAGTGCATACGCCAGGATGATCATGACCACCGTGGAGGCGACCAGCATCATGCCCAAGACACGTGTCTGCAGGGACGTGCGCCAGCGCTCGACGACGCCATCCCGGGCTCGCCTTAACCAACCAAAAATAGCGGTAGTCCTTTACTCGGCGATTTTTCCAGTCTTGTATCCCACACCGCGCACCGTGAGCACGATGTGTGGATCTTCTGGGTCGTGCTCGATCTTTGCGCGCAGGCGCTGAACATGCACGTTGACCAAGCGAGTATCGGAAGCGTGGCGGTAACCCCAGACGGATTCGAGCAACGCCTCGCGGGTGTGCACCTGTCCGGGCTTTCGAGCCATCTCCAGCAGGAGGTCGAACTCTAGCGGGGTCAGCGAGATCTCCTCGCCGCCCTTACGGGTGACGGTGTGCTCGGGGACGTCGATAAGCAGGTCCCCTACCTCAATTATTTCGCTCGTACCCCCGTCAATCCGGCGCAGGCGCGCACGGATACGGGCGATGAGCTCTTTCGGCTTGAAGGGTTTGGTGATGTAGTCATCCGCGCCCGATTCGAGGCCAAGGACCACATCGACGGTATCGGTCTTTGCGGTGAGCATCACGATAGGCACCGAGGACTCGGTACGGATGGCACGGCAGATATCAACGCCGTTCATGCCCGGAAGCATGAGATCCAACAGGATCAGATCGGGGTCATGCTCGCGGAAGGCCGGGATGGCCTCATTACCATCGTTGACGGCAATAGGTTCCAGCCCTTCCGCCTCGAGCACGATGGTAAGCATTTCGGCAATCGCCGGATCATCATCCACGACCAAGATTTTCGGTGCCACGTTATTGTTCTCCTACAAGCTCCTTGACAGCTTGGATAATCATATCGGCATCCGCGGTGGCGATCCACCGCCCTGCCCACTGCTGCTCCGCCAACCGACGGTAGGCAGCCGCCGTGCGTGACTGCAGCGCGGCATCGCGTTCATAGCGGTCGCGGTTGCGTCCCTCATCCTCTGCTGCACGGGCCACGGCACGCTGGCCGGCAATGGCTACGTCGGTATCCAAAAAGATCTGCAGTTGCGGCACCGGCAGGCCGAAGCGCTCGAATTCGAGCTCATAAATCCAATCGACAATGAGCTCCCCTCCCACCCGCGCGGAAGAGTACGCGGCGTTGGAGGCAACATAACGGTCCAGAATGAGCAGAGAGTCCGAGGACGCAGCGGCGGTGAGGAGCTGTTCCTTGGCGCCGCGCCGATCCAGTGCAAAGAGCGTGGCCATCCCGTAGATCGAATCGGTGAGGTCACCCATACGCCCGTAGAGCGCCTCCTGCGCGAGCTGGGCATGGATGGAGTCTTCGTAGCGCGGGAAGCTTAAGACTTCGACATCGCAGGCTAGTTCTTCCCGCAAGCGCTGGGTGATGGTGTTCTTACCCGCGCCGTCAATTCCTTCAATACTGATCAGCATGCTTGGTGTATCTGGTGCTCGAGCTGTTTCTAGGAAAGCTGGCTCTACGACAGAGCCTCAATGAAGGGCTCAAGGTCATAGTCCTCTTCCACACCTTCGATCAGCTCGAGGGCGTTTTCGTTCAGGTTCTCGCTGCCGGAGCCGGCGAGATCCCGGATGAAGGGGTAGTCCTCAACGACCTCCCCGGCGCTGAACGGAGCACCTGCCCAGATGGCAGCAATCGTGGCCGCCGCTAGGGCGTTGCGCTGCTCCTCTTCAGTCTGCGCCTCACCTGAAGCCGCAAGCGCGCAGGCATCATCGACCGCAGCAACGATCTCTTCATCCTCTAGATCAGCCAGTTCATCCAAGAAGTCGACGTTGGCCTCGTCAGCGAAGATGTCTTCATCCCATGAGCTCATTGTTTTCTCCTTTATGCTCTGGTGAATTAGGGGTCTGTGTTCTTATATCCACGGTGGGCCGGTGCGGATTCGCAGGCGGGGCACGCCGCGCAGCCGCTATCTAATCCAAGTTCTACCATTCTTTAGGCGCACGTATGCAAGGCTTGCTCCTGCGGGCCCGTTTTATTACGGCACTAGCTATCTACCTTTCCTTCCTCTTTCACATTTCTCTCTCCTTCTACAGCGCACCGAAGACCGGCTCGCATAAGAAGCGCGTGGGGATTATTGCCCAGCCCATTTACTATCCTCAGTTTCGTGTTATCGTTGTTACCGTCTTGTGACATTTGAGCAGGCTTTTGCGCAGCAATTTGAGTAGGAAGGAGAGCGCCCCGCATGACGAGCACCCCTCGCCGCATTGTGACTTTCGTCGTGGCAGGCCTCCTGTGCGCCGTCGCCGTTGGCATCGCAGTTTGGCGCATGAGCGCGCCGGATTCCGTGGTATCCAAGCCCTCCGCCGCCACCGCTGCCTCAAGCGCTCCGGCCACGTCATCTTCGGCAACGCACTCCTACACCACCACGGCCTCCCCGACCTCGACGCGCTCCAAGCAGTCCCAGACTCAGGTTGCCGCACCCGCGGAGGATCCGTACTTGGCACCGAATGCCGTGGTGAACCGCACGGAACCGGCTGCGCCCACGGCTGTCTACCGCCCTGATAATGTCTCCTCGCTGCAGAACCAGCAGCCGCAGGTAACGCCGAACACGCAGTACCCGCAGGCGCCGCTCAGCACGGCGCCCACTGCGCCGCCATCTGAAGGTTCCGCTACGACGGCCCCTGGGTCGCCAGTACCGGGCTCTCCTCAGCCGAGCTCAGAACCGACGCAGCCGCCGACCACACCGGAGTCACCGACGATCGTTCCACAAGAGAGCCCAACGGAGGACCACCACGCTGGCCCGCAGTCCTCCGGGCAGCCACAGCCTGAAGAACCTTCTGACTCCCCTGAGTCCTTCAATCCGCGGCCAGCTGGGTTCACCCACGAAGCTCCCGCACCTGATGCTGAGACCCCCGCAGAACCCCGCGAAGCAGGCAAGAAACCGTGGGAAGGAACCGCCCCACTAGTCGGCGATGGCGCGAAAGCTCCGGGGCGCGACGCCGAGACTCATCGAAGCAACGAGGCTCCCACCCCAGCGGCACCGACGGATGATACCCCCGTCGCCGAGGAACCTTCTGCAGCAACCCCCACCGCCACTGCTCCAGCTGAAAGCTCCCCCGAGCCAACTCCCGGACCGGCGATCACAGAGTCGGCTTAAATTCTCTCACACTTAAATCCCCTCACAGCTGCCCAGGCGCACACAAAGCCTGGGCAGCTGCGCAGTTTTAAGGCTGGCCGCACGCCATGGGCTTAGACGCGGGCGATGAATACCTCAGCACCCTCGGCGCCGGCAGCGCGGACGGTAGCAACAGGGTCGTTGGCAGGGAGCCACGCAGCGTGGCCCGCGCTTAAGTTGAGGCTCTCTGCCTCCGCGTTGCTCAACGCAGCTGCGCCGGAGGTACACAGCAGAATCATCGGGCCATCGCTGTCGACATCGACGCTCTCCTCGCCGGAAAGCTCTACACGGTCCAGCAGGAATTCCTCAATCGGTACCGGATAGGACCATGCCTTCGCGCCCTTCACGTTTCCGGTTTCGGAGGCATCCACTAACTCCACTCGCGGGTCTTCAGCCGCCTCGTAGGTGAGGACCTTGACCAGTTCAGGAACGTCAACGAACTTCGGGGTCAATCCGCCGCGTAGCACGTTATCGGAGTTGGCCATGATCTCTACGCCTAAGCCGGAGACATAGGCATGCAGCTGCCCGGCGTCGAGGTAAATCGCCTCCCCCGGCTGCAGGACAATGTGGTTGAGCAGAAGCGCTCCCAGAACGCCGATATCACCTGGGTACTGTTCATTGAGCTTGGCCACGGTACCCATCACGGTGGTCATCCACGGCTCACTTGCCTGGGTGCTGCACAGTCGCTCACCAGCAGCCACCACCGCATTGATCAGTTCCTTGCGCTTGGGGCCAGGGATAGTAATCCAGGTGGTAAACAGCGCGCGGAGACTATCGCCTTCGGCGGCTGGATCCGCATCAAGCATGCCTTCATAGTGCGCTAGTTCTTCGCATTCCAAAGCCGCGAAGAGGCTGCGGGTCTGCGCAAGGGGGCGGAATCCCGCCATGGCGTAAAACTCGGTGAGCGCCACGATGAGTTCCGGCTTGTGGTTGTCATCCTTGTAGTTGCGATTAGCTGCCGCGAGATCGATTCCCGCCGCGTTCTCGCGGGCAAAGCCTTCTTCGGCCTGCTGTTTCGAAGGATGCGCCTGCAGCGATAGCGGTTCGGCGGCTGCCAGAATCTTCAGCAAGAAGGGCAGGCCGGCACCATACTTGTCAGCCACCCGCTGTCCCAGCTGTCCTTCGGGGTCGGCCGCGATGATCTCATCCAGCTTCTCCTCCCCAATCGTTGAAGGGTCAGCCGGATGCGCACCGAACCACAGCTCTGCTACCGGGCTGTGGGCTTCCGGCTCGCCGAGCAGCGTCGGGATAAGCGTGCGCGAACCCCACGAATAATTGCGGGCAGCGCTGGTGAGCAACTTCATTGAAATCCTCTATTTCACGTCGTAGGCGGTCGCGGCATAACTGCGCGTAATCAGCTGCAGCGCGCGGGCCAATTCCCCACAGGAGGTGTCGGCGCTCGCTGCTGCGAAAGAGTGGGGAAGGTTCGCCTCTTCCTGTCCCCATAAAACAACTCTCAAGGGTACCAAAGGCTCTTCCGCTTCAAACGGGTCATAGAAAATATCAGTCGGGTCTGTCTGCAGAATCGGCCCTAAGCCTTCCGCATCAACAACGGTCCCTCCCAGCCCGTGGGCTGCCCACAGCGCACCAGCCATACGGGCAACAAGCGCGTCAAGGTGCACGCGCGTACGCTCCTCCGACAGCGCATAAGGATCGGGCCCACAGCTGTGGATGACTCGCCCGCCCTCTACGAATTCACGCAACGCGCGCCCAGGGTTCGTCGTGGAGTCACGTTGCGGGGATAGTGCTTCCAGCTCACGGTCCACTGCATCGGCGACGTCCTCCACACGGCGGGAAACGAGAACTGGGTCTTCGCTCAGCACCGCGTACACCGCGTGCACAGCTGTAATCACGCGCACCGGGGAGATCCCTTCGGCGGTGGGTAGGTTGGCAATGACGATGGTGTCCTCGGGGGCGTCGTCGATCTCATTGAGAAGGACTGTCGTAGCACCCCGGCGCGCAGCAGTATGCAGCGCGCGCTCCGCCCACGGGCTATCCCCCGCCACCACCACGACATCGAGGGCACCGGTAAAGCGCGGTAGTGACTCGCTGACCATGATGGGGACTTCAGCGGGCTCAGCTAGGCCCACAGCAACGTGAGCGGCAGCGCGGGAAACTTGGTCGGCGGCAAGGATGACGACGCTGCGCGGGCGGAGTCCGCCCAGCACGCGAGCAAGCTCCGGCACGGATGCAGCCACCACGCGCGCCTGGGCGCCTTCGTGGGCAATGTCAAAGAAGCCCACGGTTTCGGGGTCATAGGAAGTCATAGGCCCGAGCATAGCTAGGATTAGTGGCCATGAGCATTCATCCGGTAGTCCTTGTCGGCGGCGGCCCTGGCGCGTGGGATCTCATCACCGTGCGTGGCATGCGGGCGCTGCAGGAGGCCGAGGTCATCGTGGCAGATCACCTCGGTCCTACCGCCCAGCTGGATAAGCTGTGCGATATAGGCACCAAGGAACTTATCGACGTCTCCAAGATCCCCTACCGCGCCCAGGTGGCCCAGGAGCGCATCAACGAGATTCTGGTTGACAACGCCCGCCAGGGGCGCCGCGTGGTCCGCCTCAAGGGTGGGGATCCTTATGTGTTTGGGCGTGGTTTCGAAGAACTCACTGCGCTTACGGAAGCGGGCATCCCGGCGGAAGTGATCCCCGGGGTGACCTCGGCGGTCGCGGTGCCCGCACTGGCGGGAACGCCGGTGACGCACCGTGGCGTCGTCCATGCCTTCACGGTGGTCTCCGGGCACCTGCCGCCAGGCCATCCCAAGTCTTTGGTGGATTGGGCAGCCCTGGCGCAATCTGGGGCTACGTTGTCCGTCATCATGGGTGTCAAGAACGCGGCTGCCATCGCTGCTGCGCTGATCGACGCCTCCCTGTCGCCCCACACCCCCGTGCGCATCATTCAGGAAGGCTCCCTCGATGGCGAACGAGCATTCCAGTGCGAGTTGGCTGAGCTAGGGGCCACGATGGAAGAGAACTCGGTGGCTCCCCCGGCGGTCATCGTCATCGGTGAGGTTGCCGGGCTCTAGCGCCAAGTTCTACTCAACTCCGACGCGCTCGTCCTCCGAATCCGCGGAGCTTCCCGCATGGGCGCCCTCGCGGCCGGTCGGCTCCGTCGTTTCAACGACACGGCTGCCGGTGCGCTGCTGCGAAGCGCTATCCCCCTCCGCGCCCTGCGCGGATCGAGCCCGGCGTTGATTCGCCCAGACCGTGAGAGCAACTCCGAGGACCAGCGCAGCGACCTGCAGCAGAAGGATCTGCTGATGCGCCAGCGCCCACCCTAGTGCTCTAGGAATGTTGAGCGTCACGATAGCCGTGCCCACGAATCCCCCAAGGAGCGTGGGGTTGATGCGCGAGATGAGCCAGGCTGCAATCGGTGCGGTAATCACCCCGCCGATAAGCAACGCTACAACCGCGGCAGCGTTAGCCACGATCTCCTCCCAGAGGCCAACGATGAAGCCCGCCGTGGCACCAAAAGTAACGAGGAATTCTGCAGTGTTGACCGTGCCGACGATGCGCCGCGGCTGCTCACGGCCGACCGCCATGAGCGTCGAGGTGGAAATCGGGCCCCACCCACCGCCGCCTGAAGCATCGACAAAGCCTCCCACCACGCCGAGCCCCGCGAGAAGAGGAGTGGAGTGCTGTCGAGTTTCCTGCGATGTGCGGCTCCGTGGGCGCGAGAAGCGCCAGACGAGGTTGATGCCTAGGACCACGAGAATCGCAGACGTTACGGGCGCGGCAGCTTCGAGAGAAAGGTTAGACAGAACCGTCGCTCCGATGAAGGCTGACAGGCCTCCCGGCACACCGAGCTTGAGCACCGTAGGCCAGTGCACGTTGCCAAAACGCCAGTGGCTAATTCCGGAGACCAAGGTGGTACCCAGCTCCGAGGCGTGCACCACGGCGGAGGCCGTCGCGGGTCCCAAGCCAGCTAGCAGCAGGATGGTGGTGGAGGTGACGCCGAAGCCCATGCCGATGCCACCGTCGACAAGCTGCGCGGCGGCACCCGCAACCGCGATGAGAATGAGGCTACGCATGGGCCACCTCCGCATAACGGTGGGAAACAATGCCGGCGAGTGCCTCACCCAGCGGAGGGAGAATCTGCCGAGTCTCCCCATCGCTGCGCCCTGCATCCTCGTCGAGGCGATCTAAAAGCAGGCCAGGGCTCACAAAGAGTGGCACGACGACCTCCTGTTCTCCGCCCGAGTCAACGGGCTGGCGCGCACCGCGCGTGGCATAGGCAACCTTCGCTGTGCAACCGGCAAGCTCACCGACACGACGCGCTAGACCAGCAACGGCGGCGTTGGCACGCTCATCGGAGGAGCCGACAGAATAGAGCACAACGGTATCTGTTCCCTCTGGAACTCGCTCTGCCAGCAGACGCGCCATGTCCTCACCGGTACCGAGTCCACGGGCTTGGTGAAGGCGCACTCCAGATGCCGCAGAAGCCTGGGCCACAGCTTCAGGAACGTCGATGCGCTGGTGGTAGCCCTCGGTAAAGAGCAATGGCACAACGACCGCCTCGCGTATTCCTTGCGCTGCTAGGCAGCGCGCCGCCTCATCAAGTGGCGGGTTATTGAATTCTAAGTGTGCGGCGGTGGCCGGCACACCGGCCAATTCGCCAGCGGCGTGGGTCAGGGCCATAACGTTCGCTGCAGCCTCAGGGTGGCGTGAGCCGTGTGACAAGGTTAGTAATGCCGTGGTAGCGGTCGGGGCGGTCATGGTGGGTTTCCTTAATTCTGAGTTTTCGCGGTGGAATGGCCGCGGCGAGCGAGAGAGCGCTGCAGCGCCTCCGCGGAGGAGACCGCCGGCGCGGGCGCTACGGGGGCATCGTCTTGGCCGTGGAAGCGTACAGAAAAGATGCGGAGGCACTCTTCGCACTTCCAGGCAAAATCATCTTCCTCATCTGGGAAAAGGTTTGTCCCAGCGCAATAAGGGCAAAAGGCTGGGTGATTGCGGTTGGGGTTAGGTTGACGGCGAAAATTCACTGCAGGTCCTCCTCGTCCGCGCGCAAGACCCAGTGGCGGAACTGTTCGCCGTCTTCGCGCTGTTCCTTGTACTTGTTGACCAAGCGAATGACATAGTCCGGAACCTCATCCGCCACCACCTTGTGCCCACGCAGCTTTCTGCCCCAGTCCGGAGATAGCCCGAGGGCGCCGCCAAGGTGGACCTGGAAACCTTCAACGCGGTTGCCATCGGCATCCGTCACGATCTGTCCCTTGAGCCCGATATCCGCTACCTGCGAACGCGCACAGGCGTTGGGGCAGCCGTTGAGGGCAACAGACAGCGGGACGTCGAGGTCACCGAGGGCATCTTCCAAGATGTCGACGAGCTCGATGGCGCGGGCCTTGGTGGTCACGTGCGCGAGCTTACAAAACTCCAGGCCGGTGCAGGAGATGACGCCGCGGCGGAACTCCGAGGGCTGGGAGTATAGGCCCGTCTCATCCAATGCACGTGACAGCGCGGGAATGTCCTCTTCTTCCACGTCGAGGAAAAGCAGCTCCTTCATCGGTGTCGTGCGAATGCGGCTGATGCCGAATTTCTCGGCCACGTCGGCGATGGCAATGAGCTGCTCGCCAGTGGCATGCCCCACGGTGGGTTTCACGCCGACGTAGAACTTGCCGTCCTGCTGGCGGTGCACGCCCACGTGATCGCGGTTGCCGGGGGCGACGGGGAGCGGGAGGCCATCGAGAAGCGGCGCGTCGAGGTATTCCTCCTCCAGTACCTTGCGGAACTTCTCAATGCCCCACTGCGCCACCAGGAACTTCAGACGCGCGCGGTTGCGGTTGCGACGGAAGCCATAGTCGCGGAAGATGCGCGCCACACCGGCCCACACCTCCGGCACGCGCTCGAGCGGAATCCACGCGCCGAGGGATTGCGAGAGCATCGGGTTCGTGGACAGTCCTCCGCCCACGAAGCAATCGAAGCCCGGGCCGTACTCCGGATGCTGCGTACCCACAAAGGCAACGTCCTGGATCTCGTGGGTCACGTCCTGACGAACGTTGCCGGAGATGGCGGACTTGAATTTACGCGGAAGGTTATGGAATTCATCGCGCAGGAGGTAGTCATTCTTAATCTCCTCGATGGCTGGGGTGGCGTCGATAATTTCGTCGGCAGCCACCCCCGCTACCGGTGAGCCAAGAATGACGCGGGGCACGTCGCCGCAGCCCAACAAGGTATCCAGCCCCACAGAGCGCAGTTTCTCCCAGATGGCGGGGACATCTTCAATCTGAATCCAATGCAGCTGGATGTTCTGGCGGTCCGTAAAGTCCGCGGTGGAGCGCGCATAATCGCGCGAAATCTCTCCCACCGCCCGCAGCTTGGCGGGATCCGCGCGGCCGCCGTCGAAGCGCACGCGCATCATGAAGTACTCGTCCTGTAGCTCGGCGTTGCTGAGCTTGGATGTCATCTCCCCGCCTAGGTTCTGGTTGCGCTGGGTATATAGACCCAACCACTTGAAACGTGGGGCAAGGTCCTCTGCGGGAATCGAGGAAAATCCTTGCTTGGAGTAGATATCGATAACGCGCTGACGCACTGCTAGGGCGTCGTCGGCCTGCTTGATTTCCTCGTCGGAGTTCAGCGGCGCGGTGCCGTCAATCTTCCACTGGCCTTCCGGTTTCTTCGCACGTGGCTTTCGCTGTGTGGCGGTGGTCATAATTTGCTGCCTTTCGTCGGTTAGTGAAAACCTACCGGTCTAGCAATAACAGACAAAGCGGTCTTTTTTATTTTCTCCCGAATATGCAAAGCACGCTGGGTTTATGCCACAATGTTCTCCGAATGTAATTAGGCCCAGTTGCCCTACAGCAGACAAGCCGGTTCAATGAAACCCACGCTTGTTTAGACCTAAGCTTTCGTTAGTTACTACAACATTCCGAAAGGCCATCATGACCCAGCAGCCCCTGAAAGTAGCCGTCATCGGCGCCGGCCCAGCCGGCATCTACGCCTCCGACATCCTGGTGAAGAAAACCGGCGGCAACGTTCAGATCGATCTCATCGAGCAGATGCCCGCCCCCTTCGGGCTCATCCGCTACGGCGTGGCTCCGGACCACCCGCGCATTAAGGGAATCGTTAACTCCCTGCACCGAGTGCTCGACACCGAACAGATCCGCCTTCTGTCCAACATCAACGTGGGCCGCGATGTCACCGTCTCCGAACTCGAGGAGTACTACGACGCCATCGTCTTCGCCACCGGCGCCGTCGGCGACTTGGGCATGCAGATCCCCGGCTCCGATCTCGAGGGCGTCCACGGCGCCGGCGAATTCGTTGGCTTCTACGACGGCAACCCACGCTTCGAGCGCTCCTGGGATCTCTCCGCTACCGACGTCGCCGTGATCGGCGTGGGCAACGTGGGCCTCGACGTCGCCCGCATCCTGGCCAAGACCGGCGATGAGCTCAAGGAATCCACCGAGATTCCCGACAACGTCTATGAGTCCCTGGCCAAGAACCAGGCCACCACCGTCCGCGTCTTCGGCCGCCGCGGCCCGGCGCAGGCCAAGTTCACCCCGCTGGAGCTCAAGGAGCTCGACCACTCCCCGACCATCAACGTGGTGGTGGCCCCGGAGGATATCGACTACGACGAAGCCTCCCTCAAGGCCCGCGAAGAGGCCAAGTCCTGCGACCTGGTGTGCCAGACTCTGGAAGGCTACGCCATCCGTGAGCCGAAGGATGCCCCGCACACCCTACAGATCCACCTCTTCGAGCAGCCGGTGGAGTTCATCGGTGAAAACGGCAAGGTTACCGCTGTGAAGACCGAGCGCACCGCACTCAACGGCGATGGTTCTGTCTCCGGCACCGGCAAGTTCACCGAGTGGCCGGTACAGGCCGTGTACCTGGCCGTGGGCTACCGCTCCGATGCCATCGAGGGCGTTCCCTTCAATAAGCAGAAGAACGTCATCAACAACGACGGCGGCCACGTGGTTGACCTCGACGGCGATATCGTCCCGGGCCTCTACACCACCGGCTGGATCAAGCGCGGCCCGGTGGGGCTCATCGGCAACACCAAGTCCGATGCCACGGAGACCATCGGCATGCTGCTTGCCGACGCCGAAGCGGGCAACCTCTCCCACTCCCGTGACGAGGACATCGTCGAGCTCTTCAAGTCCAAGGGCCTGGAGCACCTGACCTGGGAGGGCTGGAAGAAGCTTGACGCCGCCGAGCGCGCCCTGGGTGAGGCCGAGGGTCGCGAGCGCAAGAAGCTTGTCGAGTGGGAAGAGATGGTCAACCACTCGCGCGACTAAGCCGGCTCGTCCCAATTAAAACTGCCCTATCTGACGAAGTTATCGCTCCCGCCGCAATGAACGCGGGGAAAATCGTCAGATAGGGCAGTTTTCGTCTCAAGGCTCGAGGCCTTCGTGTGAAGGCACGTGCCTTCACACGCTAGGCGCGGATGATGCCGAGGACCTCGTCGACGATGGCCTGCACCTCGTCTTCAGTCTTAGCCTCAACGTTGAGGCGCAGCAGCGGCTCGGTGTTGGAGGCGCGGACGTTGAACCAGGCCTCGGTGCCCTTCAACTGTACGGTCACGCCATCGAGCTCGTCGACGGACTCAATCTTGTCCGCCAGCTCATCCAGCACGCGCTGGGTCGTTGCCTTCTGATCCTCCACGGTGGAGTTAATCTCTCCCGAGGCTTCGTAGCGCGAATACTGGGCCATCAGCTCGCTCAGCGGCTTGTCCTGCTCACCCAGGGCTGCCAGCACGTGCATGGCCGCGAGCATGCCGGAGTCCGCATTCCAGAATTCCTGGAAGTAGTAGTGAGCGGAGTGCTCACCACCAAAGACCGCCTTCTCCTTGGCCATCTGGGCCTTAATGAAGGAGTGGCCCACGCGGGTGCGCACGGCCTTGCCGCCCTTCTCCGCGATGAGCTCCGGAACCGTCTTCGACGTAATCAGGTTGTGGATGACCGTGGAGCCTGGGAACTTGTCCAAGTAGCGCTCCGCCACCAGTGCACAAATAGCAGACGGCGGCACCGGCTGGCCCTTCTCATCCACCACGAAGCAGCGATCCGCATCGCCATCAAAAGCCAGGCCGATATCCGCCTTCTGCTCAACGGTGAACTTCTGCAGGTCCACCAGGTTCTTCGGATCTAGCGGGTTCGCCTCGTGGTTGGGGAAGGTGCCGTCCAGCTCGAAGTAGAGGTCACGCACGTCGAAAGGCAGCCCCTCAAAGACCGCCGGGACGGTGTGTCCACCCATGCCGTTCGCTGCGTCGACAGCCACGACCAGTGGGCGGGAGTTCTCCAGCGGCACCAAGCCGCGAAGGAATGCCGCGTAGTCCGGCAGAACCTCACGCTCAGTGACGGTGCCCGGCTCGCCGTCGAAGGCCGGGATGCCGTCGATCAGCATGTCCTTGATCTGCTCCAGACCTGTCTCCTGGCCCACCGGAACAGCACCCGCGCGGCACAGCTTGATGCCGTTGTACTTCGCCGGGTTGTGGGAGGCGGTAAACATAGCGCCCGCGCAGTTCAGGTGGCCGGCGGCAAAGTACAGCTCATCGGTAGACGTCAGACCGAGATGGATAACATCGAGGCCCTGCGCAGCAGCGCCCTCCGCGAAAGCAGCGGCCAGCTGCGGGGAGGAAGGACGCATGTCATGGCCCACCGCCACGGTGCTCTCCCCTTCCCCACGGAGAATCGCGGCAAAGGCCGCACCAGTATCACGCACGAGGTTCTCATCGATGTCCTCGCCCACGACACCACGGACGTCATAGGCCTTGATCACTGCATTGAGCTGTTCACGAGTTCGCATAGCCCACAAGCATACCCCCGTCGGACGCGGTGATCTGCGTCCGACGGGCTAGAAAGCGCCCGAATGGCTACTCTGCGTCCGGCACCACAGTCAGGTGAGCGCGGCGGCGCTGGCGGGCATCGTGCACTCGGCGGGTGCGGAACACAGGGTGGTTGGAGTTACGCGGATCGGCGCCGTCGAAGGTGGCGGAATAGTCAATGGGATCGGCACCGGAACCAGCAGTGGAATCATCCACCAAGCCTGTGGTCACGCGCCCGGCCTCGCGGACCGCTTCGGCGAGCGCGGTGAGGTCATCATCCTCATCGAGTTCGATGCGGTCAACGCGCACCATCTCCCAACCTTGCGGGGCGGTGATGCGGGCGCTGTGCTTTTCGCACAGGTCCCAGGCGTGGGGATCGGTTTCTTCAGACAGTGGGCCCACGACGGCGGTTTGCTGCGCGTAGGCATAGGTCAACGTCGCCACGGCGGGACGGCCGCAGCCGGGGCGGGAGCAATGGCGAGAGCTATTCACGGGCCCAAGTCTAAACCCTAACTTGAGATTTAGATAGTCCAGCGCGGCGCGTCTCGCCGCAAGCCCTGTTCCGGGCGGCTTAAACTAAGCCGCATGAGCACGCCCCGCCCGCATATTCGCCCGGCCCGCCACCGCCATGGCCGCGGTGCACGCGGACCCCTGCTCCCCCACAACACACCGCGCTATCGCAGCAGCGCTGAGCGCTTCGACATGGCCGTGCTGGAGGCCTACGCACCCATCCACAATGCTTTCGCGGAACAGCTCACCGGGCTCGATCTCGCGGTCGATACCGTGCCCCGAATGCGCCTATCCGTGGATATGACCGTGATGCCGGATGAAATCATCGCCGATGGCCCGGTTCCGCTCGGACGCATTGTCCCCGCAGGGGTCGATTCCGATGGGCAGCCCACACGCGCACGGTTGGTCATCTTCCGCATGCCCGTGGAGGAGCGTGTGCATTCTGCCCAGGAGCGCGAAGAACTACTGTCCACAGTGCTCACCGCGCTGGTGGCACATTATCTCAATGTCGATCCAGGAGATATTGATCCGCGCTTTACCTGGTAAAACCACTATTCCCCCTTACTGTTGAACTCTAAGCCCAACAACAAAGGGGAAGTAAGGTTGTTCGCTCGCGGTTGCGCTACGCTCTAACCAATTTCACGCTTGAGGCGGCGACGCTCACGGTCTGACAGTCCACCCCAGATTCCGAAGCGCTCATCATGCTCCAGGGCATACTCGAGGCATTCATCACGCACCGCACAGGCCTGGCAGATACGCTTAGCCTCGCGGGTAGATCCTCCCTTTTCAGGAAAGAATGCTTCCGGGTCCGTTTGGGCGCACAGCGCCTGGTCTTGCCACTCCTGCTCGACGGCACCAAAGAGTTCATCGAGCGACATCTCTGCAGCAGCACCGCCACGGAGAATAGCGCCGTTATTCGTTGTATTGTCCACGCTGCTTCCTTTCTCCGAGGTCGTTTCTCTCTTAATTCGGTGGCACCGACCCTACACCGAAAAGATTTTTCGGTGCCGCGCCCGCCGTGCCGTTTATTACACTGATGTCATTTCACACCGAATCACTAAATATCGTCAACCTGTCGCGGAAGATTTTTGCGCAGCTCCAGCGAAAACGCTGTACAGAGTCCCCAACTTTCACATCAGTCACAGATCTCCTAGTCGGGGGGTAATCGTCGGGGGTACTACATGTAGTGCCCTCCCCCTATCCTGTGAACAATTCCAAGGTTTCTTCGGCGTGTCGCCACCCAGTCCGGCAAAACACATGGATCCCATTCGCACCACGAAAACCACGAGTCACGGCCATGCGTATCGCTTAGCCTTCGGCGCCGTTACTAAACACAAGAAAAGGAAAGCGCCGAGAGACACCCCCTGCTCTCCGCGCTTTCCTATCGCTTTATTCCACTGCGCGGCAGCACTTAGGCGTCGGAACTAAAACGCACGCCCGCGTCCGGAATGCTCACACCAGGGAAGACGCGCATGCCGCCCTGCAGTTCGCAGCGCGCGCCAATAGTGGCGCCTTCACCGATAACGCAGCCATCGATGTGCGCGTTGGCGCCAATGTGCGCACCCGAGGCAATGATGGAATTGTTGATGATGGCACCCGGCTCAATGGTCACGCCATCAAAGACCACCGTGCCATCCAAACGCGAACCCGCCCCAATGACGGAACCGCGGCCCACCGCCGTACCAGACAGAAGGAGCACGCCACCGGCAATACCCGCGGACTCATCCACCACGGACTCACCCGTGCGGCCCACCAACAACGGCGAATGCGCAATACCGCGCACCAGATCAGAGGAACCGCGGACGAAATCATCCGGACGGCCCATATCGCGCCAGTAGGAGTTGTCCACGTGTCCGACCACAAGGCGGCCCGACTCCAACAGCTGCGGGAAGGTTTCGCGCTCGACAGAAACCACGCGGCCTGCCGGGATGGTCTCGATAACATCCTTCTTGAACACGTAGCAGCCAGCATTAATCTGGTTCGTCGGCGGATCCTCAGTCTTCTCCAAAAAGGCCGTCACCCGGCCCTCAGAATCCGTCGGAACACAACCAAAAGCGCGAGGATCAGCAACGTTGAGCAGGTGCATCGTCACATCCGCATCCTTGGAGTGATGCGTATCGAGGATGCCGTTCAGATCCATTCCGGACAAAACGTCACCGTTGAACACCATGACCGTATCCTGGCGCAACTTGTCATAGACATTGCGGATACCGCCACCAGTGCCCAGAGCGGTCTCCTCCACCACGTACTCAATCTCCAAGCCCAACTCGGAGCCGTCCCCGAAGTACTCCTCAAAGACCTCCGCCTTATAGGAAGTAGAAAGCACCACGTGCTCGATTCCTGCTTCCTTGATACGAGCAAGCAAGTGCTGAAGGAATGGGTAGTTGGCCGTGGGCAACATCGGCTTCGGCGTGCCAATCGTCAGCGGGCGCAGACGGGTGCCGCGACCTCCCACCAGAATGACGGCATCGGCCGTCGATCCCCACTGGGGCGCTGATTCAGTCATATCGTTCCTTAATCTCTTTTCAGATAAGCCACCGTTAGTGTATAAGCGCCCCAGCCCTAGGAGCCGTCGCGGCACGCGCTTAAAACCAGCCCGCGCACCCGCAACCCCAGCCACAAAGCCGCGCGCAGTGGCGCTTGGTACCAGTACGGGTGCCTATCCGCTTGGAAGCGATAGGCGGAGTCATGGTGGGCACGCAGCATCGCGCCGCGATGGGCCTGCGTCGAATGGCCCTTGGCGTGGGTAATCACCGCCGTGGGGCAGAAGATATTGCGCCAGCCGGCGCGGACAAAGCGGTCACCTAAGTCCACGTCCTCCAAATACATGAAGTAACGCTCATCAAAGCCGCCAATCTGCTCAAAAGCCTCCCAGCGCACCAACAGACAGGAGCCGGATAGCCAGCCGGCCGGGCGCTCGCTGTCCATGTCGGCATCATCGCGGTAGGCGCGCGACCACGGATTGGAAGGCCAGATTGTGCCAAAGAGCGCATGGCCAACACCCGTCAGCAACGTCGGCACCGCGCGAGCAGAGGGATAGTTGCTACCATCCGGCTCCACGATGCGCGGCCCCACCGCCGCGGCATCTGGGTGGCGGCGCGCACACGCGATCAGCTCATCCAGAGAACCTTCGCTAAACGTCACGTCCGGGTTAGCAATGAGAAAGAACTCTTCATCGACGCCCTTCGCCCGAGCGAAACGCGCGCCGGCATTCATTCCGGCGCCATAACCGAGGTTTCCCCCGGTATCGAGGAATTCCGCGTCCGCGTGCTCCCGCGCGGCAGCTTCCGGCACCCCATCGGTCGAGCCGTTATCGGCGAGGATGGTGAGGGTTGGACGGGACGTCGCCAAGCGCAGCGAGGACAAGAAATCGCTGAGGTAACGGCCAGGAGAAAAGGTCACGGTGACCACGGCCAGGGGTTTCTGTATATTCTTCACGATAAATTTGAGCGTACCCAACGCCAGTGCGCGCACGCGCCCGCGACACTGCTTCACGTTTTTGCAGCGAGCTCACCTAAACTAGTCCCGTGACTTCCCCGAACTCCCCGCGCGCCGCCCGCCATATCCAGGCCGCGCCCTCGCAGTCCGCGCCCACCGCCCAACGAGGATCGACGCCGGTGAAAGCCGTCGTCGCGTTCCTGTCTGCTGTCGTCCTGGTGCTCTCCGGCGTGGGCTACTTCACCGTGGGAAAGCTGGGAAATGATATTTCCTCCGCCTCCAACCTGGCGCTGGGTAACCAGGGTGGTTTCAAGGACAGCAGTCTCGATGGCGCGGTCGATATCTTGCTCGTGGGCAAGGACTCCCGCACCGATGCCAAGGGGAATCCGCTTTCCGAACAGGAGCTGGCAGACCTGCATGCCGGCGTGGACGAAGGTGAAGAAAACACGGACACCATCATGGTGATCCGTATTCCCAACGATGGCTCGCGCGCCACGGCAGTATCCATTCCGCGCGATACCTATGTCCACGACGAAGACTTCGGAAACACGAAGATCAACGCAGTCTTTGCGCAACACAAGGTAGCCAAGATGGAGGAGCTGCAGCAGGACAACGCGGAGGCTGAAGCAGCGGGCAAAAAGGCACCTCATACGGACAAGGAGATTGAGAAGGAAAGCACGGAGGCCGGCCGTTCTGGCCTCATTTCGATGGTGCACCAACTCACTGATGTCAGCGTTGATCACTACGCAGAAGTGGGATTGCTAGGCTTCGTGCTGCTTACCGACGCCGTCGGGGGCGTCGACGTCTGCCTCAACGACGCCGTCGATGATCCGATGTCGGGCGCCAAGTTCCCGGCCGGGCGCCAAACCTTGAAGGGTTCCGAGGGCCTCTCCTTCGTGCGCCAGCGCTATGATCTTCCGCGCGGTGACCTTGACCGCATCGTGCGCCAGCAGGCCTACATGGCATCGCTGACCTCGAAGGTGCTGGACTCGGGCACGCTGACCTCCCCTGGCAAACTCAACAAGATTGCCGATGCCGTGGAGCGCTCCGTGGTCATCGATGACGGTTGGGACATCATGGGCTTCGTCACCCAGCTGGCCGGGCTGGCCGGCGGCAACGTGACCTTTACGACGATCCCGGTGACCTCAATTACCGGCGTGGGTGACTATGGCGAATCGGTGGTGACCATCGATACCGCAGAGGTCCACCGCTTCATGGAAGATTTGGCCAAGTCCCAAGAAGAAGCCGAGGAAGAAGAAAAGTCTGAGAATGCCGCCTCGGACGAGGGCGGCGACAACGGCGAGAAGCCCGTGGCTGAAAACCTCAACCTGCACGTCTTGAACGCCGGCAACGTCGACGGAATGGCCGGCGGAATCGGCGCGTGGCTGAAGAACGTGGGCTACACAGTTGAGCGCACGGCCAATGCGCAGTCGGGCCTGTATACCGAGTCCCAGATTGTGGCCGCGGATGCTAACGATGAGCGCGCCCGGGCCCTGGCTGAGCAGCTCGGCGGACTGCCAGTCACGGCCAACGAAGAGCTCGAGCCGGATACCTTCATCGTGGTGGCTACTGATGATTACTCCGGCCCGAAGGATGACTCCGCGCAGGAAGAAGAGGCTGCTGCGGAGCCCAGCCAGGGTGGCGACACTCAGCAGGTTGGTACCCCGGGCGATGATTTCGGTACCGCGGAGGTTTCGCCTGAGATCGACGCTGGCGGCGATGGCCCGCGCTGCGTGAACTAGTCTGCTGCGAGGTGAACTCGCAGTAGACTCAAGGGCCTAGTCACCGGTCGTTCGTGGCGGGCTGAGCGCCTGCCACCTACGATGGGCGGACATGGAACTCCTACAGCATCTCCTGTCCGCCGATGCCTCTGCTCCCCGGCTCAGTGTTTATAACGAAACTGACGGCACCCGCATGGACTTCTCGGCGCAAACGCTGGAGAACTGGACCTCCAAGATTGCCAACATGCTGTTGGAAGAGCTCGACCTCGAACCAGACACGGATTCTCGCATCCTCATTGACCTTCCGGTGTCCTGGCAGGCTGCCGTCATTGCGCTTGGGGCGCTCGCCGCCGGAGTCCCCTTCGACATTAAGAATGGTGCGGTTGCTACAGAACCGCACGCCGACGATATCGCCGTGGTTTTCACCTCCCCGGAGACCTATCTCAAGGCTGCGGCGGGCGCCGACTCTGCGTCAGCCCCACTGGTCGATACGGTGCTAGTCACGCAGGATCCTTTTGGCCGCGGCGTTGTCGAAAGCGGCGGCGAGCTGCCGCTGGGCACCATCGACTTCGGCCCCACCGTGCGCTTCTATGGTGATCACTTCTATGGCACCACGACCCCACTGCCGGAGCTTTTCCCCACGGATTTGGGCGCTGAGCGCGTGCTTTCACAGGGCTGGACGGACACCGCTTCCTTCCAGCGTGCAGTGCTCGAACCGCTGGCCGCGGGCGGCTCCGCCGTCATCGTGGCGGGCCTGTGCTCAGCCGACCGTTTGCAGGAAATCGCAGACAACGAGAAGGTCACCGTCCGCTCCTAAAAGCCTTCATGAGATAGTAGAGCAATGTTCAGCTGGCTCTACATCTTTATCGGCGTGCTCATCCTCGTGGGGACAATCTGCCAGGGCACCATCGGATTTGGGCTGGGCACCATCGCCACCCCCATCTTGGCGCTGATCAAACCGGAGCTGGTTCCCACGCTCATTCTCTTGCTGGCCTTCGTCATTTCCACCACGACGATGCTCAAAGCGCGCTCGGCGGTGTCCTGGGACATCGTGGCCATCTCCTCCATCGCGCGAATACCCGGATCCCTGCTCGGCGCGTGGGCCATTGCTTCCCTCTCCCACCGCGGGCTCTCCCTATTCATCGGCTGCGCGGTCATCTTTGCCATGACTTTGTCCAGCCTCGGCTGGTCCCCCAAGCGCACCACCACCAACATTGCGGTGGCAGGCGTTGCCTCTGGGTTCCTGGGAACATCCACCTCCATCGGCGGCCCGCCCATGGCGCTGGTACTCAAGGGCTATGACCCAGCCCGCATACGCGGCACCCTGTCGGGTACCTTCATCATCGGCTGCACCATCTCGCTGGCGATCTTGGGCTTAAGCGGGCAAATCACCAGCCTGCAGCTCACCGCTGCCGCGGCTTACCTGCCGGTAGCCATCGTGGGCCTCATCGCCGCCAGCTACCTCAACCGTTTCATCAACGCCAAGGTGCTCAACCGCATCGTCCTCGTCGTGGCTATCAGCGCGGCCCTGGCGCTCATCGTTGAGGGGCTGGTTGCTGCCTAGCGTCAGCCGTATGCTGCCGGGCACAACTGCCAGGAACATGCCCCACACTGCCCGTCCTGCCAAAGTTTTCGCCTCTGACTCAAGATCTGGCAATAACTTCGTCACCTAGGGCAGTCGGGTGGCTCCGGGAAGTCGGGCGGTTCTGGATAGTCGGGTGGTTCCGGCGGCACAGGCGGCACATACCCCAAGTGCTCGCTGTATTCCCACGGTTTCGGCTTGGGCGGCAACACTCCCTCGTGCCAGAAACCGATGAACTTGAAGTAACGCTTCTCAAAGTCCGGATTCCTGGCATTAGCTATCTGGTCAATGACATAGTCCAGATGATGCGCCACGCAATGACCTGTATAGCGCAGCGTTAGCCACCCAATCAGTGCGCCCTCATTGTTCTTCCAATGGTCCCGCAACCATGACTCTTGCTGGGAATGGAATTTCATCCCGTTGATTTCTACCGCAACTTTGAGCTCTGGGAGCACGATGTCCCAGGTGTAGTGGCCGATAACAACGTTGCACTCGACCTTGAGCCCACGCCTTTTCAGCCCCTTGGCTACTTTCACCTCCGCACCAGAATCCGTGAACAACGCGGCCTGCTCTAGCATTCGTTGGCTTGCAACAGGGGTGACATTGAGTGCTTCGCGGTGACTATCCAGTCGGGCGCGTCCGGCCTTCGAGGAGTAGATGGACTCAAACACGCGAATCCCCAGTTCAGGACTAACAGATTTCATGGCGACAAGAGGATTAAGGACCCGGATCCCAGACGAGGTAACGAAACTCTCGACGCTCACCCGCGAGTGCACATAAAAGGTTGATGTCGGCATTCTCTCCACACTGGCGAGCCGCAGTGGAAAAGTCACGGTCTCGCCAAGAAGCACCTGGGCAGCCGTTGTTCCTGTCGCCTTAAGGAATGGCCTGTGCTCCTGTAATAGCTTTAATAGTTCTAATGGCTCGGGCCTGCCCCAGACATAAAGCCCCTTGGCAAGTCGCGTAATCTCTCCTCGGCGCACGCGAGTTGCAAGCGCACCTTTAGATAGGCCGCACACAATGCCATGTTTCATGTCATTCCCCCCGGAAAGTTAGGCTCCAAGGTAACACGGCACGCCGCTGTGTGCTGCGCAACCGCCCTACTCGCCAAAGTTATTGTCTCCGCCTCAAGATCTGGCCAGATCTTTGGCAACTGGGGCAGTTTTGTCGACTGCGAAACTAGGCGCGCGAAGCGCCCAGCGCCAAGAAAACGCCCTAGCGAAGCGACCCCTCAATAAAACTGCGGAACCGTTGGGCAATCTGCGCAATCTCTTCCCCCGCATAGTGTCCCGGGGACCAGGCCGCGACCAGCGGTACCCCTGCCAGAGCGCGCTCACCATCGACCACGTCGAAGCCCACCAGCCGCACTGGTTGCAGCTCCGTCATGAGCGCTACGGCTCGCCCAGCACGCGCCAAGGCGCATAACGTTGCCGTATCATCGCACTCCACGTGCGAGCCTAAGGCGTAGCCAGCCGTGCCCACGAAGGAATCCACCACCCCGCGAGACACACTTCGCCGCGAGGGCAGCGCCACATTTTCCTGCAATAACCGTTTAACCTCCACGCTGGTCGAACCCGCACACTCCAGTGCTAAGGGATGCGTCGGCGGCACCCAGGCACGCACCGGAATCGTGCCCAAAGCCAGCGAGGCCACGTCATTGCCTGGCGGAATGGTAGCAATCACCACGTCGGCGGCGCCTTCCAGCGCGTCGAAAACGTCATAGTGCGTGACCGGGGTCGTGGTGAGCAGAGGGATAGTTGAGCCAGCGGCCTCAATAAAAGGGGCAAGTAGCGTCGAAATCGTCGTTGGCGTAGCCGCCACACGCAACGCCGGGACACTGCCCGCCCGAAGTGCCTCCACCGCCTGCCCGGCGCGCGCGGATTCCGCGAGGAGGCGGCGGCAAGTCGGGATGAGGGCATGCGCCGCATCGCTGAGCGCTAGCGAGGAACCAGCCCGCACGAAGAGCTCCAGGTCCAGTTCTTTCTCAAAGCGCCTAAGCTGCCGACTCAGCGCCGGCTGAGTTATTCCAAGGCGTTCCGCAGCAGCAGTCACCGTGCCGGAATCCACAACCGCAAGGAAATATTTGGCCTTCACCATGTCCATTTCCCTACTTTTACCACCAACCATGCCCTGAGGGTTTGGCTTTCCAGCTTTTTAGACATTAGACAACATGACATCACCAAAGAATAATGAGACCACCAACACAACTACTTCAGGGAGGTTTCCATGTCACACGTCGGCGCCGCCATTGCCGAATCCCTCGCCGCGCACAACGTCACCCGCGCATTCCTCGTGCCCGGCGAAAGCTTCCTTCCCGTGCTCGACGGCCTCTACGATTCCCCTGTGAAGGCCATCGTCACCCGGCACGAAGGCGGTGCCACCTACATGGCTGAAGCCCACGGCAAAGCCACCGGCCAGCCGGGCGTCGCCATGGTCACCCGCGGCCCCGGGGCGGCCAACGCCTACGTGGGTATCCACACCGCTTGGCAGGACGCCACCCCGCTCGTCCTCTTCGTGGGCCTCATCCCCACCGCCGACCGCGACCGCGAGTCCTTCCAGGAATTCGACCCTAAGGCCTGGTTCGGCACCCAGGCCAAGCAGGTCTTTGTCCTCGACGATCCATCGCGCGCCTCCCGCGTTGTGGCCGAGGCATTCTTCCAAGCCCAGCAGGGTCGCCCCGGTCCCGTCATCGTGGGCCTGCCGGAGGATGTTCTCCACCAGGAGTTCACCGGCAGCATCCACCCACCCATCCCGGTATCGGAGGGCGCGCTTTCCGACGATCACCTGGACCTCCTCTCCCGCGAGCTGAGCCACGCAGAGCGTCCACTCATTTTTGCCGGCGGTCCGCGCTGGACCCCGGAGGCCGCAGAGAAGATCACTCGCTTCGCCGAAGAGCACCGCATCCCGATCATTCAAGACTTCCGCGCCGCTGACCGCGTGCCTTTCGACTCCCCCGCCAACGCCGGCTGGCTCGGATATGGCCGTGATCCGCGCGCAGCGCAGCTACTCGAGGACGCCTCCCTGGTCATCGAGGTAGGAGCTGTGCTGGGTGACGTCCCCACCGACGGCTACACCCTGCGCCAGTCTCCGCAGGCACGCAACATCGCGATCAATCCTGATACCAGCCTGCGCGGGCACTCGGTGGCGCTGCTAGAACACATCGTGGCAAGCCCCGTGGCCTTCGCTAACACGCTGGACCGCCTAAACGTCGAGGGCACGGACAAGCGCGGCGAGTGGTTTGATACCGCGCACGCGAACCACCTCGACTTCGCCACCCTCCCCGAGCCAGCGAACTACCGCCCCGGAAAAGACGGCACCGCCCACATGGAGGCCATCCTCGCAGCACTCCACGAGCAGCTGCCGCAGGATCCCATCTACACCTTCGGCGCCGGCAACCACTGCATCTGGGCCCAGCAGTTCCTGCGCTCGCAGGTCTACCCCTCCCAGTTCAGCGTGCGCAACGGGTCGATGGGCTACTCCATCCCGGCCGCGGTAGCCACCAAACTGCAGTTCCCGGAGCGCACTGTGGTCACCATTGCTGGCGACGGCGAATACCTCATGAACGGCCAAGAGCTGGCCACCGCGCTGCAGTACGGCGCGCCCTTCCTCATCATCGTCATGTCCAATGGCGAGTTCGGAACCATCCGCGATCACCAGAAGAAACACTTCCCTGCTCGCGTCTCCGGCACGCAGCTTATAAACCCGGATTTCGCGGCCGTCGCCCGCGGCTTCGGCGCGCATGGCGAGCTCGTCACCGATGACTCGCAGGCACAAGAGGCTGTAGCCCGGGCCTTGCGCGCCATCACCGAGGACGGCGTACCGGCGCTCATCAACGTCATCACCGACCAGGACCACTCCCTGCCCATCGAATAGAGGAGGCTCACCATGAGCTCTGCCAATACTCCACCAACACCATCCACGCCGCCCACCACTGATCTGAAGGAGGGCGTGCACATTGTGGGCGAGGGGGACGCTGCCAAGCAGCGCCCCGCCGCCTCCACCGCATCGTGGATCATTACGCTCTTCGGCACCGCGGTGGGTGCGGGCATCCTCTTCCTTCCGCTCAATGCGGGCGGTTTCGGTTTCTGGCCGCTCGTCTTCGCTACGGTCTTCATCCTTCCGCTGGTGTACTTTTCACACCGCACCTATGCACGCATCGTTGCGGGCGCGCCCAAGGAGGACCATGGCAAGGACATCCTCGAGCTGGTTTCGCAGTACCTGGGCAAAGGCCAAGGAATTGGCTTCGCGGTGCTGTACTGGATCACGGTCTTTTCCACCGTCCTGATCTACGGTGTCTCCATTACCAACGCGGTGGATAGTTTCATCGTCAACCAGCTTGGCGGGCCCTCCATCGACCGCTGGCTACTCGCCACCATCTGCGTCGGAATCATGACCGGCGGTTTCGCCATCGGCCGCAAACCCATGATTTGGCTGGCCCAAGTGCTGGTCTACCCGCTCATCATCGCACTGGCAATCACCTCCATCTACCTCATTCCGCGCTGGGACCTGCACAGCTTCATCCATTTCGACGATGGTGCCGATGGCTGGGGCCAGATACTCAAGGGCATCTTCCTCATCCTTCCGGTGCTGGTCTTCTCCTTCTCCCACATGGCGGCGCTTTCGCAGTTTGCCATCGACATGCAGCCGCAGTACGGCGAGAAGACCGAGAAGCGCGTCTCCCGCACGGAGTTCTACACCGCCATCCTGCTCGTCGTCTTCACCATGTTCTTCGTGTGGTCCTGCGTCCTCGCACTTGGCGCCGACGGCATGAATGAGGCACTCGAGCAAAATATTCCGGTGCTCTCCTACTTCGCTAACGTCACGGGCACTCCGTTCATGGCCTACATGGCCCCCATCGTGGTCATCTGCGCCATCGTTTCCTCCTACTTCGGCCACATGCTCGGTACCGAAGAGGGAACGGAATACCTGCTGAAGAACGCCGCGCCACAGCTGGCGGAAAAGGTCTCGCACCGCACGCTGCTCAACATCATCTATGTCATCGTCTTCGTGTGCACCACGCTAGTTGCCATCTTTAACCCCTCCATTATTTCGATGATTTCCGTGGTCTCCGGCGTCTTCGTGGCGTTCATCGTTTACCTGGTTCCGGTGTACATGTTCAAGAAGTTGGACGTATACAAGCAATTCCGCAATGACCCGTGGAACTACTTCGTCTTCGGCATGGGCCTGCTGATTATGGCCGTGACCATTTGGGACATGATTTAGAAAGGACGTGATTATGCTTCGTAGTGATCTCTCGAGCTTCCCCGAGTACAAGGTGGGCAAGGACTTCCCCAACGCGCTCAAGCTCTCCTCCAACGAGGTCCCCTTCCCTCCCGCGGAGGACATCATCGCCGCGGTTGCCGACGCCGCCCGCACCACCAACCGCTACCAGCAGCCCGGCAGCTTGGAGCTCACCAACGCCTTGTGCAATTACCTAGATGTTCCGGCGGATAATATCTTCGTCTCTGCGGGTTCCACACCCATCCTGCAGGCCACCATCTTGGCGTCGTGCCACACCGGTGATGAGGTCATCGTGCCCTGGCGCAGCTTCGAGGCCTACCCCCTCTACGTGCGTATGGCCGGAGCGGAGCCAATTCTGGTCCCGCTCACGGAGGATTACCGCGTCGATCTGGAAGCAGTGCTCGATGCACTGACAGACAAGACCAAGCTCATCATCCTGTGCAATCCCAATAACCCGACGGGCACCGTCATCACGCGCGGTGAATTCCGCGCTTTCATGGAACGGGTGCCCCAAGACGTCGTCGTACTGCTCGATGAGGCCTATTGGGAGTACAACGACGCCCCCGATACCCCGGATTCGGTGGAGGAATACCAGCGCTACCCCAATCTGCTCGGCGTGCGCACCTTCTCCAAGGCGTGGGGTTTGGCCGGCATGCGCGTGGGCTACGCGGTGGCAGGACCGGAAATCATCAACGCGCTGCGGCTACTCTCCCTACCGCTGACGGTGACCGCCATGGCAGAAACTGCCGCGGTGGAGGTGCTCAAGCGCCACGACGAGCTTGACGACGCCGTCGAGATCACCAAAGCACAACGCGACCGCGTCTGCACAGAGCTGGGAGCCGAGAAGTCCTACGGCAACTTCGTCTGGCTGCCGCGCCCAGATGCCGAAGAGGTGGAAACGAAGATGCTTGATGAAGGCGTGGTCATCCGCCGCTACCTCGATGAGGGCGTGCGCGTGTCCATTACAGACGAAGCCGAGACCACCCAGTTCTTGGAGGCCTGGCGCCGCGCAGGGATTCAGCCTTGGCGGGGCTAGGTGGCCTCCTTTCACCCCCTCAGCCCAAGTACCCCATAAGCCCATACTGAGATATATGGTATAAAACGCAAACACCTTGCAATAAATCACATTCAGCCCCATAATGGGGCGCAACCCATACACACTTCAATCATTGGAGGATGAAGCAATGTCCGGATTTCGCGTAGAAAACCCCGCTACCGGTGAGGTTCTCGAGACTTTTGACCACGCCACTGACCAGGAGGTCCTGGCCGCTGTCGACTCCGCGCACGAGGCATTCCTCAGCTGGCGCGAGACCCCGATCGAGGAGCGCGCCAAGGTAGTCACGCGCGTTGCCGAGCTCTTCGAAGAGCGCAAGGATGAGCTCGCAGAGATCATCGCTACCGAAATGGGCAAGCCGGTCTCCGAGGGCCTTGAGGAGGCTGAGTTCAGCGGCGCCATCTTTGGCTACTATGCCGACAACGGCCCGAAGTTCGCCGCCGACGAGGAAATCCCCGTCGAAATGGACGGCAAGGGCTACATTCAGCGCCTTCCCATCGGTGTTCTGCTTGGCATCATGCCGTGGAACTTCCCCTACTACCAGGTTGCGCGCTTCGCTGCCCCGAACCTGATGCTGGGCAACACCATCGTCTTGAAGCACGCCACCATCTGCCCACGCTCCGCGCTTGCCATCCAGAAGATCATGGATGACGCCGGCGTACCCAAGGGCGTCTACACCAACATCTTCGCTACCCACGATCAGGCAGAGAAGATCATCGAGCACAAGGAGCTGCGCGGTGTGTCCCTCACCGGGTCCGAGCGCGCTGGTGCTGCGGTGGGCTCTCTGGCTGCGAAGAACCTCAAGAAGGCGGTACTCGAGCTCGGTGGCTCCGACCCGTACGTCATCCTCGACACCGATGACGTCAAGCAGGCAGCCAAGGATGCGTGGGAGACCCGCATGTACAACACCGGCCAGGCATGCAACTCCAACAAGCGCCTGATCGTGATGGAGGATATCTACGACGAGTTCGTCGCAGAGCTGGTCGAGCTCGCAAAGGCCATGAAGCCGGGTACCCCGCAGGAGGCTTCCGAGACCGTCTACACCCCATTGTCTTCGCGCAGCGCGGCAGAAAACCTCAAGGATCAGATCGACCGCACTGTGGCGGCCGGCGCCACCCTGCACGTCGGCGGCGAGCTCGTGGATGAGAAGTCCTCCTACTTCAGCCCCGCCGTACTGACCGATGTTCCGGTTGGCTCTGATGTCTACTACGAAGAGCTCTTCGGCCCCGTGGCCACCGTGTTCAAGGTCAGCAGCGACGAAGAGGCCCTCGAGCTGGCCAACGACACCCAGTACGGCCTGGGCGGTTGCGTCTTCTCCAAGGACGTCGAGCGCGCCGAGAAGATTGCCCAGCGCCTAGAGGTCGGCATGTCCAACGTCAACACCTACGCGGCCGAGGGCGCCGAGGTCCCCTTCGGTGGTGTGAAGAACTCCGGTTACGGTCGCGAGCTGGGCCCCTACGGCATGGATGAATTCGTCAACAAGCGCACTTACTTCGTGGCCAACTAAGGAGATTCCATGACGTCACTAGGAAACTTTGTCCTCGAGGTTCACACTGCGCTTTTCGATGGCCACGAGACCTCCGTCCTGGACAAGCACTTCGCCGACAACTTCGTGGAGCACTCTCCCCTCATCGCTGATGATGCAGAAGGGCTCAAGAAGTTTGTCGCGGATCTGGGAGAGGGCCTGAAGTACACCAACGCCCGGGTGATTGCCGATGAAGCCAACGGCCTCGTCGCTTTGCATGGCCGCTTCGACGGCATCGAGGATGAGCCCTTCGTCGGTTTCGATATCTACCGCGTCGAGGGCGACAAGATTGTCGAGCACTGGGACAACCTCGTTCCCCTAGCAGAACCGAACGCAAGCGGCCGCACGCAGCTCGATGGCGCTACCGAGATCGGAGATGAGAGCCTCACCGAGCAGAACCGAGAGTTCGTCATCGAGTTCTTCACCCGCTCGCTCATCGGCGCTGATTACTCCGGCTTCATCGACAACACCCGCGATGATCAGTTTGCCCAGCACTCCCCTGATATCGCCGATGGTGCCCAGAACTGCGTCGATTTCCTCACCAAGCTGAAGGAAGACGGCGAGGGGCTGGAGTATGAGCGCATCCACCGCACGGTTGCACAAGGACAGTTCGTTCTAACCCATTCCGAAGGCAGCATCGCTGGTGCGCGCCATTCCTATTGCGAGCTGTGGCGCGTCGAGGACGGCAAGCTCGTTGAGATGTGGGATGCCATCTCTGAGGTCCCCTCCGATGACGAGGCACTTCATGACCACGGCATCTTCTAGGCCATAGCCTAGGCCGCACGCCGAAAGGCTGGGCCGCTCCAAATTCCTGGAGCTGCCCAGCCTTTCCGTCTTTTCGGCACGATCTGCAACTAGGTCTGAGCCACAACTGCCCGATCTGCCAAAGTTGTCGCCCCAGCCTCAAGATCTGGCCAGAACTTTGGCAAGTAGGCGGGTGTCGCGTCTAAAAGCCGGTGCTACGCCCAGCCTGCCGGCACCAGCCCAAAGATGGAAATGATCGAGTAGATGAAGGCCAAGACGTAGACCACGATGATGGTGCCCTGGATTACCGGGTGTGCGAGTCCGCCCACGTTCCAGCCTGGGTCGCGGTCGCCCTTCTTTCGGGAAGCGTGCAACAGCATCACCGGAATGACGGACATGATGGCGCCCGCGAAACCACCAGCATAGGACAACGCCGCAACGAAGCCGCCGAGACCAGCAATGGAAATCACCAATGGCGGAACAACCGTCAGTGCTACTGCCACGATGCGCTGTCCCTTCACGCCTTCCCAGTGGAAGATGTCCAAGACGTTGCGCATGGTGGTAAAACCAATCGCCAGGAACGAGGTCAACATAGCCGCCAGGGCAAAGATATTGGCCATGTAGTAGGCCACCGGGCCAAGGGCCTCGCCCCACGCGATGGTTACTACTTCGGTGACCTCCATGCCGAGCAGACCAAGGGCAGCAAAAGGAACCAACGCCAGGGTAAAGCCCGTGATGACCATGCCCATAACGATTGCCCGCGCGGTCTGCTGCGGTTTAGCCGGGTCCATGCCTTGCACCAGCTCCGGAACCACGTACTGCGCCAAGAAAGAAAACACCGCCAGGTTCAGAATCGGGACGATGAAGAACGGGTGAAGAACCAAAAGGTTCTCAATCTTGATTCCCGGGCCTAGGATCGTCCATCCGCACAGGACAGCGATGATGATGGCCATGCCTGCGGTGATGGCTCCTTCAGTCTTACCCGTGGTGTGCAGCCCGCGGTACATCACCCAGGAACCGAACCCAAAGAAGATCAGCGTGCCGAGGAGCGGCGACAACCCGAAAATATTGTTGATCAGGTCGCCCGAACCAGCGGCATAAGCAATGAGCGCGCCGATGCCGTTGACGATGATGGCCACGAAAACCAACCACCGGCCCCATTGCCCCAGGTAATGTTCCGCCAATCCGGAAACCTGTAGCGGCGCCTTGGTGCGCATGGCAGACTCCGCCACGTACAGCATAGAAATGGTCGTCAGCGTACCGGCCACGAGCAAGGCGATAACGAGTGCGAGGAATCCTCCGTTGCGAGCGGCATAAGGAATGGAAAGGACTCCAGCACCGATGTTGGTGCCAAAAATAAGGGCGATGCCCTGCACGAAGGACAGCGCGGGTTTGAATTCCGCCGTGGACTCATCCCTCTGCGGCACGGAAATGTTGTTGGACAAAGACTTCTCCGATAACTAAGGACTAATAAAACAGGAGCTCACCCGGAAAGATCCAGGTGAGCAACAAGGAACTACTTGTATTCGTTGAACTGCTTCACGACGACCTGCAGCGCTTCACGCCACAGATCTTCCGGAATAGCCAGGGAAGGTAGGAAACGGATGACGTTGTGGTCGAGGCCGCAGGTCAGCAGCAGGACGCCTTCGGCCTTGGCGGCGTCGGCAATCTTGTGCACCAGCTCGGAGTCCGGCTCACCCTCAGCGGTGACGAATTCGAGGGCGAGCATCGCGCCGCGGCCGCGGAATTCGGCCACGCGCTCATCGCCCAGGATGGGCTCCAGCTCCTCACGGGCAACCTTCTCTAGGTTCTGAGCACGCGCGCCGAAGTCCTTCTCTTCGAATTCCTTGAAGGTTGCCAGCGCAGCAGCACAGGCCACCGGGTTGCCGGTGTAGGTGCCGCCCAGGCCACCTGGCTGCGGGGCATCCATAATTTCTGCACGGCCAGTTACCGCAGACAGCGGCATGCCGGAAGCAATGCCCTTCGCAATGGTCACCATGTCCGGCACGATTCCCTCATGGTCAGAGGCGAACCACGTACCGGTGCGCATCATGCCTGCCTGGATCTCGTCGACGATGAAGACCACATCGTTCTCGTTGCACCATTTCTGGATTGCTGCGAGGTAGCCCTCGGCTGGGACGACGAAGCCGCCCTCGCCCTGAATCGGCTCAGCAACAACGCAGGCTAGGTTGGCTGCACCAACTTCCTGCTCAATCATGGTGATGGTCTTCTGGGCTGCCTCGGCGCCGCTCAGGCCGTCACGCAGTGGGTAGGACATCGGCGCGCGGTAGATCTCCGGGGCGAAGGGGCCGAAGCCATTCTTGTAGGGCGACTGCTTGGCCGTCATCGCCATGGTCAAGTTGGTGCGGCCGTGGAAGGCACGGTCCATGACCACGACACCGCGCTTGCCGGTGTAGTTACGGGCAATCTTCACTGCGTTCTCCACGGCCTCTGCACCGGAGTTGAACAGCGCGGTCTTCTTCGGGTGATCACCCGGGGTGACCTCGTTGAGCTTTTCCGCCACGGCGACGTAGGACTCGTACGGGGAAATGGTGAAGGAGGTGTGGGTGAAGTGTGCAACAGCATCCTGCACCGCGGCCACGACGGCCGGGTTCGAGGCACCAGCGGAGGTCACGGCGATGCCGGAGGCAAGGTCGATGAAGCGGTTGCCGTCGGCGTCGGCGAGAATGCCGCCATCGGCATCCACCACGTAGCCCGGAAGCGAGGGCGCCATGCCCGCGGGGAGGGCGTTCTTGCGACGCTCATCCAAGGCGGCGCTCTTCGGGCCCGGGACCTGCTGGCCCAGGTGACGGGACTGCTCAATGTGGTACTGAAGTTCCTGCATGGTCTTCCTTTTGTGTTCGGATGAATAGGATGCCACTTAGTGTGGCCCCTACCACCCTGGAACCACTATGGACAGGGTGTATAAATTTTCTATCCATAGCTGTGTACCCTGTCTACCATGCGTGAGATAACCTTTCGCTGGCTGCTCAACCAGCGCTCGTTGAACCTGCGAAACATCGTCACCGATAGCGCTACGTTCAACACTATCCACGCCTCCGAGCTCGCGGACCCCAGCGAGTTCACCTCCCCCGGCGCGCTCATGCTCACCCTGGGGCTTGCTTTTCAGGAAGAACCGGAGGGGTTTGAGCGCTATGGCGCGGCTCTGGCCACGGCCGGCGTGCAGGGCATCGGCTTCGGTACCGGGCTGGCCTTCAGTGAGGTCCCCACAGAACTTATCCGCGCCTGCTCCCAGCACAATCTCACCCTTTTTGAGGTCCCACGCGCCACCCGCTTCGTATCCATCACCACAGCCGTGGCTCAGGAACAGGCCCGCTTGGACAACAACGCGCACTTTGCACTCCACCGCCAGCAGGAACGCCTCAACCAGGCGGCAGCCACGAGCATCGACGCACTCATCGCACAGGCAGGCAAGGAACTCGGCGCCGCGGTAGCAGTAGCCAGTTTCTCCGGAGCGGTGGTCAGCCGCAGCGATCGCGGCCGGATCAGTGCGGCCGACGCCGCGGTGGAAGCCGCGGAGCAGACGGGGCGGGGAACGGGGACGTCGACAAGCACAGGCGCCACCATCACCAGCATCTTCGGATCAGCGGGACGACGCTGGGCCATCGCGGTAACGCGTGCAGAGAAATTCGATTCCTACTCCCGCGCGCTCATCCGACACCTCACCGGCCTGGCCAGCCTGCTCTTAGATCATCCCGACACCACTGCGCACACGATCCTCGGAGCGTTGGCGCTTGATACCCAACTGGCCGGCGTTGACTCCCCCGCCCTGCAGGCGGCTTTTCATATGGCCGATAGCCATGATCTCATCGATGTCCTGTTTCTCACGGCAGCTTCCCCCTCCCGCCTCGCGCGGGCTTTGAGCGAGATCGGAAAAGCCGAGCCTCTCAACCTCATCCGCCCGGAACACGATTCGGCCCTTATCGCGCTTCCCCCGGGCACCGCACACCCAGGTTTAAGCGGGAAACACACTCGCTACCTCCGCACATCCATCCTGCAGCGCATCCAATGGCAGGCGTTGACACCGGCGCTCTTGTCCTCTCTCCAGAGCCACGCGCGCAGCCTGCCGCTCGGCGCTGTGGCCACCTTCGATTCGGCTGCCCCTACCTGGCTGTCAGAGCCCGGAGTACCCGAGGCCCTCACTGCCCGGCGCGCGGCGACGGTCAGCCGCCTAGCCGAACACGATGTTCAGCACAATACGGAGTTGCTCGCCACTTTGCGCGCCTTCCTCGTGGGCAACGCCAACCTAGCCACTGCCGCCGCGGAGCTTGGGGTTCACCGGCACACCGTGCGCGCTCGGTTGGATAAAGTGGAGCAACTTTGTGGCGTGGACTTGGCTAACCCCGTCACCCGCGCAGAACTCCTCTTACTCAGTATTGATTCTTAACTGACCATTGAGGACTCAGTTCGGAACGCTGACCCCGAGGATGAGCAGCTCCGCCGCCACGAGAGGATCCTTGAGGTCGACTTCGAGAAGATCCTCCAAGTCCGCGATGCGCTTGCGAACGGTATGCCGATGCGATTGCAGCTCCTCAGCGGTGCGGCTCACGTGCCCACCCGCGCGCAAATAAACCTCCAAGGTTTCCGCCAATTCGGTGCCGTGCTCCGCGTCGTACGCGCGCACCTTGCCCCAGGTTTCTTCGGCGCGATTGTGCACCGCACCCTTGACCCTGGGATCCCTGGTCCAGCTCAGCGTCCGCGATTCTGGTCCCGCCAACATTCCTGGCTGCAGCCCAAAGGCGAAGGATTCCAATTCACGGACAACTCCTACTCCCAGCTCGCCCCATGGCATGGGTTGCCCCACGACGATGCGCTTGCTTCCCCGAATATCACGCAACAAGTCTTGCAAGTTCTTCATCGAACGACTCCCCCTAAAGAGCAGGAGGCTGGAGGAGTTATCCAGCGCGTACTCGAAAAGCAAGCGCCCGTGCTCCTGCAGGCGAGCGTCCAAGGCGTGGAGGAAGCGCTGGTGGGCGCGCTCGCCTTCCGACTTCACTAAGACCGGACGTACCCGACCCTGCGCATCGCCCACCATGTGGAAGATGCGGCGCATGGGATCTTCCGGCTGGTCCATGCCCAACTGAATGGCCATGGCCATGGAGTTGAGTTCGTTTTGGGTGCGCCGCAGCTCCTGCGGGCGCTTCACGGTGAGTTCCGCGAGACCTGCAGCCTGTTTGAGCAGTGCGCGCTCGTTCACACCGAAACTCTCACGCGCCACCGCCAGCAGCCCGAAGGAGCGCGCACCGTGGTCGGCCAAGCGCTGGGCCAAGACGTTCCACCCGCCGACGCGGCGTGCGGCGTAGAAGTTCTGCGCGCGGGTATCGGTAATTACCGGGCCCCACTCCACTGGGGGCAGGCCGGGGTGACTCGACTGCGCGAAGACCCGTCCGTCCTTATCCACGAGGCAGCAGTGCGCTCCCAACAGGCGTCCGGTCTTATCCACGAGGGCATCGAGGCCGGCGATGGCGGCGTCGTTCAGCGCACCCTGCTGCGCAATGAAGAGTTCCAGGCCTTCCTCACGCTGACGCTGAAGCTCGTCGTGGAGACGCGCGAGTACCGAAACGAAGGGAACACGCCGCGCCACCGTGAAGAGCGAAATATCGCATTCCCGGGCGGCCTCCACCATGGAGGGCGGAACCTCGGCAAAGGCAATCCCAACGCCGAAGCCCACCCCCGTTACCCCGCCTTCGGCCACCCTGTGGATGTACTCCGCCAGCTCTTCCGGCTTCCCTTCAAAGGCCATGCCGGTAAGCAGGATAACCACCTCAGACCCCACAAACTCGCGGGGATCGCGCAGCTCACACGGGTGTATTACGGAAAAAGGGCGCCCACAATCGTGCAGAATTTCTATCCCCAAATCAGGCTGATTAGCCAACCATCTCAGGGAAACGCTCCCCTCTTCCAGCCCGACCGCTACCCCCGTATCCATTGTGGACAAATTCTCACCATTCTTTCACCAGATTGTCTATGGCCCTTCTGAAGTTTAGCCATAAGAATGACCCACGTCATAAAAAAATTCCGAGTATTAAGGAGCAGACAGCATGCAGGATCTCAAGCACCGCCTCCCCCAGGAGCGGAATGTCTCCACCGCAATCCCTGGCCCTCGCAGCCAGGAGCTGAATGCCGCCCGTGAAGCAGACGTCGCTGCTGGCGTCATCCCGGGCTACCCCTCCTACATCACCGACGGTGATGGTGGCGTGCTTGTCGACGTCGACGGCAACACCATCGTCGACTTCGCATCCGGCATCGCCGTGACCTCCGTCGGCGCCTCCAACCAGCGCGTTGCCAAGGCCGTGGCCGAGGCCGCCAGCCACCTCACCCACACCTGCTTCCTCAATGCTCCGTACCAGGGCTTCGTTGATGTCTGCAAGAAGCTCAATGAGCTGACCCCGGGCACCCACGAGAAGAAGACCTGCCTCTTCTCCACCGGTGCTGAGGCAGTGGAGAACGCCATCAAGATCGCTCGCCGCTACACCGGCAAGAACCGCGTTGTGGTCTTCGACGGCGCCTTCCACGGCCGCACCAACCTCACCATGACCATGACCGCCAAGAACAAGCCCTACAAGCAAGGCTTTGGCACCCTGGCCGCTGATATCTACCGCGCGCCGATGTCCTACCCGCTGCGCGACGGCCTCGACGGCAAGCAGGCTGCAGCGCGCACCCTGCGCTACATCGAGCAGTACGTCGGCACCGAAGAACTGGCTGCCGTCATCATCGAGCCGGTGCAGGGCGAGGGTGGCTTCGTCGAGCCTGCCAAGGGCTTCCTCCCGGCACTGCAGGAATGGTGCACCGACAACGGCGTTGTCTTCATCGCCGATGAAATTCAGGCCGGTATCTGCCGCACTGGATCCTGGTTCGCCTGCGACGATGAGGGCATCATCCCGGACCTCATCACCACCGCCAAGGGCGTGGGCGGCGGCATGCCGCTGTCCGCTGTGACCGGCCGCGCCGAGATCATGGATGCCCCGGACCCGGGCTCCCTGGGTGGCACCTACGCCGGTAACCCGGTGGCCTGTGCTGCTTCCCTGGCAGCTTTCGAGGAGATGGAGGAGCTGGATCTGGCTTCCCGCGCCCGCGAGATCGAGGCCATCACCCGCGAGGAGCTGGAGCCGCTGCTCGAGCTCACCACCGTCGCCGAGGTCCGCGGCCGCGGCGCCATGATCGCCATCGAGCTGGTAGACGACAACAACCAGCCGAACGCTGACCTCACCGCCAAGGTAGCCAAGACCTGCCGCGAGCAGGGCGTGCTCATCCTCACCTGCGGCCTCGACGGCAACGTCATCCGCCTCCTGCCCCCGCTGGTCATCAATGAGTCCACCCTGCGCGACGGCCTCCAGGTCCTGGCCGAAGCCATCCGCGCAAACTAATCCACACCACCACCGTCTAAAAGGAGACACACCACTATGAAGATCTACGATTGCATCATCCTCGGCACCGGCTACGGCGGACTGGGCATGGGCGCCCAGCTGGTCCGCGACGAGCAGAAAGACTTCCTCATCCTCGAGGCTGCCGATGAGGTCGGCGGCGTGTGGCGCGACAACACCTACCCGGGTGCTGCCTGCGATACCCAGGCTCTGATCTACTGCTACTCCTACTTCCTCAACCTTGGCGTCTCCCGCATGTTCGCCGGTCAGGACGAAATGCAGGGCTACCTCAAGGCTCTTGCTGAGGAGTTCAACCTCTACGACCACATCAAGTTCAACCACCGCATCACCAACGCCGAGTGGAAGGAAGACCTCAAGGCCTGGGAGATCGAGGCCAACGGTGAGACCTACTACGGCCGCGTCTTCGTCGGTGCGTGGGGCCAGCTCTCCAAGCCGAAGGTTCCGAACTTCCCGAACCGCGAGGCATTCCAGGGCGTGCAGTTCCACTCCGCCGAGTGGAACCACGACGTTGACCTGGCCGGCAAGAAGGTCGCCGTCATCGGCAACGCTGCTTCTGCAGTTCAGCTGGTCCCGGAGGTAGCAAAGGTGGCGGAGAAGCTCTCCGTGTTCCAGCGCTCCGCTAACTACATCCTGCCGCGCAACCAGGTCATCTTCACCGATGAGGAACTTAAGGAGTTCCAGGAGAACCCGGATTCCTACCGCGCTATCCGCCAGGAGATCCACGAGGTCCGCGAGGAGGGCTTCGACCGCACCCGCAAGGGCACCGATTCCGCTGCTGAGGGTGTCGAGCAGGCCATGGAGCACCTGCGCTCCCAGGTCAACGACCCGGAGCTGGTGGAGAAGCTCACCCCGACCTTCGCCTTCGGCTGCAAGCGTATTCTGCGCTCCGATGACTTCTACCCCACCTTCAACCGTGACAACGTAGAGCTCATCACCGCTGGCATCGAGAAGTTCACCGAGACCGGCATCCGCACCGATGACGGAGCAGAGCACGACTTTGACGTGGTCATCTACGCCACCGGCTTCCACTCCCAGGAGTTCCAGGGTGATTTGCCGATTGCTGGCCGCGATGGCGTCGACCTGCGCGAGCGCTGGGGTAACTCCCCGGAGGCTTACCTGGGCATGACCGTGGACGGCTTCCCGAACTTCTTCATGCTCTATGGCCCGAACACCAACCTCAACCACCACTCCGTGGTGGCCATGCTCGAGGCACAGGATCGCTACATCTCCCAGGCCGTTGCTTACCTGCGCGAGAACCCGGAGGCAGCCCTCGACGTGAAGAAGAACGTCATCGACGAGTTCAACACCAAGATCCAGAAGGAGCTCGAGGCATCTGCGTTCTCCGCTGACTGCTCCTCCTGGTACAAGAACGAAGAAGGCCGCGTCATCAACAACTGGTCCGGCAACGTCGCTGAGTACTACGAGCTGACCGACAAGCTCGAGCTCAACGACTACGAGCTGGTCTAGGAGGTAGTTCACAATGCACACTCTGCACGACGATTTTTCCGGGCGTCCCGTCGCTGAGGATGCGTGGAAGGCGCTGAAACCTTTCCGCGATGGTGGGGCGAAGTCCTTCCATAACTTCCCCATCCCGCAGGTGCGTGAGAACTACGTAGCCTCGGCCCACGCCAACCCGCTCCACGAGGAGAAGGAACCCGCGACCACGGATTTCCAGGTTGACCAGTTCCAAGTTCGCCTCTACGACCCCCGCCCGGAGGCGGAGCGCGGCCAGGAGACCCCAGCGGTGCTCTACATGCACGGCGGCGGCTGGCTCATGGGCAACCTGGAGACCCACCACTCCTCGGTACGCCGTATCGCGGTGCTGACCGGTCTCCCGGTCGTTGCGGTGGACTATCGCCTTGCCCCGGAGCACACCTACCCGGCGGCTATCGACGATTGCCGCGCTGCCTACCGCTGGTTGTCCAACCCTGAGGCCGAGCACGGCCTGACCGTGACCTCCATCGCGGTAGCGGGTGACTCGGCCGGCGGCCAGCTCGCCGCCACCCTGGCGAACGAGTTTGTGAGCGAAGAAGACGTCGCCAAGCTCAGCTCCCAAATCCTGCTCTACCCCATCACGGATTGCTCCCGCGAGCGAACCGAGAACGGTGCCTCCTACAAGCGCTTGGAGGAGGGCTTCCCGCTGGCATCGGACACCATGCGCTGGTTCATCGATACCTTCGTCACGGAGGAGGCACAGCGCACGGCAACGGATCTCTCCCCGCTGTTGCTAGAAGAGCTACCGGAGGGCCTGCCCCCGTCACTCGTGATCACGGTGGATAACGATCCGCTCGCGGACGAGGGCATCGAGTACGCCGGCAAGCTGGCGAAGGCGGGCGTCGACGTCACGCACAAGCACCTTCTGGGCTACCACCACGGGCTGTTCACCTCCGCCGGTGTCATTGACCGCGGCGAGGAAGAGCTCGCAGTCGTCGCCGAGTTCATCAAGGCGGCAGCGAACTAGAAGCTTCCGCTCCATCACGCACGGGGCAGGCACCTTCAAAGGCAGCCTGCCCCGTTTGCATAAGTAGCTATTTCTGTCCACCTAAAGTTAGGTTCACCATGCTTAAACGCTCATTCGGCATCGCGATGGCCTTCATCGGCGTACTCGCGGGTGCCTCCTTCGCTTCCGGCCGCGAGGCCCTTCAATACTTCGTTGCCTTCGGCAACATGGGCATCGTCGGTGCCATCGTTGCTGCACTGGCCATGACCATCTCCGGTATCACTATTCTCCAACTAGGTTCTTATCACCGTGCCAAGGAGCACACCTCCGTCTTCAACGCGGTGTCCACCCCCATTGTGTCGAAGGTCCTCGACTTCGCCACGCTGACCTGTCTCTTTTGCATCGGCTTCGCCATGTTCGCCGGTGCCGGCGCCAACCTTAACCAGCAGTGGGGCTGGCCAGTATGGATCGGCGCGGTCCTCATGCTCGTGCTCACCCTGCTAACTGGCCTGCTTGACGTGGACAAGGTAACCATCGCCATCGGCGCTATCACCCCGTTCATCATCGTCCTGCTCACCATCGGCACGGTCTATACCGTGCTCACGTCCAACCCCGATTGGTCGCACCTCAACGAGCAGGCACAGCAGCTGCCGACGACGCTGCCGAACTGGTGGGTCTCCTCTATCAATAACCTGGGTCTTAACGTCATCGTCGTGGTCTCCATGATGATCGTTATTGGCGGTAACTTCCTCGATGCTAAGGAAGTGGGCTACGGCGGCATCCTCGGCGGCCTGTGCTTCCTGTTCCTGCTGGCGGTCCTCGTCGGTGGCCTCTACGTCTCCGTGGGCCCGATCACCGAGGCTGAGATGCCAACGCTGGCCATGATTGAGCAGATTCACCCGTGGCTTGGTGTCGCCATGTCCGTTGCTATTTACGGCATGATTTATAACACCTCCATCGGCATGTTCTATGCCTTTGCCAAGCGCCTCACCCGCGGCAAGCCGCAGCACTTCTACAAGGTCTATGTCATCTCCGTGCTCATCGGCTTCGTGCTCTCCTTCATCGGCTTCTCCAACCTCATCGGCTGGGTTTACCCGATTCTGGGCTACATGGGCATCGCCATCATGTTCATCATCGGCTTCGCCTGGCTGAAGAACCGCGGGGAACTGCAGTCCGAGGCAGACCTGCGCCGCCGCGCACGCGAGCTCCTCAAGAAGCGCTTTGAGAATGACAACCACCTCTCCGATGAGGAGATGCGTGAACTCGTGGCCATTGCTCGCAACTCCTCCATCCCGGAGTCTGACTTCATCAAGGAAATCATGACGGAAGTTGATTCCGCGGATCTCCCGGAGGACATGCAGATTGGCGATGGCAAGCTCCACGCGCTCATCACCGGCAAGCCCATCCCACGCAGCAAGAAGAAGGTGTAGTTCTCTCCCCTCCCCCTCTCACTCTCTGCCCTCACACCTTCTCCGTGCCCCCGCATCCAGCCGCCTAGCGCTGCATACGGGGGCGCAGCGCTTTCCACAGCGCCCACAGGACCAGGTCCGCATCGGAGAAGCGAATACGTTCCGCCAGTGCCTCCAACCGGTGCCGGACCGTATTGGCATGTACACCCACGACCTTGGCCGCACGGGCGACAGAAAACCCTTCGGCCTCATAAGCGTGGAAGATTTCTTCCCCATCTTTAATGGAGCCGATGGCGCGGTCGAGCTGCCCCACTGCATCTTCGAGGCCGCGCTGCCCCAGGTAGGCCGCTGCCTTCTCAATGGCACTGCACTGAGAAAACTCCATGCTCTGCAGGTGCAAGGAATGTTTCCGCTCCACCACCACAGCGGCAAGCAATGCCTGCAGCCACGCCTGCGGGCCTTCCTCGACGGTATCGAAGCCGTCGGAAAGCCCCACTGAGCCGAAGAGCACATCCGCAATCTTGGTCTCCGTACCCGATTGCGTCGTCAGCACGCAGGTACGGCCAGCCACATATCCCAGCACCAGTGGCACGCCCGCATCTTGGGCCACGGCGAAAGCTTTGTCGCGCACATCACTGCGATAGGAATCCTTGATGGAATCGGAAACGATGAGGCGCATTTTCGCGTGTTCCGAAAAGCCCCGCCTGCGCAACGTGGTGGCCACTTCTTCCCTATTCGAATTCTCATCGCACAACGCCACCATCAACGCGCTCGATTCGGCAACGTGGTTGCGCAGGATGTTTCTCTGCGCCATGAGGGAAGCGGTGAGCAGTTCCTCCAGCGCTGCGAAAGCGGGGTCATCGAAGTCTGCATCCTGACTGGTCTGCCGCCCCCGGATCAGCCAGTAGCCATGGTCGAAGGAGGGGCTCTCACCAGCAATGTCAAGCCACCGAGCAAAGACCTTCCAACGCCCCACGTGCATGCTCGTGGTGCTGTGGTTGACCACCACCGACAGGGAACGTGCAATACTCCGCGCAGGCAGTTCGCCGGCGGCGGCAATAACCCGACCATCAACGGTCAACAACAACAAGGAATCTCCACTAAACCTGGCAAATCGCGCGAGGATCTCGGACTCCGGCGCCGGGTTAACCAACCCGGGGCTTAATTGCCCGATGGTGCTGAGCTTGCGCCAGGATGCCAGGTTGGGTTGGCGCCGCAAAAGCTCATCCACCGCGCGCCGGATATCTTGGCGCGTGATCCCATCGGTGCCGTACAGGAGGGCGCCGGTTCCCTCTACCGAGTCCAGGACTTCCTGCTCATCGAACTCGGAGTCGAGGAAGATGACCCCGGCGGCGTCGACCAGCCGGCGCTGGATGGCGCGTGGGCTTCCCTCCGGCTGGGGAAGGACTAGCCAGCCCGCCACGTCCCCATCGCCCTCGGCGCACAGCCCCACAAAATTCTCATCCTCGAGCGTCTTGCTCAAGCGGCGCAGCCGCGGCTCCATCACGACGAGATCGGCGATCCGCAGCACCGGATCATCTTGTGACGCCACTTAATCCTCCAAAAAATAGTGTCCTATCTTACTTTTAATCAGGTAATTCTAGCGCCCTGCAACCTGGCTTTTTGGAGTTTCCTCCACCGTTTTCCATCTTGATTCACTGTTTCTCCATTGCTCCCCTCCTCATGCCATATCAAGATTCCTCTCAACCGAATTCACCATCTTTTGAAAGAGAGGTCCACACCATGACGGAGACCAAGCCTTTTCGCGTATCCGTTGACGTCGGCGGAACGTTCACCGACGTCGCGATTGTTAACACCGAGACCCACGAGTTGTCGGTAGCCAAGGTTCCCTCCACCCCGGATGACCCGATGAAGGCGGTGATGAACGGCCTCAAGTCGGCCGACGTCCAGCTCAACCAGGTCGAGGTGTTCTCCCACGGCACCACAGTGGCCACGAATGCGTTGATCCAGCGCCGCTTCCCGCCGGCAGCGCTCATCACCACGAAGGGCTTCCGCGATGTGTTGGAGATCCGTGACGGCACCAAGGATGAGCTCTGGGATGCCTACCACGACGTTCCGGAGCCCTATATCCGCCGCCGCGACCGCTACGAGGTCGAAGAGCGCATCGACTTCGACGGCGCAGAGGTCACCCCGCTCGATGAGGCAGAGGCACGCCGCATCGCCGGCATCCTGCGCCGCAAGAAGATTGAGACCGTGGCGATCTGCTTCATCAACTCCCACGCCAACGCCTCCCACGAGGAACGCATGGCCGAGATCCTGCGCGAGGAGCTTCCCGACGCCGCTATCTCCACCTCCTCCGAAATCCTCCCAGAGATCTTCGAGCACGACCGCTTCTCCACGACCGTCGCCAATGCGGTCCTAGCCCCGCTCGTCTCCGGCTACGTCAACCGCCTATCCCGCCAGCTGGAGGAAGGCGGCTACGACGGTGACCTGCTACTCCTCCACTCCGGCGGCGGTTCCATGACCCCGGAGATGGTCTCCCGCTACCCGGTCCGCCTGGCCGCCTCCGGTATCGCCGCCGGCGCCATCGCGGTGCAGGACATCGCTACGCGCTGCGGCTACTCCAACGCCATCGGCCTGGAGATGGGTGGTACCTCCACCGACATCGCCTTGGTCTACGAAGGTGATATTCGCATTACCAAGCAGTGGCAGGTCGAGTACGGCTTCCCCATCTGCTTCCCGTCCATTGAGGTGGGCACCATCGGTGCCGGTGGCGGTTCGGAGGCCTGGATCGATGAGGCAGGATCCCTGCGCAATGGTCCGCAGTCGGCCGGTGCGGATCCGGGGCCGGTCTGTTACGAGCGCGGCGGCACCGAAGCCACGAATACCGATGCCAATGTCACCCTCGGCCGCCTCGGCACTGAGCTCATCGGCGGCGCGCTGAAGCTCAACCCGGATGCCGCGCGTGAGGCCGTCAACAAGACCGTCGCCGATCCTCTGGGCCTCGATACCGAGACCGCCGCGGAAAACATCGTCCAGGTGGCCAACGCCAACATGGCCGACGCCGTTCGTCTGCTGTCCATCCGCCGCGGCTACGACCCGCGTGACTTCGTCCTCGTCGTCGGCGGCGGCGCCGGCGCACTGCACGGTGCCGAGGTGGCCCGCGACCTCTCCATCCCCACCGTCGTCGTCCCGCCGCACCCGGGCGTTACCTCCGCACAGGGCTGCCTGCTCGTGGATATCCGCCACGACATCACCAAGATGTACCAAGCCCCTGTGGATGAGGTGGACACCGCAGACCTGCGCAAGGAATTCCAGGCACTCATTTCCGAAGCCCGCGAGCGCCTCCACAAGGAGCACGTGCCAGAGGAGCGCATGAAGTTCAAGCTGACTGCCTCCATGCGCTACCGCGGCCAGTGGCGCTCCCTCACCGTGGAAATCCCCGAGTCCGATAACCCGCTCGATGATGCCGTCGCCATGTTCCACGACGAGCACGAGCGCGAGTACTCCTTCGCTGACCGCGAAGGTGCCGTGGAGTTCTACCAGATTGGCCTCATCGCTATCGGTGAGCTGGAGAACCCGCCCTTCAAGCACTATGACGTCGAAGAGCACGAGGCAGAGCTCCCGGAGACCACCCGCCCTGTGTACTTCTCCGCGCACGGCGGCTGGGCCGATGTCCCGATTTACCACCGCCCGGATCTGAAGGCCGGCGCAAAGCTCAACGGCCCCGCCATCATCGATCAATTCGACGCCACCACCGTCATTCCGCCTGGTGACCGCGCAGAAATTGATGAGTGGTCCAACATCCGCATCCACATCGGCAAGGCGACCAACGCCTAAGACGCTCGCCTAAGACTCTCCTTTGAAAGGAATCGACATGACTACTACTCAGACACAGCCACAGAAGCCGTCGCCGTCTTCTTCCAGCCGCCGTACGCTCGACCCGGTTACCTTCGAGGTGCTCAAGAACGCCTTTGCCACCTCGGTCAACCTCATGTCCGAGCAGATTCTTCGCACCTGCTATTCCTTCGTTATTTATTCGCGCGACTTCTCCTCCGCGCTCTGCGACGCCGAGGGCAACACCGTCATGCAGGGTGACCAGGACATCGCCGTCCACGTCGGCACGCTGCACTTCCAGTGCCAGGCCGTGCTCGAGGAATTCGGCGATGACATCCACGAAGGCGATGTTTTCGCCATCAATGACCCCTACCAGGGCGGCACGCACATGAATGACGTGTCCTTCCTGCGCCCCATCTTCTACGAGGGCACCCTGCTGGCCTTCGCGCAGAACAAGGGCCACTGGGCTGATGCCGGCGGCTCCGTCCCGGGCTCCTTCGATGTGTCCGCCACTAACTACTACACCGAGGGCCTGCGCATCACTCCGGTGCGCGTGTGGTCCAAGGGCGTGTTCCTCAAGGACGTGGCCAAGCTCCTAGCGGGCAACACCCGTAGCCCAGAGATCGTCATGGGTGACCTCAAGGCCCAGGCCGAAGCCACCGCGGTCTGTGAGCGTGAGATCCACCGTCTCGTGGACAAGTACTCGGTCGACATCGTGCGGACCGCGCTGCGTGAGGTCCAGGACTACGTGGAAGACATCGTCAGCGCCCGCGTCGCCGACTTGGAGGACGGCGAGTGGTCCACCACCGACTACATCGACCTCGACCCGGCCAAGGAAGAAGGCCTGGTTCCCATCAAGGTGACGATGCGCATCAAGGGCGGGCGCCTCTCTTACTCACTGGATGGTTCCGCACCGGCGGTCGCCAGCTTCCTCAACGCCGGCTATGGCTCCGCGTTCTCTGGAATCGTCGCCGGTACGAAGACCTTCTTCCCCGATGTACCGCTCAACTCCGGTCTTTACCGCGCCATGGACATCGACCTCGGCCCAGAGGGAACCGTGGTCAATGCCGGAATGCCGCACGCGGTGACCGGCTTCTGTTCCGGCCCCTTCGAGAAGATCATGAACGCCGTCTTCGAGCTGTGGTCCCAGCTCATGCAGGAGCGCGCCATGGCTTGCGCCTTCAACCTGGAGTACCTGCTCATCGGCGGTTGGGATACGCGTGATGCGAAGAAACCGCAGGATAAGGGCGAGTTCTTCATGTGGTACGACTGGATGGCCGGCGGCTGGGGCGGTCGCGTCGACCGCGATGGTTCTTCTGCTACCGCACCGGTCTTCGGTCCGGGCCTGGCGGTCCAGCCGGTGGAAGGCCAGGAGCGCCTCTCCCCTGTGATCACCAGCCACCACGCGCTGGTCACCGACTCGGCCGGCCCCGGCAAGTTCCGCGGCGGCGTCGGCGTATCCAAGGGCGGCGTGCTCACGGACGCGAACCAGACCGTGATGAGCTACTGCTGTGACCGCTCCCGTTCGGTCACCTGGGGCATTGAGGGTGGTCTGCCGTCTATCCCGCAGGGCGTGTGGCTCAACCGCGGCACCCCGGATGAGAAGTACCTCGGAGCGCTCTTCTCCAACGTGCCAGTCGGCCCGGGCGATACCTTCGAACGCCCCTCTGCCGGTGGTGGCGGATTCGGCGATGCCCTGGAGCGTGACCCGCAGGCCGTGTTGGAGGACGTCATCGACGGTTACGTGTCCGTGGGCCGTGCTGCCAAAGACTACGGCGTTGTCATCCACGCCATCGACCCCGAGATCGATGAGTACGAGCTCGATGAGGAGGAAACCACGAAGCTACGTGAGGAACTTCGCTCCTCCCGCCTGGACAAGCTGGCGGAGGACCCGGAATCCGTGGCAGAGCGCTACAACGCGGGCGAGCTGGACCAGCTCGACCTGGTCCGCCACTACGGCGTCATCCTGGACTGGGCCACCGGTGAGCTCCTGCCCACCACCACTCAGCAGTACCGTGAGCAGATGACCAAGCGTTCCTCTTCCCACTGGAAGTAGGTGGCGCCCCGCCCAGCCTCCTAAACTAGGGAGCATGTCTCTCCTCGGCCCCGTACTCTCCCATCTCGCCAGCGGCACCCGTGTCCCCGACGAGCTGCGCGAGCAATTGGCGGCCGAGGAGCTTGGCGCGCTTCGGGCCATCGAGGAGACCATGCGCGCCAACCACACATGGCGGGTGATGTCGACCAAACTGCTCGACGTCTCCCACATGCTCAACTCCGGCCGCGAATCCACTGATATCTTCCAGGCCATCGTGCGCCACGCGCGCTCCACCATCGGCACCGACGTGGGCTATCTCAGCCTCAACGATGAGGACACCGGCTTTACCAAGGTGCTGGCCACCAGTGGTGTCGTCACGGAGGAATTCCGCACCATCAACATGCCGATAGGCTCCGGAGTCCTCGGCATCGTGGCCGCCACCAACCGCCCAGCGTGGACCTATGACCATTCCGCAGATCCCAACGTTACGCACGTGGATTACGTGGACCGCGCGGTAGAAGCCGAAGGAATCCGCGGAATCCTCGGCGCCCCGATCCGCACCGCCGGGCGCACCATCGGCGCGCTGCTCGTGGGCGACCGCCACCCCCGCCACTACACGCACGAAGAAATCGCGGCCCTCGAGGTGCTTGGCTCTATTACCTCCGTGGCGCTGGAGAATGCGCAAGTCATCGAGAGCCAAGGCGAATCCGTGGCCGAGTTGACCCGCTCCCAGATTGCGCTCAGCCGCCATGTCGAAGAACTGCAGTGGCTCAATGACGTCAACACGCAGCTGCTCCACGTGCTGATGAATAACGCGAGTTTTGAGGAACTCGAACGCGTGTTGGCTGAAAGCCTCGATGCACCGGTGATGCTGTGGACCACGGAAGGTGCCCCGAACACTTCCCCAACCAGTACCTTCCCCGTGGAGTTCAACGGGCGGGCCTTAGGCACGATTGGCGTGGACAAAGAGCTCAGCGATGCCGAACTGCGCGTCATCAGCCACGCTTCTGCTGCCTTTACTGCGATTGCTCTTTTTGCCGAAGCGCTTGTCGACGCCACCGCGCGCAAAGTCGATGACCTCGTCTACGCCGTGGCTCTGGGTAATGCTGGGCGCGAGGAGATCGCTCGTCTGCGCCACCTAACGGGAATCAGCCTGAATTCTTCGGTACAGCTCTATTTCGTCGGCTTACACTCGGCAAAGAGTTTGCCAACTCGCCCGCAACTAGAGCACCTTCTGCCGGGAAATGCCGCTATCACACACCACGACCAGCACGTGTGCGTGCTGTACCAGCCGGATCGAGCAATTGATAAGGCACTTGCCCCGCTGCTGTCTGAGTTTCCTGACTTGACGGTTTCTGCCATCGGCTTCGACGGGCTGGATTCGGCACGCAGCGCCCACGATTCCGCTATGGCCTACTTGGAGTCAGCTTTAGCGCTCGGCGTACAAGGCCGCTTAGTCACCGAAGATACCTTGGGCACTGTCGGCCTCATCTTGGGCGCGGACCCGCAGGCGTTGAGCGCGCTGTCCACGCGCACGATCGGCCCGTTGGTGCGTTATGACGCGGAGCATTCCACGGAGCTGACCGATACCGCGCACCACTACTTGCTCTCCGGCCACAGCATCCCGCAAACAGCTCGCGCCATGTTTATCCACCCCAATACGGTGCGCCAGCGACTCGACCGGATCGCTGAGCTCATGGGAGATGAGTGGGCCGTGGGCCAGCGCGGGCTCGATGTCTTCGTAGCGCTGCGCGCTCACGCGCTCAGCAGGTAGAGAATTCTCCATCCGAGCATATATTGGGTGTAGTTTTTCCCATGCCGTTCTCGCCCTCCCCGACGTGACGTGGCGTACATTGCGAGGCATTAACCCCATCCGATGTCTGGAGGTATCAATGTCTGACACGATTACCATTCGCGGCGCCGTTCTGGAGCGCTCCGGCGATGAGCGCCCCTACGCCGACTCTCAGCCCATCACCGTGAGCGAGCTCGAGCTCTCCGCTCCCGGCGAGGGCGAGATTCTGGTCAAGATCACCGCCGCTGGCCTCTGCCACTCCGACCTCTCCGTGGTCAACAACAACCGCCCCCGTCCGCTGCCGATGCTGCTAGGCCACGAGTCCGCCGGCATCGTCGAGGAAATCGGCCCGGGTGTTACCAACGTCAAGGTTGGCGACCACGTGGTCATGACCTTCCTCCCGCGCTGCGGCGAGTGTGCCGGCTGCAAGACCGACGGCAAGATGCCGTGTGAGGTTGGCTCCAAGACCAACAACGAGGGCACCCTCATCCGCGGCACCCGCCACCTCACCCGCAACGGTGAGACGGTTCAGCACCACCTCGGTGTCTCCGGCTTCGCCACCCACGCCGTGGTCTCCGAGCTCTCCGTCGTACCGGTGGGCTCCGATGTCCCGGCGGACATCGCCGCTATCCTCGGCTGCGCCATCCTCACCGGTGGCGGCGCCGTCCTCAACGAGATTGATCCGAAGCCGGAGGACAGCATCGCTGTCGTTGGCCTCGGTGGAGTGGGCATGGCCGCGATCATTACCGCCGCTGCACTCGGCGTGAAGGAGATCGTGGGCATCGACATGCAGAAGGACAAGTGCGAAAAGGCCCTCGAAATCGGCGCCACCTCCGCCATGACCCCACAGGAAGCCGAAGAGTCCGGCAAGAAGTTCACCGCCGTCGTGGAGGCTGCCGGCCACCCGAAGGCACTGGAGACCGCTTACAAGGTCACCGCACCGGGCGGCCTGACCGTCACCGTTGGCCTGCCGGCACCGGGCTCCACCATCACCATCGACCCGCTCGTAATGACCGGTGAAGCACGCCGCGTGCACGGCTGCTACCTGGGTTCCTCCGTTCCGTCGAAGGATATCCCGAAGTACGAACAGCTATGGCGTGAGGGCAAGCTCAACGCAGAGGCCCTCATCTCTGATCACATCAAGCTCGAGGACATCAACACCGCCATGGACCGCCTCTCCGACGGTGCAGCCCTGCGCCAGATCATCGAGTTCGACTAAACAGAGCTCGGCTAAACCTCAACAAATCTCTCACCTTTCCTCACCAAGCCCCGCGCTGCTAAGGCGCGGGGCTTCAAACGTTTTCCGACAAGTAACAATCGCTACATAAGAGGTATCTGTTCCAAACTCGCCGCCCGTCAACATGGTTAAATATCCACTTCCAAGGGAAAATTATAGAACTATCCACATATTGTTACCCATGTCACGACAGGGCCGGTTGGTAACTTAGGCCTCACTCTACCGGTGTGTGGAGTATTGCTCGCTGTTATATCCCCTGAGAGAGGCTCACCATGAAAATCCGAGGTGCTGTACTTGAACGTCTGGGAGCACCACGCCCATACGCAGAATCGCAACCACTCACAGTCCAGGAATTGGAACTTGATCCGCCTGGGCCAGGCGAAGTTCTTGTCCGAATTACTGCTGCCGGTGTTTGCCATTCTGATTTATCTGTAGTTAATAACAATCGACCTCGACCAGTCCCGATGTTGTTGGGACACGAATCCGCTGGCGTCGTAGAACAAATAGGTGAAGGCGTAAATGACCTGGAGGTTGGTCAGCAGGTCGTCTTCACCTTCCTTCCGCGATGCGGAAAGTGCAAGCAGTGCCAAACCAACGGCATGATGCCTTGTTCCGTCGGTTCTCAAACTAATGAGGAAGGAACGCTTCTGGGAGGAACCCGACGACTACATCGCGGCGACGAGATTGTTCAGCACCATGTAGGTGTTTCATGCTTCGCAACCCACGCTGTTGCAGCTAGAGAAACGCTAGTGCCCATCGGAAACGACGTTCCCTCAGATATCGCAGCGGTTTTCGGATGCGCAATCTTAACCGGTGGTGGTGCCATCCTAAATGAGCTAAAACCGTCCCCGGATAACACCGTCGCCGTGGTTGGTATCGGTGGCGTTGGAATGGCTGCAGTTATCACTGCTCTCGCCCTCGACGTAAAGAAAGTCGTTGGCATCGACATGCAGGAATCGAAACGTCAAGCCGCCCTCGATCTCGGCGCGCACGAGGCATATTCACCTCAAGAGGCGGAAGACTTGGGCCTCAAATTCGATGGTGTCGTCGAGGCAGCCGGCCACCCGAAGGCACTAGAAACCGCCTTTAAAGTAACAGCACCCGGAGGAACAACAGTCACTGTCGGTCTCCCCGCACCAAACAGCTCGATCACCCTGGATCCACTCACAATTACTGCTGAGGCCCGAAGAGTACACGGAAGCTACCTTGGTTCTTCAGTTCCAAGCGTAGATATTCCCAAATATGAGCAGCTTTGGCGAGACGGGAAACTCAAGGCAGAAGGACTGATTTCCTCCCACATCAAGCTTGATGAAATCAACGAAGCCATGGACTCCCTATCCGATGGCGCTGTGCTTCGACAGATCATCACTTTTGACTAACCCTCACCTCAAGAAATGATTTTGAAATTCAAGAAAGGGCCGTGAGCATGGCTACAACCACCCCTGGAATTGACGAAGGAATTGGCACTCCGACCCCCAGTTGGAAACTTGGCCCCTTCGACGTCCGCATCCCTTTTCTTCACTACCGTTTTGAGTTCGCAGACTTCTCGCAAGGCCTGATTATGTGTGCAGTCGATCTGGCTGCAATTCCTCTTATTACCGAAGCCGTAGGAATGTCTTTCGAGATGGCGATTGCTATCGTCCTCATGAACGGCTTCCTCTACCTCCTACATGCGCTTCTAGGCGATCCCGTTGTTCCCGGTTGGATTACGCCTGCGATTCCTCTACTGCTCGTTTATCTCCACAGCTTTCCGGAGGATGAGCGTGTGTGGGCTCTCGTCGCCTTCCAGCTCCTCTTAGGCTTGTTCTCGATGACGCTAGGAATAACAGGCTGGGCGTCTAAAGTTGTACGTTTTGTTCCCGGGTCGATTAGGGCCGGCGTTATTATGGGTGCCGGACTAGCGGCAGTTATTCAGGTATTCGGCGAGGACGGCAAGTTCCACAGCTTCCCAATCACCATTTCAATACTTCTAGCCGTGGCCTTCTTCATTATGTATTCGAGGGCGTTCGCTATGCTGCGCGCGAAGAGAAAAGGTTGGCGCATAGTAGGTTCTCTTGGCATTATTCCCGCTATCTTTTTGGCCGTTATTGTTGCACCACTTGTTGGCGAGTCTCCCTGGCCCAAGCTTGAATTTGGGTTCTCCAGCCCAGACTTTATTGGCCTATGGCAGAACTACACTGTTTTTGGCCTTGGCTTCCCGCCGTTGAACATGTTCATTACCGCGATTCCTACGGTGCTCGCCGCATATATTGTGGTCTTCGGTGATGTGCTTCAAGCAAAGGCGGTACTCCACGAGGCAGACCACGTCAGAACCGATGAGGCTGTCGTTTATGATCCCAACCGCGCCCACATGCTTTTCGGAGCCCGAAACACGATCATGAGTATCATCGGCCCCGATGCTTGTATGTGCGGGCCTCTGTGGGCTGCGATGCACGTCGTGATGGTCGAGCGTTTCAAGCAAGGCCGAAAAGCAATGCAGTCGATTTTCGGAGGCACCTTCTCATTCCGAATTGGGTGCCAAACCGGAATCATGCTTCTCCCAATCGTGACACTCGTACAACCCATTTTGCCAGTGGCACTAGCACTTACCCTTGTCATTCAAGGCTTCGTCAGTGTCCGTGTCGGCATCATGGAAGCAAAGAATCAGCGAGATTTGGGAATAGCAGGCGTTATCGCTGCAATTCTCGCAATTCAGGGAGCAACTTGGGGCTTCGCTGCCGGAATCCTCCTTGTTGCCGTAATTTACGGACGCGACTTCTTCAAGGAACAGCGAGATGGAACGCTACGCCAGTTCGATGAAATCCCCGAAGAAGAGGCCCGAGCACACCACCTTGCCTCCTCTCGCGTAAGCTTCTCCTTCGAAGACAAGGACGGCAGTGAACCAACGTCTACTCCAAATGAAGCATCAACCGAGTCGAAATAGGAGTTCTCGGCCGAGCATTTACGCCATTTCTCCTGTGCGTTGGTGACGGCACGATTCTCTGTCCCCCCTTTAGATGGTCCCTTTACTCTGCTCCCTAGCAGAGTAAAGGGACCATCTGCGCAGCAGCACCAGTGCGGCAGCACCGGTCCGACGCCATACGGTTAGCTAAACGCTGCCTCCCCCGTCAGCACGCGCCCCAGAATCAACGTGTGGATCTCATCGGTGCCCTCGTAGGTGCGCACTGATTCCAGGTTGGCGGCGTGGCGCAGCGGCGAGTAGTCCGCGGTGATACCGTTGCCGCCCAGGATGGTGCGGGCTTGGCGGCAAATGTCGATGGCGGTGCGACAATTAGCCAGCTTGCCCACCGAAATCTGGTAGGGCTCCAGCGTGCCTGCATCCTTGGCGCGGCCCAGGTTCAGTGCCAGCAACTGCCCCTTGTTCAGCTCCACCGCCATGTCCACCAGCTTCTGCTGGGTGAGCTGGAAGGACGCCAGCGAGCGGTCGAATTGCTTGCGCTCCTTGGCATAGGCCAGAGCCGCCTCCAAAGAATCACGAGCAGCGCCCAAAGCGCCAAAGCTGATGCCGAAGCGAGCCTCGTTCAAGCACATAAACGGACCCTTGAGCCCTGGATGCTTGGGCAGCAGTGCATCAGCAGGCAGAGTAACGCTGCCCAATTCAATATCGCACTGAATGGAAGCGCGCATGGACAGCTTGCGGGTAATTGGGGTGGCGTTAAAGCCTGGCGTAGACGTCGGCACGATGAACCCGCGCACGCCCGCTTCCACCCCGGCAGCCGCCGCGTCCTCCTCAGAAACCTTCGCCCAGATGATGGCTACCCCAGCAACGCTCGCCAGACCGATCCAACGCTTCGCACCATCAATGACCCATTCACCAGAGCGGTAGCGCGCCACCGTCGCCATGCCCGCCGGGTCCGAGCCCGCGGTCGGCTCCGTCAGGCCGAAACAACCAATGACCTCGCCGGCGGCCATCTTGGGAAGCCACTGTTGCTTTTGATCCTCCGAGCCGTGCTTATAAATCGCCGACATTGCCAGCGATCCTTGCACCGATACCACCGTGCGGATACCGGAGTCCCCTGCTTCCAGCTCCTGCATGGCTAGTCCGTATTCAACCGCGGAGCGCCCGGCGCAGCCATAGCCTTCCAGATGCATTCCGAACAGACCGGCCTCCGCGAGCACCGGGAAGATCGACTCCGGCAGCACCGCATCCTCGTACCACTGCCCCACATGCGGCCGGATGTGTTCATCCACCAGTGCGGCAACGCGGTCGCGGGTAGCTTTTTCTTTTTCACTCAGCAGAGCATCGATTCCCAGAAGATCTGTCATGGCATTCTCCTCACGATTCGAGCAACGAACCACAATTCGTATGTATAGTAATGTGCATCACTCTACCCGCTTGCCCCAGGAGGAACAATGCGCGCGCCCGCCAACGCCATCCCGATACCCCTCGCCTTGCGGTGGTCCGACCAAGACGCCAACGCCCACGTCAACAACGCCACAGTGGTCACCCTCCTGGAGGAGGCGCGCGTCCGTGCAGCCGCCACTCTCACCGGCCCCGTCGCCACCGATTCCTATGCTCACGTGGTTCGATCCCTCGATGTCCAGTATGACGCCGAGCTCACCTACACCGATTCCATCGAGGCTCGCGTGTGGATTTCTCGCATCGGAAACACCTCCTATCAAGTCGCCCACGAACTCATTCAGGATGGCACCCCGTGCGTGTTTGCCACGGCGACGCTGGTGCTTATCGACGTCTCCGCGCGCCGCCCCATCGCCCTGCCGGACGAACTTATCGAGCGCCTGCGTGCCCATTTTTCCGAATAACCATTCACCGCCGTTTAGTTCAGGAACTCAGTCATCACTCCCCCACGCTTTCCTCACCACGAAGGAGCACAATCCTCATGATTTCCACCCGTGTTACCGAGATGCTCGGCATCGAGCATCCCATCATCCAAGGCGGCATGCAGTGGGTCGGCCGTGCCGAACTCGCCGCAGCCGTATCTAACGCCGGTGGCCTCGGCGTCGTCACCGCGCTCACTCAGCCCACCCCGGAGGATCTGCGCCACGAGATTCGCCGCACCCGCGAGCTCACCGACAAGCCTTTCGGCGTCAACCTCACCATGCTCCCTGCAATTACCCCACCGCCCTATGCGGAGTACCGCGACGTCATCATTGAGGAAGGCGTGAAGATCGCAGAAACCGCCGGTAACAACCCCAAGGACCACATGCCGGCTTTCAAGGATGCTGGCATCACTGTCATCCACAAATGCACCTCCGTGCGGCACGCCCTCAGCGCCCAGAAAGTCGGCGTGGACATCGTGAGCATCGACGGCTTCGAATGTGCCGGGCACCCTGGCGAGGATGATATCCCGGGCCTCGTCCTCATCCCTGCCGCCGCCGATCAACTCGACATTCCCATCGTGGCCTCGGGCGGCTTCGCGGATGGCAGAGGGCTCGCTGCTGCCTTGGCACTGGGCGCCGAAGGCATCAACATGGGCACCCGCTTCGTGGCCTCCACGGAGGCCCCGGTGCACGAGAACGTCAAGCAGGCCATCGTGGAGCGCAGCGAGCTGGATACCCAGCTCATCCTCCGGGAGCTGCGCAATTCCACCCGCGTGGCCAAGAATGCTGTAAGCGATGAAGTGGCCGAGCGCCTCGCCCAGGGCGCGGAGTTCGGCGACATCCGCCACCTCGTTGCAGGCAAGCGCGGCCGCGCGGTCTACGAGACCGGTGACTTGGACGCGGGTGTGTGGACTTGCGGCACCTCGCAGGGCCTTATCCACGATGTCGCGCCGTGCGCTGACATCGTCTCCCGCATTTCCGCCGATGCCCAGCGCATCATTTCCTCCCTCGCCGAACTCCTTAAGGACTAATTCATGACCGACGCCATCCTCACCCGCCGCGAAGGCTCTGCCCTTATCGCCCAGATCAACAACTCCGCGCGGCGCAACGCCATTGCCAAGGAACACTGCGAGGCGCTTTCGGCTGCGCTTAACGACGCCTCCTCGGATCCCTCCATCCGCGCCCTCATCATCACCGGTGATGAGACGGCCTTTTGCGCCGGTGCGGATCTGGTCGCCGCCGCACACTCAGCAGCCGCCGCGCAGGCCACGGGAAAAGCTCCTACCCCTGCCGAGTCCACCATGCTGCCCCAGCTCAATGCGCTCGTCACCGAAATCCAGGCCGCGGATATTCCGGTCATCGCTGCGGTCGAAGGCGCGGCCGCTGGCGCTGGTGCATCGCTGGCCTTCGCCTGCGATCTCATCGTGGCTGCTGAAGAATCCTATTTCACGCTACCCTTTGGCAAGATTGGCCTCATCCCGGACGGCGGCGTAAGCCTTACCGCGCTCGCCTCCGTGGGGCGCCACCGCGCCCTTGCACTGGCACTTCTCCAGGACAAGCTCGGCGTCGCCGAAGCGGAGGCAGCTGGGATCGTCGCCCAACGCGCGCACCAGGGCCACGCCCTCGAGGCCGCGCTGCAGCTAGCGCAGCGCCTGCACATCGCGCCGCGCGATGCCCTCGCAAAAGCCAAAGAGGCCATCAACCGCACGGCGCTGGGCCAGCTAGACGAACAACTTGCCTGGGAAGAGCCGACGCAATATGCGCAAATGGCCTCTGCCGGACACAAGGAAGGCGTCAGGGCCTTTCTAGAAAAGCGCCCCGCGCACTTTGACTAGAAGATTTTTGACTAGCAGAAAACTGCCAGGAAGAGTTCATGGCGGTGCCAGCGTTGGCCTCCATACTCAATGTTGTGCGTTTGAGAGAGCGCATGCGAGAGAGAACCCCTCACCCTCCAGAGGGCGGCCAATGGCTGATAGTTGGAGGGACTTGATAGAGACGCCGTTGGGCCCCTCCCCGAGGAATCGGAGGACGGGGCCCAACGGTGTTTTCACCTAGTCTGGTTCACATGAACTCCTGCTCAAGCGGCTCCAGCGCCCTGGACCTTCACTCCAGTGCCACCGACCGCGCCATGGAACTGCCCGGCGCCACGCTGACGCATCCTTTTGGACCAGACTGGGACGTGTTTAAGGTGCGCGGCAAGGTCTTCCTCCTTCTCACTGCGGTCACTGGCCGCCAGCAGGCCATCCTCAAGGCCGATCCCCTGGATGCAGAAGCGTTGCGTAGCGAGCACTCCTTCATCACGCCCGGCTACCACATGAATAAGAGACATTGGGTGTCGGTGCACCCAGCTCCCCAGCTGACCCCGGAACTTCTGGCCGAACTCGTGACGGACTCGTACCGCCTCGTAGTAGAAAAGCTCCCCCGTTCACAACGCCCCATCGATCCCTCCACCTTTGGATAGAGTTGCCGCTATAAACATTTGCGGCCACCAACCCCGAGCTCTTAGGCTTGATCACGTGACGGATTTTGACCTCATCGATGAGACCATCGCGGAATACCGCCGCTTCGAGCGCGCCCGCGCGCGCTTCGATACCGAAGCACGCCGCGAGTACGGCATCACCGGTTCGCACCTTTCGCTCCTCCGGCTGATCGATAAAAAGAGCCCCATTCCCATCTTGCAACTGCGCAAGGAGCTGGGTTGGCAGCCCGCCACCATCGGGCAGGCGGTCAAGCGCTTGGTGCGTGACGATCTCATTGCCATCGACGATGATCCAGAGGACCTGCGCCGCCGCCTGTGCAGCATCACAGAGGAAGGCCGGCGCTTCCTGCTCCACGTCCCCCTCACCGGCCCGGCGCGCCTGCGCACCTATGAGTTCAGCGAGGAAGAGTTAACCACCATGAAGCGTGGGTTCGAGACCGCGCTGAAGGCTTTCGGGTATGTGCCGTGGAGTGATGAGGACTAGCGCGGATGACTAGTGCAGGGCCGCGCTAGGGGCCTAATCCTCCCCGCAACCGTTTTCCACGAGGCGCTGCGCCACGTGCGCCAGCACGTCCAGGCCGGCCACGCAGTCTTCCTCCGTGGTGAATTCCTTTTCGTTGTGTGAGATGCCGTCGACGGAGGGGATGAAGAGCATAACCGTCGGCACCACTTCCTTAAGGTTGGTCGAGTCATGGCCGGCCACCGTGTAGATCTCCTGGTGCGAGTAGCCCAGCTCCTCCACGACCTCCTGGGCGAGCGCCACGCCGGCTGCTGGGTAGGGGTTGAGTGCCCACTCGTGCGTTGGGGATAGCTCGACCGAGGTGCGTGATTCCTCCTCTGCTTCGGCGATAATCTCCTGCAGGCGCGCTTGGGCTTTCTCCAGCACCTCCGTGGAGGGTGAGCGCACATCCACGTTGAAGCGCACCTCGCGGGCGATGGTCACGGGCGAGTTCGGCTCCAGTGTTAGCTGCGAGACCGAAGCCTGCAGCTGGCCTTCGGCGAATTCGTGGGTGAGGCGCTCTACTGAAGCAATGATGAGGGAGGCGCCGAAGAGCGCATCCTTCCTATCGGCCATCAGAGTGGAACCGGTATGGCCCTGCTCACCGGAGACCACCGCCTGGAATTTCTTCGCACCCCACGTGGCGGTAACCAGGCCAATCGTGTTGCCGGCAGCTTCAAGTTCCTTACCTTGCTCGACGTGGATCTCCGCATAGGCCGCGAGCTTCGGGGCTTCACCGCGCGGGGCCCATCCGGCTTCTTCCTGGGCCTGCGCCACAGTGACGCCGGCAAGGTCGGTGGCGGAGTGGGCGCGGTCAAGCGCCAGCGTTCCCACATACACGGAGCTGCCCATCATGGAGGGCGCAAAGCGCGAGCCCTCCTCGTTGAACCAGTTGATGACCGCCAGGTTATAGCGCGCCTTGGCACCCGACTGCGCCACGCGCCCGGCAGCATGGGCTGCAGCCAGCACGCCATAAGCACCGTCGAAACGGCCGGCCAAGGGCTGCGAATCCAGATGTGAGCCCAGGCCCACGTACTCGGCGCCGGGGACAAGCTCGAAGAGCCCGTACTGGTTGCCAATCTCGTCATAGATGACGCGCGCCCCGAGGGACTCTAGGACCTCGTGGAACCAGGCGCGGTTGAGGTTATCGCCGGCACTGGCTGCCTGTCGCTCCACGCCACCGCCCGGAGTGGCACCGTTGGCGGACATGGCTTGGAAATCGGCCAGGAATTGTTCGTTGGTGGTTGATCGCATTTCTACTCCTTAAAAGCTTCCGTAGCGCAGCTCGCCGCCCACAATGGTGGCGGCCACGTCGATGGTGGAAAGGTCATCAGTCTGCAGCGGGTCCTGGGAAAGCAGTACAAAATCCGCCAGCTGCCCCGGCATCACCTGCCCCTTGCGCCCGGCCCAGCCCGTCGCCGCGGCCGAACCGGCGGTATAGGCGTGGAGCGCCTCGGCTGAGGTCAGACGATCCTTAGGCCCGTAGTCCCGGCCCGAGGCGGTGCGCCGCTCCACGAAGGCCTGCATGACCTCCAGGGGCACACCTGGTGCCACGGGTTGATCGGAGCTGCCGGGGAGAATGAGGGAGGCGTCGAGAAGCCGCTTGCCCGGGTAACTCCACTCCGTGCGCTCCGGGCCGAGGGCATCCGCCATCGCGTCACCGAAGGCCTGAATGAACAGCGGCTGCGGCACCACCACGATGGGCTTGCCGCGCAGGCGCTCAATCTGGTCGGGGCGCACCACGCCGCCGTGTTCGATGCGGTGCGGCATGGCGGGCACGCCATGCTTGTCGACGGCCTCCTCCAGCGTCTCTATCGCAAAATCTACCGCTGCATCCCCAATGGCGTGGATGGCCAGTGACCAGCCAGAATTCGCCGCTCGCAACGCGCGGGTGCGCATCTGTTCTGGGTCACCCTGGAAGTAGCCGTGGTGGGAGCAACAAGCATAGTTTTCACTCAGCGCAGCAGTGGTTCCCAGCAGGGAGCCATCGCTGAAAATCTTCACTGGTCCGATCTGCAGCCACTCATCGCCGAAACCGGTGCGCAGCCCGCCATCCAGTCCCCAGCCGGTCCCGTCGGAGGCGTGTCCGGAAATCTCGTGGAGCACATCCATGGTCACCATCACCTGCATGCGGGTGTGCAGGGTGGCGTTCTGATAGGCCGCAATCTCGCGCGGGCTGTGCCCAATCCAGCCGCCAGCCACACCGGCATCCGTGACAGAGGTCAGTCCACGTTCGAGGTAGCGGCGCGTGGCCAGTTCCAGGGCGCGGGCAATCTCCTCGCCGGATTCCGGCAGTGTCACCTCTTGGATAGCGCGCATAGCGTTTTCGTCGAGCAGCCCAGTGCAGTGGCCATCGGCATCGCAAACGAACTCGCCGCCTTCCACCTCCGGCGGGTTGGCGGGGTCAACGCCTGCCGCGTGCAGGGCCGCGGTGTTCACCGTGTAGGCATGACCCGAGTTGTGTTTGATGAGCAGCGGAGCCCCGCCGGTCACGCGGTCAAGCTGCTCTATCTCCACCGGCGCATCCAGCCCGGAGGGGCGAAACCCTGCGGCCACTACCCAACCGTCGGGGTTGGGCTCGGCCTCGTGCAATGCAGAGTAGACATCCTCTGGCGTTGTGGCCCGGGAGAGGTCGACTTCCAGCAGCGTTTGGCCAAACCACACGGTGTGGGAATGCACGTCATTAAAACCAGGGCTCAGCGTGCGCCCGCCGGCATCGCACACCTGGTCAGCTGGCAGGTCACGGGCGGCCTGCCCCACTGCCAGGATGCGCCCGTTGGCAAAGGCCACCGCATCCGTGACTGGCCGCGCAGGGTCTTGGGTCAGGATGTGGGCGTTGTCGATGCGCGTGATCATGCGTCCTCCTGTGTTCTCCTGTTTCTCCGACGAACTGCACGCGGTGCGTGCTGTGTCTGCCCCCACAGGTTAAACCTAGAAGTGATACACCTCTCCGCATTGAGGGCAATTCACCAGTGACCACCGTGTAGCGTTGTGCACATGCACGAACAACGCTGGCACGATATCGTTGCGGAGGTCCAGGGCACCATCCCCCGGCTGGTGGAGGATTTCCTCACCGCCTTTAGCCGCTCAGGGCGCTATGGCGACTCACTAGTGAGCGAGGCCGAGCTACGCCTTACAGCCTTTGAGGTCCTCGCTCGCATCTCCGATGTGCTGGTCGGCGCGATGGATGAGGAGGAGCTGCGCGCCCACGCGCAGAGCCTGGGTCGGCGGCGCGCACACCAGGGCGTGGAATTAGCAACGCTGATCGACGCCATCCAGCTCGACTTCACGGTCCTCTGGGAGCATTTACGCCGGGCCGCCGGCGCGGACCAGGAAGTGCTCATCGACCACGTGACCCAGCTGCATTCCGTTGTGACGATGTACAACCTGGTGGTACGCGACGCCTACCGCCTAGAAGAAGCGCGCGGGCAGCACGACGTGCACCGCGCCCACGCCCGACATTTGGAAAGGCTCTTTGCGGCCGAATCACTGGGCACGCTCGGCATTGCGGAAATCACCCGCGCGCTCAACCTGGATGCCGATTGCCACTTCGATGTCGTGGTGGCCCATCCCACTGCGGCGGTGGAGTTGCGCGCGCTTCTCCACGAACCCATCTCCTCCGGCAAGGCCTTCGGCCACGGTGTGCGCGGGATGTTTGTGGCCTTTTGGCCCAGTGAACAGTGCCCCATCCGCCATTCCACAGGACGCAGGACCAAAGAGTTGGCAGATATTTCCGGGGTGCTCTTTCGCAACGTCACCGGACTAGCCGGAGCGCGCGCGGCTGCACATCAGGCACCACGCATCTTCGATGCCACCGGGCCGCTGAACCAACTCACCGAAGCGCCCGATGCACTCTGGGCCGTCGCCGGGGATGCCCTCGCAGACTTCACCGCCAGCGGCATGACGGAGCTCACCCAGACAATCGCCGAATTACGGCTTCACCACGCGCCGCTCTACCTGACCATCACCGCCTACCTGGACTGCGGGTCCATCAAGGATTCCGCGGAAGCGCTGCACTGCCACCGCAATACCGTGCTCAACCGCCTACGACACGTCAACGAGCTCACCGGTCTTGACATCACTCGCCCAAAGGATGCCGCGCGAGCTTTGCTAGCACTCCATCGCACTGCCCGATAGCACTTGTGCACAGACACAACCACAGCACTCGGCCAGTGGGGCAATGCATAGAAAACTCTCCGCCCCATTCACCCCAAGGTGACGCGCACCTAATGTTCCATAGAAAGGTAATGCATTTCACATAAGGAGCACCTCGATATGACTACCCATGCAGCGCCGGCCGCCTCGGCCCAATCCGGCGCCGAGGAAATCAAGGTCGACTCAAAGGACGTCTTCCGCATCGCCAGTTCCGCATTCGTCGGCACAGCCCTCGAATGGTATGATTTCTTCCTCTTCGGCACCGCCGCCGCGCTCGTCTTCAACGAACTCTTCTTCTCTGGAATGTCGGGCACCGGCGCCACCCTCGCCTCCTTCGCCACTTTCGGCGTAGGCTTCCTCGCCCGCCCACTCGGCGCGGTTATTTTCGGGCAAATTGGCGATAAGATGGGGCGCCGACCAGCCCTTATCATCTCCATCGTCGTTATCGGAGTAGCCACCGGAGTCATTGGCCTCCTGCCCACCTTTGACAGCATTGGCATCTGGGCACCTATCACTCTGGTCATCCTGCGTCTGCTCCAGGGAGTCGCCGTCGGCGGCGAATGGGGTGGTGCAACAACCATGGCTATCGAACACGCGCCGGCAGAAAAGCGCGGCCGTTACGCAGCCTTCGTGCAAATCGGCTCCCCCGCCGGTACGTTGCTCTCCTCCGGCGCCTTCGCGCTTGTACTCATGCTCGATGATGACGCGGTGAGCTCATGGGGCTGGCGCATCCCCTTCCTCATCGCTTTCCCCTTCCTGGCAGTAGCACTGTGGATTCGCTCGAAGGCTGAGGAATCCCCGGTGTACAAAGCACTCGAAGAGGAGGCCGAGGCAGACGAAGCCGCGCACCAAGGCTCCCTGAAGGAGCTTTTCACACAACACTTCCCACAACTATGCCTCGCCTCTGCGGCAGCCTTCCTAGGCATCGGCGGGTTCTTCGTCATGAGCACCTACGTCCTCTCCTATGCCACAACCACGCTAGACTTCGAGCGCCAGACCGTCGTGAACGCCACCCTCCTCGGCGCTGTGTGCCAGATCTTTATCAACATCATCTTCGGCCGCCTCGGCGAAAAGATTGGCCCCGGTCGCGTTATCGGATACGGCGCGCTTGCCACCGCCATCATGGCGTGGCCGCTGTGGGCGATGATCGATACCGGCAATGCTGTACTACTCACGCTTGCTGTTTGCACTGGACTGTCCCTAGTTACAATCACCTATTCCGTGTCGGGCGTCCTACTCTCAGAGATCTTCCCGGCTAACGTCCGTTATTCCGGGGTGGCCATCTCTGCCAATATCGCCTCCGCAGTATCGGGACTGCTACCTTTCCTCGCTACCGCGCTGAACGCCTCCAATGACACGCCTAGCTCTACACCGGGAATTATCATCCTGGCCGCCACCGCGCTCATTACAGCCTTCGGTGGCTTCGCCGGCGAAAGGCACCGCCGCGAGGACGACGTCACCATCGTCGACTAATACACAACCGCTCATAAGAAAAATAAGTTGGGACTCGGCGCCGCAAAGCAAGCTATGGCCTAGCCGGACTCATCCTGATTCCTGCCGTGGCATCCTATGCCATGGCCATATGGAAGATCGTCACTGGCGCCGTGCCCGAGCCGCTCACGCTTTCCGGCACGGCCGTAGCCGCCATGCTCATCAATCTGCTCTGCGCGGTGTTATTGCTGCAACTGCGTCACGGCAGCGCGCTCACGCGCGGTGCTTGGTTGGCCGCGCGCAACGATGTTGCCGCCAACATTCTCATTCTTGGCGCCGGCCTTCTCATGCTGGCATGGGCAAGCCCGTGGCCGGATATCGTAGTCGGCCTCATCATCGGCACCATTAATCTGCGCGCCGCGGCAGAGGTCTTCGAGCAAGCCCGTTCGGAAGACCCGGAGATCGAAGAAGAATGACGCAGCCCCTTTAAGAAATCCCTTAATTCAGAAGCCTACGGCTGCGCCCACATCCCTGCCCCCTCAGGGCCAAACCACCCGCCGCCCATCCCCGACGCGCCCCTTAAGCACCCCTCGATGGGGTCATTCTTTAGTTTGTGAACGAATGGTCAAAGAGACGTTTTCCCAGAATACGGTCTACTGGGACAAAACCAAGGTTGGCGCAAATTTCTTAGTGAAATGTTCACTTCAGACCCACCCGATCGAAATATACTTCCATGGGCAAAAATATTAACAATTCTAAGGGTGCGCGATCCTGAAAAGCGTCTTATCGTTGCAACACGTCACGCACTGGGCACAACAGCGCTCCTACAGCGCCACCGCAGTGCGTCACCACATTGCCCCAAAAATTTTCATCCAGGAGAACAACAATGACCAAGCGTCGTCGCACCGCCAGCCTCATCGCCGGCCTCGCGATTGCAGGCACTGCCCTCATCGCGCCGGCTGCCTCCGCAGCTACCCAGACCGAGTCCTACCCGGAGACCCCGGCTGTGAACGCCAAGCTGCCCATCGTTCACACGTCCCACGGCTCCGACCACATGAAGGCCAACGTGCTCAACCCGCGCCCGGTCTGCAACCCGTGGGAGGACCACCGCACCGTGGTCTACAAGGTGACCGATAACTTCATGCCGGCTGGCACCATCTCCACCACCAACCAGACCAAGAAGGACATCCCGCTGCAGCAGGACCTGTCCAAGTCCCAGTCCATCACCCTGTCCGTCAACGGTGACCGCACTGAGACCACCTCCATGAACGCAGGCGGCAAGGGCTCCGGCAAGAACTCTGAGGGCTCCTTCGGCGTCTCCCACGAGATTGCTACCAAGCTCGGTGCTTCGGCTTCCTACTCCCTGTCCTGGGAGGCTGGCCAGTCCATCGGCCCGTACGATGTTCCGCCGAACCACACCGGTGAAGCTACCTACGGCTTCCGCGTTCTGAACATGACCGGTACCCAGCAGTACTGCAAGCCGAACGGCACCTGGTCCACCCCGACCTTCTGGTCCGCAATGCAGCCGATGAAGAACGAGGTTCGCGTCAAGCTCTACGACGACATCGCTGATTCCTACGCTCCAAACAAGGACGCTCAGAACACCACCGACGTCAACGACCCGAAGGTTGTTGAGGAAGAGAAGTCCCCGGAGGCTGACGCCGAGGTCATCAAGGACAACGAGGTCGCTCCGGAGGAGAAGGCCGTGTCCGAGGCTGAGGGTAAGAAGGAAGAGGAAGCCGACAAGAAGGTCCAGGAGGACCTTGATAACGGCAAGACCGATGAGGCCAAGCAGAAGCTGGACCTGAAGCCGGTTCTGACCACCTCCGGCGCTAAGCACGCAGGCTTTGCCGGCACCGTTGCTCTCCGCCTGGAGAACGTCGGCACCGAGCGCTACTACGGCGACTTCCCAGCTGTCCAGTACCGCGTTGACGTCAAGACCGCTGAGGGCCCGAAGGGCGTTGACCGCCTCATCACCCCGCGCTCCTCCAACGGTGCGCACATCCGCGACTTGGGCTTCGATGAGAAGACCTCCACCCGCTCCTTCGAGGTCACCCTGGCCAACCCGATTAACGCTGGCGAGAGCGCTCGCGTTGCCAACCTGGACTTCGGCGACGGCAACACCAAGGAAGGCCGCCTGAAGAACTACATCGAGGTGACCCAGATTTCCCGCCTGAAGGGTGATAACTCCACCGACAACGACCAGAACGTTGACTCCCGCGAGATCACCGTGAAGGACACCGGCAAGAAGGCTGAGGGCCTGTTCTAAGGAACACCCCACGCCCGCTTCACAGAGAGTGCAGCCCGCCGGCGCTTAGTCCGGCAGTGAGAGAGTGAGAGGACCCCGACCGCCATACGCGGTCGGGGTTTCTTTGTGCCCAGCGGCTCTTTCACGAGGCTCTCATATCGCAGACGGCATTTCGCGGTACACAATTAGTTGGCTATTGTGAACCAATGCATTTCTCTCGCACCGCACTAGCGGGCCTTCTTTCAGTGGGGCTGATCCTTTCCCCCACTCACGCTCACCCGGCGCACGCACAGGCGCCAGATGCGATGAGCAGCGATATCGCCAACATCGATCAACACTCCAGTGCCCTCGATCCCATAGCCCTGGGCCCACTAGCTCCAGTACTCTTTGCCGATAATATCTTCGCTGCTTGGGGGAAGTTACTTCAGCAAGTGAGAATCCCGACGGTCGCACCAGAAGCTACGCGCCCACCCGCGACCACCGCACCGGCACAACTGCGCGAGCTGCGGCATATCCAAGACAACGTGTGGGAGCTTAAGGCCTATTCACCGGCCATGGACCGCGTTATCGCTAACGACATCATTCTTCCTCTGGGAGGATTAGAGAATACTCAGCCTCGCCCGACCTATTACCTGCTGGGCGGCGCCGGCGGAGGCGAGGACGCACTGTGGTGGGACGGTGGCGGAGCTTCCGAGTTCTTCCGCGACAAGCACGTGAATGTCGTATCACCCCGCGGTGCTTATGGCTCGATGATGTCCGACTGGGCGCAGCCCCATGACACCCACGGAAAATACAAGTGGGCCACCTATCTCACCAAGGAACTCCCGCAGCTTATCGACGCCAAGTTTCACGGCAACGGCCGCGACGGCATCGCGGGCGTGAGCAACTCGGGCGGCCCAGCGCTGGAGCTTGCCACTTTTGATCCGCGGTTCAAGGTTGCTGGTTCCTTCTCCGGCTGCCCTTCGACCACAGGTATCCTCGCGCAGTCCTTCGCATGGGTAAGCGCGGCTTTCTACGGTACGGACCCAGCTCGTTCTTTCGGCGCGCCGTGGGATCCGGCGTGGGCGCAGCATTCGCCGGTTCTCAACCTCGATCACCAAAAGGGGCGGAAGACCTTTGTCATCGTCTCCCGCGGCGGCCCGGCAGACTTTGATGTCGATATTGAGGACTCACCGCTCCCAGCCTTGGGACTCAACGAACGCTTGGATTACTGGTGCAGTTCCTTTTACGCCAAGCGTGCCACCGCCGCTGGCGTTGATCTTGACTACTACGAGCTTCCGGCCGGGCGCCACACGTGGGGGCTCTTCCGCCGGGAGCTAGCCATCAGTTGGGCCACGGTGGGCCCGGCACTCGGCGTGGACTAGCACCGTCAATCACGCGCACAACTACAACGCGTGAGCTCTAGATCACCACGCACGGCGCACGTAAAATCAACATTCATGAATGTCATGGACACTTGGGAGCCCACGCTGGGCACCGGACCTCTGTTAGGAATTGCGGTGGCGGCTATCGCCGTCATCCTCATCCTCGTCATCCACTTCAAGGTGCACGCCTTCGTCACCCTTGTCACGGTTTCCGCGCTCACCGCTTTGGCCGCCGGAATCCCGCTGGATGGCGTGGTTCCCACCATGACGAGCGGCTTCGGTTCGACTCTCGGTTCCGTAGCCTTGTTGGTGGGCCTCGGCGCCATGATCGGGCGCTTGGCAGAGACCTCCGGCGGAGCCAAAACGCTTGCCGACGCCCTCGTGAAACTCTTCGGCGAGGCCAAGGCCCCTTTGGCACTCGGCGTGGCTTCTCTCATCATGGGCTTTCCCATCTTCTTCGACGCAGGCCTCATGGTGATGCTGCCGGTCATCTTTGCCGTCGCCAGGCGCCTGGACGGCCCAGTCTTGGCCTATGGCATTCCTGCGGCCGGTGCTTTCTCCGTCATGCACGTCTTCGTGCCACCGCACCCAGGCCCCGTCGCAGCAGGTGAGTTCTTCAGCGCGAACATCGGTCTGATCCTTATCTTCGGCCTCCTCATCGCGTTGCCTACGTGGTATCTCTCCGGCTACCGCTTCGGGCTCCACTTGGGCAAGAAATACCCCTACCGCCTTGAGAAGGCCATAACCGGCGCGCTGGTCAGCGATGCTGAATTGCCGGATCGCCCGGCCTCCCCGGCTTCAGTAATCAGCATCCTGCTCATCCCCATGGTCCTCATCTTTGGCAATACCGGGTTGACTACCTTGGGCACAGCTGGCGTTGTCGATCCTTCCGCCACCTGGGTGCGCTTCTTCATCTTTCTGGGGCAAACGCCGATCGCGCTCATCATCACCACGCTTGCGGCGATGGCCGTGCTGGGCCTGCGCCGCGGGGAAGGCAAAAGCGCCATTGAGAAGACCATGGAGTCTTCGCTCGGCCCAATTTGCTCCGTCATCCTCATCACCGGTGCCGGAGGCATGTTCGGCGGGGTGCTGCGTACCAGCGGCATTGGTGATGCCCTCGCGGATTCTATGTCCGGCCTCGGCGTCCCCGTTATCTTGGCCTGCTACCTCATCGCGGTCGCCCTGCGCCTGGCGCAAGGCTCAGCCACCGTTGCCCTCACCACGGCCGCCGCGCTCATGGCGCCTGCCGTCGAGGCTGGCGGCTTCAGCGAAATCCAACTGGTCCTCATTACGCTGGCCACCGCGGCTGGCTCGGTCTTTGGCAGCCACGTCAATGACTCGGGCTTCTGGCTCGTGGGCCGCCTCATGGGCATGGATGTGTCGACCACACTGCGGACGTGGACAGTAAACCAGGCACTCATTTCCTCTATTGGCTTCGGTATTGTCCTTATCTTCTACGGTGCTGCCGCGCTGCTCTAGGCCTGCAGATACTCGGCCGCCGCGGCGACCAGCTCCTCCTTCTTCGCTCCCCTCGCAACGTGCAACATTTACGTGCCTTCATTGACATGCTGGAGGCGTCTGGCAAAAGGCATCAGTCATAAGGCGTTTTCACGGCTGAAAACGCCATTTACTTATCGCAGATGGCGTTTTTAGACCCAAAGATGCCTTTTGCCAGATGCCTTCTGCAGGACGCCCTTCAGACTTAGGCCATTTTAGTGCGGAACAATCCCACCCCACCGCCGAACAACACCAAGTAGCAGTGCAAGAGTGGCGTTGCTCATCCACCCATGACTTAAGTCAGGAAGCACCAGCTAAGCCCGCAAGTACTCGGCCGCCGCGGCGGCAAGCTTCTCCGGGGTGGCGCTGACGTCCAGCACCACTCCTGCTTCTTCTGGGCGCAGTTCCTCCAAGGTCTCGAACTGCGAATCAAGCAGGGATACAGGCATAAAGTGTCCGGAGCGCTGGCTCATGCGCTCTTTGAGCAGCTCATAGGAGCCGTGCAAGTGCACGAAAACCGTATCTGGCGCTGCGGCGCGAATGAGTTCGCGGTAGGAATGCTTGAGCGCGGAGCAACCAACGATGGCGCCACCTTCTTGGTCTGCGAGGAAGCGGCCGATGGATTCGAGCCAGGGTTTCCGGTCATCGTCGTCAAGCGCCTGTCCCGAGGCCATCTTTTCGATGTTCGCTGCCGGGTGCATGTCATCCCCGTCCTGGAAGGGAAGGCCGGTGTGCTGCGCCAGCAACTCCCCGACCGTGGACTTACCGCAGCTTGAGACTCCCATGATCACAACATGCTTGTGCATCATCCTCCTTCACACGCCACCCGATTTTATGCGCTACGCACTACGTGACGTAGCGCGGTTCAATACGGCGCGGCTTAGCCCAGCGGCGCGTAGCCAAAGTCACCGCGCTGCACCTGACTGCGGGCATTCCGGTCGAAGGTTGCGCACAAGGCAGCCGCCACGTAGCGCACACCGCCTGCCGGCGAAGAGGAGCCGACGCGCTCGGCGCAGTTCTCCAGGGCTGGCAGGCCGATACTCTCCCCAGGCGAAGTCATGGAGAAGAAGGACGCGGCCATCATGGTGTTGCCATCGGCGCGCACGTACTCTGAGGAGCCCTTAATAGCCTGCCAAGCAATCGCCCCGACGGGATCGGTGCGGAACTGGTCCCGCTCAGTTTGGGTCAGCTCGGCGTTAGCAGCAGGCACGGACAGTGTTGTGATGAGTAGTGCTGCTGTTGCAGCAAGGAGAGGAAACTTTTTCATAGGAACACTCTATCTCCCGCGCCACAGTTTTTCTCGGCATTGCCGGCCCCGGCTTAACTGATGACGCTGCGCAACTGTCGAATCTCGGCAGGCCCCACACGGCAACAGCCGCCCAGCAAGCTAACGCCTGCAGCCTGAAGCTCCACCGCTGCGTCGGTCAGGTTCATAGCACCGACGGGAGCAGGACGCCAGTCGCAAGCGCCGTGGTCCCAGTTCTCCCCGCTGTTGGGGCAGGCCAGAAGCGGCTTATCGGTGCCGCTTCGCAGTTGCTTCACCACCGCGCATGCCCGTGATGGGTCGACGCAATTTACGCCCAGGGCTCCCAGCCGCGGCGACTGGTTGGCAAGCTCAATAACCCGCGAGAGCTTCTCGGGGTCCGCCGCGATGGCGCCGGTAATACTCAGTGCGAAGGGCTTAGGCTGCTCCTCAAAGAGCTCGAGCAATGCGGCCGCCTCCTCGACGTTGGGAATGGTCTCCGCAAGGAGGAAGTCGGCATCAGTATCCGCGAGTACCGCTATCCTGCGGGCATGCCAGCGCTGTAGCTCACCGCGACGCAGATCATAAGCACCGTCATAGTCCGTCCCCTTCCCCGGACCCGCACCATAGGGGCCGATGGATGCAGCGACCAGCAGATCACCATGGGCAGTGCGCTTGTCGACGACCACTCGCACCGCCTCACGGGCCACTGCGACGCTGCGGCGAAGAAGCTTCTCCGCTTCTTCACCAAGCACATCGAAGGTGACTTGGTAGGAGGCCGCGGTAGCAACCTGCGCGCCGGCGGCGAAGAAGTCCACGTGCGCAGACTCAATGAGCGCGGGGTTCTCCCGCAACACCCGCGCCGACCACAGCGGGCCAGAGATGTCATGCCCCTGGGCTTCAAGGTGGGTTCCGAGGCCGCCGTCGACAAGCATCGGCGCATCACACAGTGCCATAACGCACGAGCCTAGCAGCGCACCGTGCCCGCAAGGTCCAGCTCGACAACAGGAAGTTGTTATAGCTTCGTTATTCGCTTGAGATTGGTGGACTCCCCCACCACGTCAGAACCCTAAGTATCCGCAGCACTCAGGCATGGGACTGCACTCTTCACAACACGCGCCGCGAGCGCGCAGCTAACTGCAAAACCTGTCCGCAAGCTGATTTTTTGGTTGAAACAATCTGGATGTCATGACACGGTGGACGAGTTAGCGATTCCCGCAGCAAGGAGGGGAAATGGCAGCGATTACTGCCAAGAATCTGTACAAGGTCTTTGGCAAACATGCCAAGAGAGGGGTGGAATCCCTCAAGAATGGGTCTACTCGTGAAGATCTCCGCGAGCAGGGCCTCACCGCCGCGGTGATTGATGCCAGCTTTGAGGTTGAACCGGGGGAGATCTTCGTTGTTATGGGCCTGTCGGGCTCCGGAAAGTCCACGCTCATCCGAATGATCAACGGTCTGTGGGATGCCACCTCAGGCGAGATTTTCATTGGCGACCAAAACTTAGCAGCCATGTCGGAGGAGGAGCTACGCGCTGTAAGACGCGACCGCATCTCCATGGTTTTCCAGTCCTTCGCTTTGCTACCCCACCGCACTGTCGGTGAGAACGCGGCGTATGGGCTGGAAATCAAGGGCGTCGGAAAGCAAGAGCGTGAGGCCAAGGCAGAGGAAGCCTTGGCCATGGTGGGGCTCGAAGGCTGGGCTGATTCCATGCCAGACGAGCTCTCCGGCGGCATGCAGCAGCGTGTGGGCCTCGCCCGTGCGCTGGCAGCAGATACAGACATCCTGCTCATGGATGAGGCGTTCTCCGCATTGGACCCGCTCATCCGCAAGGACATGCAGGATCAGCTCATCGACCTGCAGGCTTCCCTCAACAAGACCATCGTCTTTATTACCCACGATCTCAACGAAGCCATGCGTATTGGTGACCACATCGCCATGATGCGCGACGGCCGAGTGGAACAAATTGGTACCGCCGAAGAGATTTTGCAAAACCCCGCCAATAATTACGTGGCCGACTTCGTTAAGGATGTCGACCGCTCCCGCGTACTCAATGCGGAGAATATCGTCGAACGCCCACAGAACACCCTAAACGCGAGCCAGGGCCCGCTCACCGCGCAAAAGCTCCTGCGCGAATCTCAAAACTCCTGGCTCGTGGTGCTCAATGCCGACCGCACACCAGCCGGCGTGGTCTGGGAAGAGGACATCGCCAAGGCGGTGCGCAACGGCAACAGCGAGCTGCCGCTGGATTCCAGCACCACGCACATTGTCCATGAGGGCCAGAACATTGCGGAGCTCTTCGGATATGCCGCCGACACCACGACCCCTCTGCTCGTTGTCGACGGCAACGGCAAGTTCACCGGTGTTATTCCGCGCGTGACTCTCTTGTCCGCCGCATCGAGTGACATCGACACCACTGGAGAGGAGAACTAAGCCATGGATCAAAACGCATTGCCCCGCATCCCCGTGGGCGATTGGGTCTCGGACGGCATTGACTGGCTCACCGATAACGCCGCTGTGCTTTTCGACGCCTTCTCCGCCATCATGAGCTTCCTCATTGACGGTTTCTCAGAGGTGCTCCTCTCCGTCCCTGGCATCATCATGCTCGTCATCTTGGCGTTGTTGGGTTGGTTCTTCCGCTCGCCCAAGTTCGCCATCGGCTCCGCCCTGGGCTTTTTGCTGGTGATGTGCATGCGCCAATGGGACACCATGTTGGAGACCATGTCGCTGGTGCTCATCGCCACTTTATCTGCCACCATCCTGGCGGTTCCACTGGGCATTTGGGCAGCAAAGTCGAACACTGCCAGCGCGATCATCCGCCCCATCATGGACTTCATGCAGACCATGCCGGCCTTTGTCTACCTCATCCCAGCGGTGACATTCTTCTCTATCGGCGTGGTCCCGGGCATTTTCTCCACGATCATCTTCGCGCTGCCTCCGGGTGTGCGCATGACCGAACTGGGCATCCGCCAGGTGGATAGCGAAACCGTAGAGGCCGGCAAGTCCTACGGTGCCACCAATTGGCAGATCCTCAAGGGCATCCAGCTCCCGCTGGCCGTGCCGACCATCATGGCCGGTATTAACCAGGTCATCATGCTCTCTCTGTCCATGGCAGTCATCGCCGGCATGGTGGGCGCGGACGGCCTGGGCAAGGAAGTGGTCTCCGCTATTTCCACCCTGGATATTGCTCAGGGCGTTGAAGCCGGACTCGCGGTGGTTATCTTGGCCGTCTTCCTTGACCGCCTCACCGCGGCTCTGGGTTCGCTCAAGAGCTACCCGGCCTCGATTCTGAACTTGGTGCGCAAATAGAACCGCGCACGGAGAAATCCTAGACAGACCGAAAACAGTCAACACAACGAACAAGAAGGACTCACAATGTTGAAAAACAAGATAGTGGCCGCCGTTTCTGTTGCTGCTTTAGCGTGTGGTTTGGCCTCCTGCTCTTCCGCGGGCGAGGATAAGACTCTTACCCTCGGCTACATGCCTGCGTGGACCGATACGGTATCCGGGGCCAACCTCCTCAAAGAACAATTCACCGAAGCAGGTTATGACGTAGAGCTCGAAGAGCTCTCCGACGCCGCCGTGTTCTACACCGCACTCGATAACGGTGACATTGATATCTTCCCACTGGCATGGAGCGAGCGTACTCACAAGAAATACATGGACCAGTACGGCGAGAACCTCGAAGACTTGGGAATTGGGTACGACAAGGCCGAAAGCTTCTTCGCGGTTCCCACCTATATGGACGATGTCAATTCCATCTCTGATCTCAAGGGGCAGGCGGATCGCTTCGGCGGGAAAATCGTCGGAATTGAACCCGGTGCAGGCCTGACTGAGCTGTCCTCCAACACCGTCGATGCTTATGGCTTGGAGGATGAAGGCTACACGTTGGCAACCTCCTCCACCCCAGCGATGCTGGCTGAGCTAGAAAATGCCATCGACAATCAAGAGGACATCGTCGTCACCCTCTGGAGCCCTTTCTGGGCCAACAGCCAGTACGACATCAAGCGCCTAGAGGATCCGGAAGGTTCCATGGGAGAGCCAGAGAACATGCACTGGCTCGCACGCAAGGGCTTTAGCGAGCAGTTCCCCGACGTCGCCGACTACCTCGGAAACCTCACTTTGGATCAGGAGCAGTACGAGTCCCTCGAAAACCTCATCGTCAACGAGTACGAGGATGGCGACGAAGACAAAGCCGTCCAAGAGTGGCTCGGTACCCATGGCGATGCTTTGCCCAAGCTCAATGACGCTTAAACCTCCGGCGTGAGTGGCACCGCGCCTATCATTACCATTTCGATATCTGAAAGGACCATCAAAAATGTTCTCCCGTAAGATTCTGGCCACCGTCTCTGCCCTCGCGCTGAGCGCTTCCCTCGTGGCCTGCTCCTCTGACTCCTCGGACTCCGCATCTGGCTCCGACAATGACGGTGACAAGGGCACCATCACCATGGGCTACATTCCGTCCTGGACCGATGGCCTGTCCACTGCCCACCTTCTTCAGAACAAGCTGGAGGAGGCCGGCTACACCGTTGAGCACGAGCAGCTTAACGACGCCGCCGTGGTCTACACCGCCCTCGCTTCCGGCGACATCGACATCTACCCGTCTGCCTGGTCCGAGTTCACCCACAAGCAGTACATGGACAAGTACTCCGACAAGATTGAGGACTATGGCGCCTACTACGGAAATGCCCGCCTGACCTGGGCAGTGCCGGAGTACATGGATGATGTCAACTCCATTGAGGACCTGAAGGGCCAGGCTGACCGCTTCGGCGGCCAGGTCGTGGGTATCGAGCCGGGCGCAGGCCTGACCAAGGCCTCCCAGGAGACCATCGAAGGCTACGAGCTGGACGGCTACAACCTGTCCACCTCTTCCACCCCGGCTATGCTTTCTGAGCTGAAGTCCGCTACCGACGCTGAGGAGGACATCGTAGTCACCCTGTGGCGTCCGTTCTGGGCTAACGCTAAGTTCCCAGTCAAGGACCTCGAGGACCCGAAGGGCACCCTGGGTGATACTGAGGGTCTGCACTGGCTAGCCCGCGACGGCTTCGAGGAGGACAACCCTGAGGTGGCCGAGTGGCTCAAGGGCCTGAAGCTGGATGATGAACAGTACGGCACCCTGGAAGACCTCGTGGTCAACGAGTACGGCGAAGGCAAGGAGCTGGAGGCCGTCCAGGAGTGGCTGGACAAGAACCCGGACGTGGTTGAGGACATCAAGTAAACTTCCTCACCCCCATCCGCAAAGCAGCCCCGCATAACGCTTCTGAAGAGGCATTATGCGGGGCTTTGCCAATCCCAACTTCCCCCTCACCAGACAGCCACATAGTTAAATAAGCGCAAACTATGCTTTTCAGAATTAATCCCCGCTTTTGCGCAGAACAACCTTATTTTCTGCCAATAGTTGACAGATCACCAGCGGGTTTTGAAAGCCTTTTCACAACCCTTAACCCCCTCCCCCATCCCCTACCCCCGAGTTCCGAATTTTCTGAAGAAACCTACACAAACTGAAGCCTTAAAAGCCAGTATTCCAAGAAAATCTTAGGCCCAGCACGCACAACACTATAAACCCATAGACGAACCGTAAACTCGCTGGTCAAGTGGATTTTATGCACTATTTCGAGCTTTAATTTTAAGTGAAAGTACCGCTCGGTACGCGGCCAGAAGGGCCGCCGCTTAACCCCTGAAGCAGAAAGAGGTGCCCGACATGTTCCGCCTCCCATTCGGACATAAAACCACAAAGATCATCGCCCCGATTGCTGCCACCGCTGTACTCTTCACCGGCGCTATCAACGCCCCTGCTCAGGCCACCAGCTCCTTCGGCTCTTTCACTCCTGCTGCGTTCGGCTTCACCATGCCATCGGCCGCCGGCCCAGTAGCCGCGACTCCACACGCCGCCGCCAGCGTTCAAGGAATCATTAATCAGACCAATGCACAGCGCGTGGCCAATGGCCTCGCACCGCTGCGCGTGGACCCGCGCCTGACCAACCTGGCACAAGGCTGGGCCAACACCTTAAGCCGCGACGGCAATACCCGCCACCGCCCGAACTACTGGACCCACTACCCCGCCGGCCTGCCAGCCGGTGGCGAGAACGTCCTCCAGGCATGGAGCGACTACTCCCTCCGACGCTCGCGTTGTTCAGCTGTGGATGGACTCCCCGGGCCACCGCAAGAACCTGCTTGACCCCCGCGCCAAGTCCGTGGGCATTGGCATGGCTGTTGCTGCTGACGGCAAGCTGTACGCCGTGCAGAACTTTGGGCGGTAGGCTTCGTACGCCCCGCTGCTAAAGGCACCCGGTAGAGAGATGGTTTTCTCTTTACAGGACGCCATTTAGGGTTTTTCGGATCGGCAGCCTCAGTTCGCACCCACGATTCCAGTGTCCGCGAGCATCACCCACAGAGGGATTCAGTTAGTTTTCTGCTGGACCACGACTCAACGCGGTTATTTTTCATTCCGCTGAAAGGTCTTAGCCACGGCATCTAATTGCTCTTCAACCTCTCGCCACGGAGCATCAAGCTCCAAAGCCTTCGCAGAGATACGGTGACCAGTAATCGAAGCGGAAAAATTGGGGGAAATATCCTCATTAGTTTTTGCGTAAAGTAACAGGCCCGAAACCTCCATTCCGCTTTTGTGGGCAAGGTTAGTCACGTAACTCAATAGTTGGTAAAGATGCTTAGAATGAAGCGTTGCTTTGCCGAATCGGGACCGCTGAAAGGATGACGAATAGTACTTCGCGTCAATAACGAGAGCGGAAGAACTATTTGTCAGCACCACGTCGGAACGCATGACAGGCAGTTGTTCTTCTCCCTGCACTTCCTCGCCCAGATCCCAGGAAATGTGAGGAGAGGATGGTTTTAGTTCCGGGTTATGCCGCTGGTAGTAGCGGAGTAGGAATCGCTCATACAACCTACTTTCTGCTTCTTCCCCCAACCACGAGGCTAATTGGATTCCGTCTTTTGATTCACGTTGCAAAAGTCCTTCAACAACCATCCAACAAATACCGTGCATTAGCTTGTATTCAGTAATCAAACGTGTGTAGTGCACATCGCGCCAACGGATAGAACGCGGTGAGATTGAACGAACTTCGTCAAATACGCGCAAAGCATTCCCGAGCCTGCGCCGACGATACTGGTCCAACTTCCCCTCCGCGAGAAGCAGTTCCATCACCGACTTGAGAATCCTATTGTGCGGTGTATCAAGCAAATACTCATCAAACTCGCACACAATCGCACCACGACTACGAGCGGCAGTTGTAATCGTGCTTGCAAAGTCTATTCGGCCACGCACGGTCCGCAGTTCATCCCGTATACGCTGATAGTCGCGGTGCAAGCCCCGCATAGTCTGCGCTTCAACACCTTGGATGAGGATCTCTGCGCACAGCTCATGGAGATTCTCAAACTCTTCGCCAGAAAATGAAGCAGTTTCTATGCGGCTAATAGAGTCAAAAGCATAGGCCAACATGACATAAATGTTCCGAAGAACGCGTGAGCTCTTCGCCTTTGATGAGTCGGCAGGCACTATTCCACCGCTGCCCGCAGACGACTCGACCACGAATCTACAAGCTCAGGTTCATCAAACCAGTATTCTTCCAACAGCGGAACAAGGTCATCCTCGACGACCGAGTAAAGCCAATCGTCTTCGGTTTCATCCCCACTCGAGCCTTGCACGATATAACTGTGGCCAATCGCAAATCCGCGCCCCAACCTGGGATCATCAGCGACTACGTCATTTAGATCGGTGATTACCCCCACCAACGCGTCAAGTGATTCGCTTTCTTGTGCTGCCTTCCAAGCCTGAAAGCCGGCAGATTCAAAGGCTGGCGGCATGTTGAAAAATCCAAAACGCCGGCGCAAAGCATGATCCATTACCGCGAGACTGCGGTCCGCGGTATTCATAGTTCCGATGAGATACACATTCTCGGGAACGCTAAAGATCTCGTCGTTGTAGATAAGCCGAAGCCCTTGACCACGCTTATCAGACTCAATAAGCATCAGTAGCTCTCCAAAAATCTTCGATACATTGCCGCGGTTAATCTCATCAATGATGAAGAAGAAATGACGGTCGGGTTCCTCTCGGGCCTTCTCACAGAAGGCGTAGAAAGGTCCGTTCACTAAATCAAAGCCACCATCTTTATTGGGCCGGAACCCCATCATAAAGTCCTCATAGGAATAGCTTTGATGGAACTGAATCTGCTCAATTCGCGATGTGTCCCTTTCCCCCATATCTGCAAATGCGATTCGGCGCGCGACGTATGTCTTGCCAACACCAGGCGGACCAGTCAAGATGATATTTTTCTTGCGTCCAATCAAGGACAGTAAACGGTCAAACTGGTGTCTGTTGAAGAAAACTTCATTTAAGAATTCTTTATCTGTGTATGCTTTAACAGGGGAAACGGGGCTTAGCTCGTCTTCTCGCTCTACAGCGAACAAGGCATCGAGCTGATCGATCAAGCCGCGCTTATCGGTGATCCGTGTCAGTGATTTCTGGATAGCGTTTAGGGTGTACTCCCATTCTCCGGTGAACTCCCATTCCACATCACGCACATTCTTAAACTCGCTGCGGTTCTCCTCGTAGCGCGAGGCAGAGACAACAACGCCTCGTCCAAGAATCTTATTCTTGCCACGGCGAGCAAATACAATGTCTCCTATTTGAATCTCTCGTTGAAATTCCCAAACGGCCAGTGGTTGGTTGCGAGAGATTTTTACAGAATCATCCTTCTGCATCTCAGCTTCAATAGAGGCACGATCTGGATATGTACTAAAATCCCCTAAACCATCCCAGCCGAGCCCGATGAGCCCCTCACCCACAAACTCATCCCATCGTTGCTGGCTATCACCGGGATCATAGAGCCAATAGTTGCGGCGTTGGGGCTCTTCTGTTTCTTCCTCGTTCCATAGGGCGAATACAGCCGGGGTCCAAAACCCAAACTCGCCCTCAACCTCCTCTGCTATGGCCGCTCGGATGGAATACAGGTCACGGTCGATGGCCTGCGGCGCTTCCCCCGATCGACCGCCAATCATCGAGCAAAGCTCACCAACTATTCTCTCCTTCAATCCTTGCGCCGAAATTGCTTCAAAAGCTTCTGGGAACAGCAAGAACTGCATAATGTTCCTGATGTCAGATCGGTCATCAATATCCAGATCAAGCATGAAGTCCTGCAGTTTAGCTGGATCGCGCACGGTAGCTCTTCGTTCAGGTTCAGGCAGCTGACGGAATTCTTCTACAAAGCCAGCCATCCATGAAACGTGTCGCCACATGTCTCCGTTGAAAGCTCGGCCTGCCTTAAGGCCGGCGATACCGGATTTCCTGTTCATCCACTCAAGCATGCTATCTGGGATTTCGACTTCCCCTCCAAGACGCTCAAGCACAAGGTCAACATGTTTAATTCGAGTCGACGGGCGAGAATTGATAAGCGCATGCTCACGGAGAAAAACAAGCTCGGCTACTAAAAGGGTTACTACTTTTGAAGCACCTTTTAACTGTACGTCGAGCTTCTCCCATTGAGTCATGCTGGTTCCAACGATCGGGTCCTTGACCAGCCTCTCGCGGACTTCAATAGCTGCCTCAGGCGTCCAGATAGTTACCGAAGGGTCGATGATAGATCGCCCTTCGCCCATGAGGTTCTCCACGATCGGTGCGATTTCATGAGCAATCCTCAAGTCATGAGACAAGCGCGAGCTCGTAACCCGAGGCTCCAACTCAAACTCTTCTCGATATTCCATAGGTCAATTATCCAGGAAACACTTCTGGTTTTTAGGTTTCTCCCTACAAATCAGTATTAATGCTAGTTATTGGAGCGCTCAGCAGGTCTGCAGAATTCGAGCACTCCTATAGTCCCCCGCAATACCGGCATGTATACTCCTGTTATTCTTGTTACTCTCTTCCCCTCGTGAGGTTCCTGATATGGGATTTTTCAAGGTTGTCGCTGGGCTGTTAGCCGCTGGTGGAGTGGGTTACGGTGCCTACGCCGTATTAGGGCCAGACTCTTCCGATGACGTCATTACGGTTCACAACGTCATCGATGGCGACACCATCGATGTAGTGCAAGGCGGTGAGACCACACGCATTCGCCTGCTCAATATCGATACCCCGGAGATGGGCAAAGAGTGCTTGGCCGAGGAATCTAAGCAATACTTGTCTGGCCTGCTGCCAGTGGGCACGGTAGTGACGCTGGAGTACGACGCTGAACGCGAGGACAAATACGGCCGCACGTTGGCCGGCGTATTCAAGGAAGGATCGCTGGTCAACGCTTCCGTTGCTGAGGAGGGTTTCGCTGTTCCGATCAAGGTGGGCGGAAACACTCGTTTCTTCTCGGAGGTCTCTGCTGCTGCCGACAGAGCCCGTGCTGCAGGCAAAGGAATCAACTCGGCCGGCCCGGAATGCGTCTTTGGTGATGACAGCGCCTACCAGTCCTACCAGGACGCACGCTCCGCTGTGGATGAGGCACAGCAGTTCCGCTTCGATGACATGTGGGATGACAAGCAGCTAAACGGAGCTCATGTTCATGTGTCTCGCGTAGCCGATGCAAGGAAATCAATTTCTGCACTGGAAAAAGCAGCCGCAGAACAATCTGAATTCCAGAAAGAAGCATTCGGGAATAAGAATGCCGAGTTGCTAGAAGAGCTCGACAGTGATGCTACCGAGATTGAAACGCTCTTAAACCGCAAAATCACCTATGCTTCAGACGCACGCGAAAAGAAACGCGCCGAGGAAGAAGCGGCGCGTGAAGCTGCAGAGGCCGCGCAACGTGAAGCAGAAGAAGCAGCTCGCCGTGCCGAACAAGAGGCCGCGGAGGCAGCCCGTCGTGCAGAGCAGGAAGCCCAGCACGCTGCACCCGCCTACCAAGCACCGGCTGCACCGGCGCTCAGCAATCCGGTGGATAACTACACCGGTTGCCGCGCCTACGGTGGAAACTACGCAATGACCAGCGTTGATAAAAAGGGACGCCCCTACGCCAAGATTGATTGCACCACACGCGTGCAGATTGGATAAGTTGGGAACACTACGAACTTCAATAACAGGACTCCCTATGAATCACGGTTTCGGCCTCCAAACCCCGCGGCTTTCAATGTCGGTACCTACGGATGCCGATATTGACGCCTTATTTGCTATCCACTCGGATGCTCGTACGTACGAGCACCGCCCTGAACTGGCGATGAAAACTAGAGAAGAAGCCGTGGAGTTAGCGCGCGCATGGCAAGCCAATTGGTGTGAGAAGCAGCTGGGCTACTACGTGGTATCCACGCTTGATGGTACGACCATAGGTTTCACAGGTGTGCGTCATAGCGAGGAAGCAGGTGAAGAAGTACTCAACCTCTACTACCGCTTCGCACCAGAATCGCAGGGGCAAGGCTACGCGAAGGAAGCCGCAGCCGCTGCAATTGCCAGTGCACGCGAGCGTTTCCCACAGCTCCCCATCGTTGCCATCATCGATTCCACCAATGAGGCGTCGATTGCCCTAGCCTTGAAACTCGGACTTCAGCACGTCCCCGGCGCAGGAGTGCCGGGCGACTACGAGGTGTACCGACTGTGCTAATAAAGAAAAACCTCGTCAATGTGCACGCCACATTGACGGAGAAGCTCCACTTATCACCCACAGCTCAGCTGCTCTTTTGATACGTGAAAAGGTCCCCGAAGATGAAACCCCTAGTTACTTATACCGTCCCGGCAAGGAAAGGCGCTCCAAGGGAAGAACTAGTTGCCAAGAGCTCGGCACGAAGGCCCTCAGGTAGCGAACAATCTCATCGAGTACAGGCTTGGGAGTAAACGCGATGAAGGCTCCTGCCAGTGCGGCAATCACCCCGATGGCAATGGCTGCTCCCCGCGAAGAACCAATCGACGATTCTTCTGTCTTCCCACCGTTTGCTGGGCCGTTTGGCTCATCAGGAGTCTTCAAAGGTGAGAGCTCACCGTGCCGCTTGATGTACTCGGAGAAGACATCGACGTCGATTGCCGTGCCGGTAGAAGTGACACGCGCATCGCTGAAGGAACCGATCTTGTCGCCACCGTTTACCACGTAGTTGCTAATGGCCAATGAGTAGGTGGCATTCATGTCCATTGACGTGCCATCATCGAGCTTTATCGCCGTGACGCGCTCACCAAATGGCGCAGATGCGTTGAAATCAAACGTGAATCCGGCAGTTCGCGGGAAGCCGTTTCCACCGTCCGGGTTGGATTCAATCCCCTTTTCCAGTGCATCCTTGATCTGTGCGCCTGTTGCTTGAATCGCGATTGGTGAGTTACCGAAAGGAAGCACCGATTGCGCATCGCGACGGGTCAAGGTCCCTTCTTTCATGTCAGCACGTTGGCCGCCACCGTTCTGCCATCCGAGCTGGGTATCGAAATGTTCGCGGTACGCGTCCGCTACCAACGGACCTAGTTCTGCTTTTGATAGAGCTTGCGTCGCGGTACCAAGTTGCTCGCCCAGTTGACGGTCCAATTCGCCGTAGAGTTTCTCGCTGCGCGCCTTCCACTCTTCGTTAGTGTTAAGCGATGTATTGACCGGATGGTTCACTACCTTCACCGTGGTCTTCTGCGTGGAACGGTCAACGGTGACGTCGAGGTGAACCAACGTTCCATAATCAGCACGCGGTGCGACAATCGGCCGACCATCTGCGGTGTAGGTTATCTCTTCCGGTGATTGCGCCTCGTTTTCTTCACGCAGCGCTGCTGCAAGCTCGGGAGTCTCTTCCATTACCCGAGTGGTGTCTTCTTTTGAAATCTGGCTGAGCAAAACGATTGCATCGACGCCTTCTTCTTGGAGCTTGTTAACCCCGGCGCGTGCGGATTCAACGAAGTCCCCCATCACGACGTCCTTGGCAGCTACCGTTCGATCAAGGTCGTCAGTAAGAGAAACAAACCCGACGGTGAGGTCGCCGGACTTAGCAGTGAAGGTGGTCCCGTCCTCGCTGATCGGCTCGCCATTCTGGGTAGTCAGGTTGCTGGAAATCCATGGAAACTCGGCCTTTTCGATAAGGCTACGAGTGTGGTCCACGCCGTAATCAAAGTCATGGTTGCCAAAGTTGCCAACGTCCACACCGAGTTCGTTAAAAGCCTCGACAAATGGCTCACCGCGAAAGACTGAGCCGAATAGGCTGCCGGCAGCGAGTTCTCCGCCAAAGGCGACGATAGGGTCGCCCTCTTCTCGACGGATATTCTCGAGGGCAGTTGCCAAGTAAGCGATGCCACCTTGGTGACTACCGTCATCCCAGACTCGGGGCTCGAACTCCTTCATATCCTGGAAGTAGAGAACGTCTCCAGTTGCTACTGCCGCCTGACCTGGGTCCGATTCAGCAGCGATAGCGTTAGATGCGTTGAGAGAAAGAAGAGCAGTCAAAGCAAGAATGGTGTGACGATTGCGCATAGAAGAATTGTGCCTAACGCCGCTAGAGGTTCCCCGACCTTGAGGCAAAATCTAGATGAACATTCACAGTCCAGATGCTTACCGCTGGGCACGAGCTACGAATACGCCTAGCCCGCGGGCATGTCCCTTCAGGAACCCCACGGCTTCAATGCTTTAACCGGGTACCGCCCATCAACGGTAAAACGCTGGCACACCACCTGGGTGTCGTCGCTGATGTCTAGCTCTCCGATGTATTCAACGAACTCGGGTGAACGCCAGAACTGCTCGTGCCCGGCGCGCCATTCGCTGACATCAGCGTAGCCTTCACCTTCGGCGATGGCGTGCTCGTCGCTGACATCCGCAAGCCGACAGATCTGGACCTCGGTGGTACGGATGACGCACACCACGTTGTCGTGTGAATCGAGTACGGCCTCAAGAGTGCCCACATCCTCGCGCGGGTCGTGGTCGCGCGGGTGCTCAACCAGTAAGGATGTCGTAGTGGTTTTCGTGCCGTCCAGAATGGCGGTAACGAGAGCCTCGCGAAGCGGGCCCGGAAAGGCGAACTCGCCGCGGGGCAGTTCCGATATAGGTTCCAAAGCGTTCTGAGCCATACGTTTACACTACGTGGCTCAGGAATACTGTTAACCAAGCACGTGTTTACCGTTTCGTCCGACTGGACGTTCGACCCGCGCGTTCGAATCATTCACAGCAATGTCCGGCCCCTCTCCTAATGTCAACGATGCCCCTACACGGAAAGACTGGGATTCAAGGCTGAGATTCCGCCCTTCTTCCCTATCGCTCCGGGGCCGCGCTGCCACTTCCCATTGCTTAGCGGTGCGGCCCCTCTTTCAAACTTCACAGCTCTTCATAAACTTCAAAAAATTCACAAACTTCATAAACTTCACAAGACTTCAAAAGCTTCGTGGGCTGGAGTCGGACAATGGGGGTGCGAGCTCTCATGAGAAAATCTCCCCTTTCTACTATTCGCGCAGAGTTTTCATTCCCACCACATTTATTCATGCGGTGTTGGGCTCGGACACGATGGCTTTCGGTGCTGGGGTGGAGGGAGGGGCGTCGGCAAGCGCGGCGTGGAACCGCACCTTGTGCGCACCGGGCCCCTGTGAATAAACGCGAATAATAGTATGCACACAGCTGAAAACCTGCACCTACGTGGTCTTTTCTCCACTATCGAGAGCTTGAAAAAGTTCGAACTTTTCTTAGAATTGTCACCTAGTTCACAGTTCATCTTTGGCAGTACCGTCGCTCACCGCGCATGAGGATGGCGCAGTGTAGCCAGCGCCGAGAAAGGTTTCAGACACATGACAACTCCCCCGCTGGGCGTTTGGTCCGAGGTCGGCAAGCTCCACCAGGTCATGGTGTGTGCACCGGGGCTCGCGCATGAGCGGCTCACTCCGAGCAATTGTGCGGAGCTGCTTTTTGACGATGTCCTCTGGGTCGACGAAGCCAAGAAGCACCACGCCGAGTTCGTCTCCCAGCTGCGCGGCTACGGCGTCGAGGTGCTGGAAATGCACAAGCTTTTGGAGGAGACCCTGGACACCCCGGGCGGGCGGGATTTCATCCTCGACTACAAGCTGCTGGACAAGAACGTTGGCGCTGGCATCGGCGGCGAGCTGCGCCACTGGTTCGACGAAATGTCGAATGCACACCTGGCAGAGCTCCTCATCGGCGGGCTACCCTTCGCTGAAATCCCTCAGGGCTTAGGTCACGGCACCATCGACGCCATGCGCGAGGTCTACGGACCTTCTGCTTTTGCATTGCGCCCGCTGCCCAACACGCAGTACGCGCGCGATAACTCGGCGTGGATTTATGGTGGGGTCTCCCTCAACCCCATGCGCATGCCGGCGCGCCACCAGGAAACGCTGCTGACCCGGGCCATCTACAACTATCACCCGCGATTTGCGCAAGCAGATTTCCAATTCTGGTACGGCAATACAGATGAGGAGCCCGGGTTGGCAGCGCTGGAGGGCGGTGACATCATGCCGATTGGCAAGGGCATCGTCCTCGTTGGCATGGGCGAGCGCACCACATGGCAGGGCGTGAGCCAGCTGGCCATGCGCCTGTTCGAGGAAGGTGCGGCGGAGAAGATCATCATCGCCGCCATGGCCGCCGATCGTGCCTCGATGCACTTGGACACCGTGCTCACCTTCCTGGATGCCGATAAGGTCACCGCCTACCCCAAGGTTGTGGACAGCATTCGGCCCATCGTGCTGCACCCTTCCACGAGCACGGCGCCTTTCGACGTTGAACTGCCCACCGATTCTTTCCTCGATGTCGTAGCCCAGGCACTCGGCATTGGACGCTTCGAGGTCATTGAAACAGGTGGGGATGTTTATACCGCCGCGCGTGAGCAGTGGGATGATGCCAACAACGTCGTGGCCATTGAACCTGGCGTGGTGGTGGCCTATGACCGCAACAAGTACACCAACAAGAAATTGCGGGCTGCCGGCATTGAGGTAGTGGAGATCGGCTCGGCAGAGCTAGGCCGCGGGCGCGGCGGCGGGCACTGCATGACCTGCCCGATTGTGCGCGGGTCGGTGGATTTTTAGCAACCCGACGGGAATACACATTCGCATCGACCAACGCACGCCCCTGACCTGCATAAGAGTGGGCCGTGAGGGAGACCAGGGGGACGTCGCCAAGCACAGCGCCAATCCCACCACGGAACAGCCGCACATTCCTCACCCCAGGGTGAGAAATTCGGACATGGCAAGACCTTCAGCCCCCTCAACCTCACGGTAGGAAACGGGCAGGGTGAAGCCCACTGCCAGCAGATTCGTTTGAAACCCTAAAATTTCCTCAACCCCGTATAGGGTCAATCAAATTATTGTGCACGAAAGGTCAAAACACTGGCAGTCATCATATTGACACCGCCAACTTCCCCCAAGACCTTAGGAAATCTCTTGTCCAGCTTTCAAAGCCTCCGGTTTCGGCACCTAAGATTGTTTCAGGATTAAATTAGTTCCCCATCATTCTTTGAGTTTCTTTAAGGACGGTATCCAGGTGCACATCAAGAGACTCCGCGCACTCGCGCCGCTGGCGGCTACAGCCGCGATGGCAACCGCGGCCTTCATCGCGCCCGCAGCACAGGCAGCCAATATTCCGCCGATGCCGCAGGCCTACCCCATCACGAACCTCTACAAGAGCTGCAGCGCAGCAGGCGAAGACCTCACCACCCCGGAGTGGCACTTTGCCGAAACCGGCCGCCGTTACTTAAGCGATGGCACCCTGCAGTTCAAGAACACCACTGACCAAGAAGTGCCCTATACCGCTTCGGTGGAAACGGGCACCAACCACAAGATTGAGGCCAGTTCCAAGGCCGCGATGCCTTCTGGCTGGGACACCACCGCTAAGTCCGATATCGGATTGAAGCTGAGCAACGGCTGGCAGGAGAAGGAAACCTTCGGTCCCATCACGCTCAAGCCGGGTGAATCCTTCCGCGTGGAATACGGCGTGGTGGAAAAGGACTTCATCTCTATGTTCGTCGGCTGTAACGACGACCGTCTAGAGAACATGCCCGGCGCCAACGTTATCCGCGGCAAGGGCCCGGCCGAGCGCTATGCCTTTGCTTACATCATCAAGTCGGACGGCTCCGTTTCGGACCTGGCCATGGAGATTCCCTCCCGCTCCCCGGGCGCGAACTCCAAGCCCATCGAGGGCAACTACACCTCCGTATCCGGCCCCAGCCTGGAAAAGATTGCGGATCCGAAGAAGGATGAAATCATGCAGCCTTCCGAGGACCTGCAGCGCGATCCCTCCTGGCCCAAGGAGGGCGAGACCTGCGAGGGTCGCGATAGCTCCTGGTACCCGCTGGATATCACTGCCGTGACGCCGACCTTCCGCAAGCCGGGCTACTCCACGGACTTCCTCAACTGGTCCAAGGGCGACTATGAATACGCACCGGTTACTGACTTCGTCGTTGGCGCCGAGCACGCCCCCTACACCAACTGGCGCGGAAACCGCGGCGATATCCCGAAGGGCTGGCTGGAATCCGTCGGCGCGGTCAAGCGCGCCTACATGCCGGTGGGAACTGAACTCGAGCACGTCGACCTCGCCCCCGGTGAGCGCGTGCGCGTGGAGTACGGCACCACTATGACCCGCATCAACTACCGCGAAATCCACTGCGGCAAGGACGGCAAGTACAGCCTGACCTCCAACTACAAGCAGACCACCGCTCCCAGCGGCTTCTGGGCGGAGGCCACCATCACGGGCAAGGACGGCTCCACTCGCACCGAGGACGTCACCCCGGAGGAGTACCGCAACCTCCCAGTCCCGACCCAGACCATCTACTAATCCACCTTTAATCCCCAAGGAGAAATCACCATGTTCAAGACCAAGATTGCTTCCACCACCGCTGCCGTGGCCATCGCCTGCGGTCTGATCGCTACCCCGGCCGCTAACGCCCTCCCGGCACGTGACCTGGGCCCGGCCAACCCGACCACCATTGGTGAGCACTGCACCAACCCGGGCGACACCGGCCAGACCGTTAAGATCAAGCGCACCTACTTCGACGGCTCCGCTGGCTCCTGGACCATCTCCAACTACAACGATGAGCCGCTGCCGGTGACCCGCTCCATCAAGGAAACCAAGACCAAGACCTGGAACGTCTCCGCCGGTGTGGACTTCAAGCTGCTGGATCTGATCAACTTCACCTTCTCCTCCAGCTACACCGACTCCCAGTCCTACGAGGTCGGCGAGCAGGTCGGCCCGTACAACATCGCTCCGGGCAAGACCGCCGTCATGCGCGCGGGTTGGGTGGTTTCCGACTTTGAGGGCCAGAAGACCATCTGCGGTTCCGATAACACCTGGCAGGCTAACGGCGACACCTTCACCGCTACCCTGCCGAAGGAGCGCCACGTGGAGGTCTCCACCCGCGACAACAACGATTGGGGCTAAGACGTGCTGAAGAAGTCCATCGCGCGCGCTGCCGCGAGCGTCTTCGCTGCGCTGAGCCTGCTGGCAGCCGCTCCCGTTGCCCACGCCGCTGACTTCGGCGGGGACTTCGAGCTGCCCCAGCGTTGGAACGATGATTTCAAGCCGGGCACGCACTGCGCAACACCCGGTGAGAACGGCACCTACGTCACCGCCACTCGCCGCTGGTTCAAGCAGACGGATGCCACCAGCGTGGCCAACCGCAACGATGAGTCCGTGCCGGTCAGCCACACCGTGACCCAGGCCCGCACTCAGACCATTGAGGTCTCCGGCTCCATCAAGGGCGAGGGCGAACTGGCCAAGGTGCTGACCCAGACCTACGGTTTCACCTACGTGCACGAGCAGCACTGGAAGCTGAACCAGGAGGTTGGTCCGTACACGCTGCCGGCAAACTCCCAGGGCAAGCTGGTGTGGGGCTTTACCATGCTTGATACTGACGGCCAGGATGTGCGCTGCAACGCCGACCAGGAATGGGAGGCCGTGGGCAAGCCATACTCCGCCACCGTTCCGGAGGCGCGCTACTCTGAGCTGCAGCTTGGCGATGCCCCCGTCTGGGACTAACCCAGCTATCTCACCCGCCCAGACTTTACAAAAGAGGGCACCTTCACACCGCTTCGCAGCGGCCGAGGGTTCCCTCTTTTCGGCGCATCACAGCGTGATCAAACGGCAATGAGAGCATTGCAGAATGGCAGTGGGAGCCTTGCAGAACGGCAACGAAGGCTTTGTAGAACGGCAACAACGCAGGTAATTCTTTCCGCGCAGGAATTGTTTTGTACACGGGCAAGGACGTCCTGCCAATGGGTGAAAACCTCTGGGCAATGCCAATTTCGACGCTCTGGCACGGCTAAGTCCGCGACAACGAACGGCCTCCACTCACCATGAGGCTCACCGATATATTGCATCCATGTCTCACCGCATCTTTTCCGTGCCCTTCGCCGATATCTATCCGCACTACGTTAAGAAAGTAGAGCGCAAAGGCAGGACTGTCAGTGAGCTCCACGAAGTCATCACCTGGCTTACCGGCTACTCGGTTGAAGGACTCGAGCGAGTCCGGGAGCAAAAGATCACCCTCGAGGATTTCTTCGAGCAGGCCCCGCACCTGAACCCATCCCGCTCCCTCATCACCGGCAGCATCTGCGGGCACCGTGTCCAGGACATCGAGGACCCACTGATGCAGAATATTCGGTACCTGGACAAGCTCGTTGACGAGCTAGCCAAAGGAAAGGCCATGGAGAAAATCCTTCGCGGCTAGTATTCACCAACTGCGCTATTCAAAGCTTCAAGCTTTAAGCCACAAAGGGATACGGCGGCGCGGTCTTCTCACGGAAGAAGTAGCGCGCGTGCGTGTGCCGAACGGACTCTAGGCTTTCAGCGCCAATGGCAACGAGCTCAACGTCTGGGTCATCGTTGATTTGATCGAGGTCGTGACGAGCAAGAGTTGCCGCAGTTAGGGATTCAAACTCCGTGACATTCAGTGCACCCGTCGGACGATGATATTTGATAAGAAAAGCCGGCATACTATTTACTCCCTTCCGACTCGTTTTCTGTCCGTCTCCGGTCGAGCTCACTAATTAGCCTATCCAACATCCTAGAAGTCCTTTGTCGCAATAGCCGGGCTTCACGCAACTCCACCGTTTCCACGGGGTGCTCGGCAAACGGAGAAGAGAGCACATCGAAGTATTTTTCTACTCTATGCACCACTTCTGAAAGCTCATGCAGTGAGCGGACCTGGGTTTCAAATTGCAACGGTACGTGCTCTCCGAACTCTAGGTATCGGATGCCGCGACCGTACAAGTCACCAGCAAGTTCGTATAGGTTAGCCCATCGTGACTGGAGCGCTGTCCGGAGCTGAAACTCAGCCCGGCCTGCCGGAGAGTAAATGTGTAAATGGATCGCCCTATACCCAGAGTGCGGCTTTTCTCTCATGTCCTGAATTTTGACGCGATCAGCTCCCCTTTCCTCCAAGTCCTGGGCAAGTAACTCCGCCAGCCTTGATTGTTCAGAGAGCGTCACATCAAAGTCCATTCGCACTCCTGAAAAATCTTGGATGCTCTCCAGCGGGAAGCTCGGCATTCTCCGCAGCTTCTCAACGAGCACCGGCCGAGTCTTGACCCTCGAACCTATAAGGAATCGTTTCGAGTCCGGTTCCACAACGGAATCTGTCGAGCGCTCCAGCGGCACGCTTAGTTCACTCAGTGTCGACGCTGCCAAGGACTCAAGATGGTCGCAAAGAGCAGACTGATGTATGAGTATGCGCCGATATAACTCTTCATCGATCTCTTGACCGGTGCGCAACGCACTACCTATTCGATGTACTTGTCTCTTACTAAATGTCGTTGGCTTGTTTTCCAAGAACTTCACAGTTCCCCCTTCTTCGATAGTGGCAACCCCCAAAGACGAAGAGCATTGCCAGTAATTTCAGACACCCACACATCCCCCACCCCTTGGATGCCTGCCCTAAAGGCTACGAGGATGCCCGGACACCAACGCCGCAATTTCGAACATGCATTCTATACCTGCGTTGAAACGCACGCCACCTTCAGCTTTACCATACTTAACGCATGACCACGCTAGAAACTTGTGCCAGCGACTGGGCGGAAACAATTGCGGCCGCACTCGAGCGCGAATTCCCCGCCGCGATGCACCACACAAGCGCTTCCACAGAAGACTGCGACGTGCGCCCCGCAAGCTGCACCCCAGTTTCTACGGTTGTTTCAACTGGCACTCCAGCGTCCACATGCAGTACTCAGGCACGCTACTAAACGAGATTCTCGGCCCCGAGTCTCCCGCCAGACTTACCGCGCTTCTCGACGATCGCCTCAGCCCCCCAAGCCCTCACCGTCGAATACAACTACCTTGTCAATCATCCCGGGTATGAGATGCCCTATGGGCGCGCTTGGCTGTTGCAGCTCGCCTCCGTCCGCCCCAGCGAAGCGATGGACAAACTCGTCGAGCTCACCGCACAGCACTGCCACGACTGGCTTAAATCGCTCAACCAACCGGTGCGGCACGGCATGCATTCCAATACAGCATTCAATCTTTTCCTCATCCTCGAGGCCGCGGAGAAACTCGGGCTGGATTCGCTGGCCAGCTCGGTGCGCGAGGCTGGTGTCCGCCTTTTTGGCGACGACCACAACTACCCGCTCGAATGGGAGCTGTCTGGGCACGATTTCCTGTCCAATGGGCTATCGGAGACGCTACTCATGTCGCGCGTTCTGCCGGATTTGCCGCGGTGGTTCGACGGCTTTCTTCCCCACCGCGCCGAGGCACTGGACTTTCTTACACAAATTCCTGAGGTACTCGACCCAACCGATGGCCGCCTGGCCCACCTCTATGGCCTAGCGCTGACCAGAGCCTGGATGCTCGTTGAACTCGCTGAGCATTTCGACGCCCCCGTCCTTCCACGCGCCCATGCACTCGCCGCCAGTGCGCAACCGCAGCTTGTCGACGGCCACTTCATGTCCACCCACTGGCTCATCACCTACGCACTACGCTTTCAGCTCGCCTGTGAGGGAAAACGCGTGGATGAGCTTCGGTAACAAGTGATTCATAACGCGCACTTAAGGCATGGTTACTGAGCGAGTAGTACTGTAATTTTCTAATTATCGTTCTTCTCAGGAGCTCACCATGGATTCTCGCTACTCGGCACAGCGCGATAGCTACCGCCTGCCGGAAGAAGGAATCCGCATCGATCTGCGCGCTGAGCGTGCCCGCCGACGAAGCTCGACCCACGACCGCGAGGCCACTGGCCCCGAACGCCCACCCTACCGGCCACGACGCCGCCCCAGCCAAGAACGGTTAGCTTCTTCCTCTTCGACCGCTACCCCTTCACGGCGATCCGCTTCCCTGTCGGCGCCTACCCAACAAACACCAACACGAACAGCACCGACGAGAAAACAAGGAACTTCACCACGGCGCCACACAGCGCGCCATCGCCAGCCTGACAGCCGTCGCGGGATGGGGGTCCTCCTGATTCTGGCGTTGGTGTTCCTCGGGATTGTCACCGCGCTTAAGTTCAATAAGGAACCAGAAGCACCCGCGCCGCCACCCGCCGACATAGTCACGGAACCCGCCGCAGTCATCGAGCCCTCCCCCGCAGTCGAGATGTACATCCCAACAATTGATGTACGCACGGAATTCGAAGAAGGCTCCTGCCGAGTCAAAGACAACAAGATCAATCCGGACTCGATGAATAAGGCCTGCACCTATACCGCGGAGGATAAGCCCTATTCACTTCCCGGTACGGATGCACAGGACATCGTGGTTATCGCCGGGCATACTGGCGCGGGTGTGCCGGCAGTATTTAATAATCTCTACGACGGCCGGGCAGACGAGCACAAGGCTTCAATAGGCGACAAGCTATACCTGCGCACGCAGAACTCCGCCGATCAGTGGCTGGTATACACCGCGACAGATCTGCACGATCCCTCAAAGGACGGTCTCGAGCAGGACGAGAGCATCTGGGGCGCCGATGCCCAGCCCGGCCGCCTGCTCACCATCAGCTGCATCCAGCCAGCCAACCCACTGGCAGCGGCGGTACGCAATGCCGTGGTGGGATGGCAGTTTGAAGGCATAGCTGAAGCACCTGAAGCCGCCAACCAAGACTAGATCTACCCGCCGTACCCCCCTAAGAGGGGGGCACTCAGCGCATTGGTATTTTATCGAATATTTTCGCAGCTCAACGATTTACCCCTACACATTCATGCAGGTCAACAGGCCCCAAAGACACAATGGGCAGGCTTCCATGTGTCGAACATGCGGCCCGTTTGGCGCGATAAGCATCCGCCATGTTAATGAGCGAAACCCCCAAACCCTTGTGACTGATGTGAAAGCTGTGACTATTGTTGTGCATGTTGGATTAAATCCCTCTCACTACCCTCACAAGGAGAAACTTATGAAGCACATCAACCGCACTTTGACCGCAGCCGTCCTGGCTGGTTCCCTCGCACTCGGCGGCACCGCCGTTGCCTCTGCCCAGATCCCGGCCCCGGCCGAGTTTGAACTCGATGGCGTGACCTACCAGAGGCAGGCCGACGGTACCTACGCGCACCGCAACGAGGACGGCGAGCTGGACGGAACCACCAAACTGACCGAAGAGCAGGCACAGTGGGCTTGGGAGCAACTGCAGGCTCGGCAGGCCCCTGAAGAGGAAGCTCCTGAAGAGGATGCTCCGGCCGACGATGCAGAAAACCCGGAAGGCGAGGGCAACGAAGGCTCCACCAACGAGGGCGAAGGCTCCACCAATGAAGACCCCTCCTCCAGCGAGACTGACTTCGACAAGAAGCAGCTGGCTTGGCTGGCTCTGCCGGCTGCCGTCGTCATCGGTGGCGTGACCTGGTACCTGGCCAAGGATGGAAAGACCTACGTGAAGTCTCAGGAGGCTGCACAGAAGGACGCTCCGACCGCCGAGGAGAAGGCTGCTTCCGAGCAGATGCTGCAGGAGAACAAGGACGAGGTCATCGCCCAGGGTGGCCAGATTGCTGACAGCACCGCCGCACAGACCCCGGCACAGACCCGCGGTATCTCCGCTGAGACCGGCTCCAACACCGTTGCTCGCGGCCTTGCCGCCCTGGTCTTCGCAGCCATGATCGCTGCTGGCGCTTTCGCCGCTCGTCGCAAGTTCTTCGCTTAAGAACAACTAGCGCCACACACCGCGTTTCTCCCCCACCTAAAGGCGGAGGAACGCGGTTTATGCGTTTTGCCAACCTCCCGAGGCGCAAATCACCACCGCCCAACCGGTGGCACACCTTGAGGCAAGTTAAAAATTCAACGAATGAACTAGAACATCGATAGGCCACAATATCGAAGTTAACCAGGAGCATTGCCACAAAATGGCTCCTCGCAGACACCCCCAACCGCCACCCCGCACCCTGAGACCTTCATGACAATTCCCGTGGAATAGCTTAAAAATACAAAATAGTTTGACTCATCTCACTTTTTTCTGGTTAGTATGTGGGCAGTCGAAATCAGTTAACGGTGACAACATCGTCTGATACGGCATTGACCCAACTTTCCCGATCTATTCCCAGGAGAAGAAACATGAAGCGCATCTCCCGTAACCTCACCGCAGCAGCCCTGACCGGCGCCCTCGCACTCGCAGGCGTGACCGCCGCTCACGCCGAAGAGGGCAGCAGCCAGGACACCAACACCAGCTCCTCCGCCGGTACCGAGGGTAATAACGGCAGCAGCGAGCAGGGCGGCGACAACGGCAGCAGCGAGCAGGGCGGCGACAAGAACAAGGATGGCCAGAGCTCCTTCGATGACTTCAAGGGCAAGCTCTCCTCCGAAGACGGCAAGCCGACCGACTTGGGCATCGCCGCTATCGTCCTAGGTGTCCTCGGCGCACTGGCCGCAGTCGGCCCAGCCGCAGCACAGGCACTGGGAATCAACCTCCCGTTCTAGTTCAAAGCTTCTATACCTAAGCTTTTAAAGCGCCAAGCTAAAGGCGTTAACCAGCAACACCCCCATCACGCGACAGCGATGGGGGTGCTTTCACTTCCCACAGCCGCAAAGATGAGGGACACACTTCACAAATTGACGTGATGCGGGCTACACTAGTCACCCATAGATTGTTCAACAATTCGGGAACTATAGAAGAGGTGTCCTCCTGTCATGAGCGCGCTGCACATAGACCTCAACGCTGATCTCGGCGAGACTACCGCCGGAAACCCCGTGGCCGATGACGCCGCGATGCTCCAGCTCGTCTCCTCCGCCAACGTCGCCACCGGCTTCCATGCCGGTGATCCGCACTCCATCGCGGGCACCCTCAAGGCGGCCGCAGAAGCAGGCGTTACCGTCGGCGCGCACGTGGGCTATAACGACCCGGCAGCCTTCGGCCGCCGCTTCATCGATTACGCCCCTGCCGAGCTTGCCGCCGAAATCACCTACCAAATCGGCGCCCTCCAAGCCCTGGCCCAGGCCAACGGAATCCAGGTGGCCTACGTGAAGCCACACGGCGCGATGTACAACACCATCGTCCACCACGAGGTCCAGGCCCACGCGGTTATCGACGGCATCAAGGCCTTCGGCGACCTGCCCGTCATGCTGCTGCCCGGCGGCATCGCCGTCGACATCGCCGAGAAGAAGGGCCTCACCGTCATCCGCGAGGCCTTCGCCGACCGCAACTACAACCCCGATGGCACGCTCGTCTCACGGCGCGAGGCGAATGCGGTGATGGGCGATGAGGGGGACGTCGTCAAGCGCGTGCTCGAGGTCGCCGAAACCGGCTCTATTACCGCCATCGACGGCTCCGTGCTCAACGTGGATGCCCAGTCGGTGTGCACGCACGGTGATTCGCCCGGCGCGGTCCAGCTGCTGCGCGGTGTGGTCAAGGAGCTGCAGGCGCGCGGGATTGAGATTCGGAGCGCCATCTGATGCATATTCACCCCGTAGGAACGCGCGCGCTGCTCATAGAGCTGGAGGACTTGCCCCAGGTCATGGCGTGGCACGCGGCCCTCGACGCTAATCCGCTCAAAGATCAAGTCGACGCGATTGCTGCCGCCACCACCTTGCTGTTGACCTTTGCCACGCCGAATTCCGCCGCCGCAGCCGCGGAGAAGCTGCAGGACTTCCACCCCACCGCGCAGGCGGGCGAGGATCCGCGCTTTGTGGAGATCGACGTTCTCTATGACGGCGAGGACCTCGATGAGGCCGCCGAGTTGATGGGCATGTCGCGCGAAGGCCTCATTGATTGGCACACGTCCACCGAGTGGCTCGCCGCTTTTGGCGGCTTCGCGCCCGGTTTTACTTATTGCACCCCGGCGGACTCGGCGCAGAATTTCAACATCGAGCGCCGCGCCACCCCGCGCACTGCGGTGCCGGCTGGTGCCGTCGGTATTGCCGGCGGTTTCTCCGCTGTCTACCCGCGCGTCTCCCCGGGCGGCTGGCAGCTGTTGGGCACTACTTCAACTCCGATGTGGGAATCTGATGCCCACCCGCCGGCACTGGTCCAGCCCGGTGACCGCGTGCGCTATCGCGCGGTGAGCTCGCTGCCGGACGTGGTGTCCACCACGCCTTTTGGCCGCCGCACCCCGGCGCGCTTGCCGCGCTTGGAGGTCCTCGATGCTGGCCTGCTGACGCTTTATCAGGATCAGGGCCGCCCCGGCCGCGGCAACTTGGGCGTCACGCCCTCGGGTGCTGCTGACTTGGCTGCGGCCGCCACGGCCAACGTCGCGGTGGGCAACCCGCGCGGCGCCACCGTACTAGAGAATATCGGCGGCATTCGCCTGCGCGCGCTGACCGACGCCGTCGTGTGCGTCACCGGCGCCCAATCCCGCGTGCTTCTCGACGATATGCCGGTACACCTCGCGCGCCCAGTGCTCGTCACCGCCGGCTCAACGGTCACCGTGGATCCCGCGACGGTGGGCCTGCGCAGCTACATCGCCATCCGCGGTGGCATCGTGGCGGATGCGGAGCTGGGCTCAGCCTCCACCGACGTGCTCTCCGGGCTGGGGCCTACACCGGTACGGCTGGGCGATGTCATCGGTGTCCTCCCCCGCTCCACCGCAATGACGGATGCGCAGCTGAGCAACCCGATGCGCGTTCGCGAAGGCGCGCACGGACAGACCGAGGGTGTGCTGCGCTGCGTGCTCGGCCCGCGCGATGACTGGTTTACGCCCGAAAGTCTGGAGGCGTTCCTGGCCACCGAGTGGACCGTTACTGCACAGTCCAACCGCGTGGGCGTGCGCCTGGTCGGCCCGGAGGGCTCCGTGGCGTTGAGCCGCGCCCGGGAGGGCGAGCTGCCCTCGGAGGGTATGGTCGCCGGCTCCGTCCAGGTTCCGCCGAGCGGTGAGCCCGTGATTTTCCTCCGCGATCACGCCGTGACCGGTGGCTACCCGGTCATCGCCACAGTCCTCGAAGAAGATATTGATATCGCCGCGCAGCTCCCGCCGGGGGCGACGGTCCGCTTTGAACTCGCTTAAACACTAGTAAAGGAACACCCACCCATGATCTCTGCAGTCCTTATTGCTAACCGCGGCGAGATTGCCGTCCGTATTGCCCGAACCGCGCGTGACCTGGGCATCCGCTCCATCGCCATTTATTCCGAAGCCGATGCTGGCGCACTGCACACTCAGGTGGCCGACGAAGCCTATGCGCTTCCCGGCAACTCCGCGGCGGATACCTACATGAACATCCCGGCTCTCCTCGATATCGCCGTGCGCGCCGGCGCTGACGCCATCCACCCCGGTTATGGCTTCCTCTCGGAGAACGCCGACTTTGCCCGCACCGTGGCCGAAGCCGGCTTGACGTGGATTGGTCCCTCGCCGGAGTCCATCGAGCTGCTCGGTGACAAGATTGCTGCGCGTCGCGTGGCTGAGGAGGTCGGCGCCCCACTGGCACCAGGTACCTCCGATCCCATCGATGACTGGCAGGAGGCCCGCGCCTTCGCTGAGGAGCACGGCCTGCCCATCGCCATCAAGGCTGCATACGGCGGCGGCGGACGCGGCCTCAAGGTGGTGGAAAACCTCGAGGACATCGAGGCTGCCTTCAACTCGGCAGGCCGCGAAGCCAAGGAGGCCTTCGGACGCGCGGAGTGCTACGTGGAGAAATTCCTGACCCACCCGCGCCACGTGGAGGCCCAGATTCTGGCCGATACGCACGACAACGTCGCCGTGCTGGGCACCCGCGATTGCTCCACGCAGCGCCGCTTCCAAAAACTCATCGAGGAGGCCCCGGCGCCCGCGCTTTCCGACGAGCAGCGCACCGGCATCCACGAGGGTGCCCGCGCCATCTGCGCGAAGGTGGGCTACACCGGTGCAGGCACCGTCGAGTACATCGTCTCCGAGGATGGCACGATCTCCTTCCTCGAGGTCAATACCCGCGTGCAGGTGGAGCACCCAGTGACCGAGATGGTCACGGGCGTGGACATCATCGCCGAGCAGTTCCGCATCGCCTCTGGCGAGCCTCTCTCCTTCGTGTCCGGCGCGTCCGATTCCTCATCTTCGTCCGATGCGTCTGAAGCGCATGCGTCTGAAGCTCATGCTTCAGACCCTGAAATGGACGGCCACGCCTTCGAGTTCCGCATCAACGCCGAAGACATCCTCAACGGCTTCGCTCCCTGCCCCGGCACCATCGTGCGCTTTGAGCCGCCGACCGGTCCTGGCATCCGCGTCGATTCGGGTGTGCGCTCCGGATCCATCGTGCCGCCCTACTATGACTCGCTCGTGGCCAAGCTCCTGGTCTGGGGCCCAACCCGCGAGATCGCGCTGAAACGCGCGCAGCAGGCCCTTCAGGAATTCGATATCGAAGGTGTTCGCACCGTGCTGCCCTTCCACCGCGATATGGTCTCCTCCCAGGTCCTCGTGGACCATGGCGACGCCGATGCCGCGGCCGGCATCTACACCGACTGGCTCGACCACAACTACCGCCCCTCCGCGGAGGCCACGAGTACTACCGTTCCTGTCGAGGCCATCTACGCGCAGCGCACCCGCGTGGCGCTGGAAATCGACGGCAAGCTGGTCAGCGTGGGCTTCCCCACGGAGATGTTGTCGCAGGGGCCGGTGAAGGGGGCGTCGGCAAGCGCGGCGTCTGGAGCCAGCGGCAGCGGCAACGAGGTGACCTGCCCCTACGAGGCCAACCTCGTGGCATGGAACGTAGAAGACGGCGAGACTGTCGAAGAAGGCCAGGCTATCGCCACGATCGAGGCAATGAAGATGGAATCTGCGGTCAAGGCTCCGTCTGCGGGCAAGCTAAGCCGGGTGGCAACGGAAGGCTCGAGACTGGAACCGGGCGCGGTAATCGCCACGATTTCTTAAGCGGCGGGCTACTGTAAGTCGCATGCTTGCAGATTCCGTCGCCTCCGCGCTCCGCGCCGCCATCTCTGAGGGCGAGTACATGCCTGGGCAACAGCTCAGCGAGGTCCGCGCGGCCGAGCGCTTCGAATGCTCCCGCAACACGCTGCGGGAGTCCTTCGCCATGCTCGCTTCCGAGCGCATCGTAGAGCGCATCCCGCACAGGGGCGTGTTCATCGCTACCCCGGATACCGATTTCGTGCGCGATCTTTATTTAGCCCGCGCCGCGATCGAGCCGGCCGCGGCGCGCTATGCCACCTTCGAAGACCCAGGCGAGCTGGTGCGGCTGACCGAATCCGCCGTGCAAGACGGCGCTCCCCGCCCCCTCATCAACCAGCGCTTCCACAAGAGGTTAGTCGCTGGTCTGGGCTCACCGACGCTGGACCGCTCAATGTCTCATCTCCTAGCGCGCATGCGACTCACCTTCTTGCTGACATTGGAGCGCTACCCGCAGATTCACGATAACCACGTGCAGGCCAACATCGACTTAGCCCATCTCATCGCGCAAGGCGAGCGTGAGGCCGCCGCCGATGCCTGCCGCGCGGACTTGATGCGCGCGATGGAATCGATTCTTCGGGTCCTTTAGTCTCCGAGTCCTCTACGCTCCTGTTAGCCGGTTCCACCCGCGCGAAACTGCTCGGCCCACATGGTTCTAGTGAGATGGTTCGGGTCAAAAGGTTCGTTTACCCCCAAGTGAACCATGTACGCATTCACAGAAGGTTTGTTTGCCCCCAAACAAACCTTCTGACCAGAACCATCTGAGTAGAACCATGTATCGGCGTCATGAGAGCTAGAGGAAACGCCACCGAACTGGGGGCTCAGGGGATGAGGAAGTCGCGGTCCGGGATGTCGGTGACGAGCATCTTGCCTGGGGCGTGCGTGATGGCCAGGCTAGGCCGCGAGTTCATCACGATGGCCTGCGGAGTCACGCCGCACGCCCAGAAGACCGGGATTGTGCCCTCAGGAATGTCGACGGCTTCGCCGAAATCGGGCTGCGATAGGTCTTCGATGCCGATGGCGGCCGGGTCGCCCACGTGAACCGGGGCGCCGTGGACGCCTGGATAGCGGGAGGTGATGCGGACGGCATCGGACACCTGGCTCGCAGGAATGGGGCGCATGGAGACCACCATCGGCCCCGAGAAGGCACCCGCCGGGGTGCAGGGAATCGTCGTGCGATACATCGGTACGTTGCGACCTTGGTCGATGTGCGCAATGGAGATGCCGTTCTCCAGAAGGGCGTTCTCAAAGGTAAAGGAACAACCGATGAGGAAGGAGACGATGTCTTCGGAGTAGAAGGGGGAAGCGTCGCCAAGCGTCTGCGTGAGCTGGCCGTCCTCGTAGATGTTATAGGCGGGAATGTCGGTGCGGATGTCCCCGCCCGGGATGAGGTCGGAGGTGAACTGCCCCGCCTCCAGCACGCCCACGATGGGGCATGGCTTGGGATTGCGCTGCGCAAAGAGGAGGAAGTCGAAGGCGTACTCGCGCGGCAGCGCAATGAGGTTGGCTTGCATGAAGCCGCGGGCGTGGCCGGCGGTGGTGGTCATGTCGTGTGCGCGGGCGAAGGCGCGCACTTCTGCGGGAGTCTGCATCATGCCCATAGGTTAACGATTCCGGAGATGGACTTGATGCCGATGAAGATTTCCAACGCGAGTGCCAGCACACCGGCGATAAGCAGCCACATCGGCTGCTTAACACCGTGGGTAAGGTCGTGGCGTTTGAACGCGACCCACATCACCATAGCGAAAGCGATGGGCAGGATGATGCCGTTGAAGGCACCCGCGAAAATGAGGAGTTTCTGCGGCGCGGAGTTGAGAATGCCGAAGAGAATGGCGCAGACAACGATGAAGCCTACGGTGAGGAAATTGCGGGTGCGCGGGCTGACCTTCTGGGTGGTCACGAAGGTGATCGAGGTGTAGGACGCGCCGATAACGGAGGACAAGCCGGCAGCGAAGAGCACAACGCCGAAGGCGCGGAGACCAAATTCGCCGGCTGCGTGACGGAAGGCATCGGCAGCCGTGTTGTCTTCAGAGAGCGCAACGCCGGTCGACACGACGCCGAGGACCGCGAGGAAGAGTAGCACGCGCATAATGCCGGTGACGATGATGCCGAGCACGGAGGTCTTGGTAATCGCGTTGACGTTTTCCGGTCCGGACAGGCCGGAGTCGATGAGGCGGTGCGCGCCGGCGAAGGTGATGTAGCCGCCCACGGTGCCACCGATGAGGGTGGTGATGACGAAGAAATCGACGCTCTCCGGCATGACGGTATTCTTCAGGGCCTCGCCCACCGGCGGCTGGGAAACAATCGCCACGTAGAGCATGAGCAGAATCATGATGGCGCCCAGCGCGGCGACGATGCGGTCGAGCGCGACGCCCGCCCGCTTGGACAAGAAGATGAAGATGGCGATAGCGGAGGCGATAAGGCCGCCGATGCGCGCATCAATGCCGATCATAGCGTTCAGGCCCAGGCCCGAGCCGGCGATGTTACCGATATTAAAGACCATGCCACCGATGAAGACTAGGACCGCGAGGAACCATCCAAGGCCAGGCAGAACAGTATTACCCAGCTCGTTGGCACGCATGCCGGAGATGGCAAGCACGCGCCACACGTTCAGCTGGATGGCGATGTCGACGATGATCGACAACGCAATGGCGAAGGCAAAGGCCGCGCCCATCTGCACGGTAAAGACGGAGGTTTGGGTCAAAAAGCCCGGGCCGATGGCGGAGGTGGCCATGAGGAACATGGCGCCGGCCATGGCGCCGATACCCTTGGGAGCCTGCGCTTCTTGCGGCGCGTTCTGGGCGGCTTCCTGGGAAGCGGAGGGATTGGTGGGTTCCGAACTCATTGTTGGGCACCTTTCGTGACGAAGGTCGCATTAAACGTTGGTGAAAGCATAAGGGTTGTTGAACAATCTGTAAACAGCGCGGGGGTGGCGCACGTTACACCCACGCCAAAAGTGCAGCCACCCCCACACCCCTCGCCTGATTTCATTGCACGGCAATAGAAAGTGACCTAGGATACAAGTTAACTAATGGCCATTCGCATAAATCTATGGAGGAATTCATGCCCCAGGACATTTACATCGCCGGGGCTGCACGCCTGCCTATCGGCAAATTCGGCGGCAGCCTCGCTCGACTTTCCCTGACCGAACTTGGCTCCCTTGCGGCCGAAACGGCTATTGAGCGTTCGGGGCTTTCAGGAGCAGACCTCGACACCGCCGTGGCCTCCAACGTCATGCCCGTTGTGCCGAAGGACCTCTATCTCTCCCGCGCGATTGCCCGGAACGTAGGGTTGCCAGACTCCTCCACTGCCATGGGCGTCAACCGCCTCTGCGGCTCCGGTGTCCAAGCAGTCATCAGTGCGGCCCAACTCCTGCAGTCTGGCGACGGCTCTCTAGCGTTAGCCGTCGGCGCAGAATCCATGAGTAACGCGCCCTACTCCGTCGAAGGAGCGCGCTTTGGCAAGCGCATGGGGGATGGCAAACTCTACGACTGGCTCACCGGCGCACTCTCCTGCCCCTTCGGCACCGGCCACATGGGTGTCACCGCAGAAAACGTCGCTGCGGATAACAACATCTCCCGCGAACGCCAGGACGAATTCGCCGCCGAGTCCCAGGAGCGTGCCGCGAAGGCCCGCGCGGAGGACGTGCATACCGAGGAAATCGTCCCGGTCGGCGAGCTGGACTTTGATGAGAGCGTGCGGGAGACGAGCGTCGAGAAGCTGGCAAAGCTCAAGCCGGTCTTCGTTAAAGATGGAACCGTCACCGCCGGCAACGCCTCCGGCATCAACGATGGCGCTGCGGCCGCCGTGCTGGCCACCGCAGAGGAGGTGACCAAGCGTGGCCTAGACCCGCTGGCGAAGATTGTGTCCTGGTCCATCGCGGGCGTGGACCCGACGCGCATGGGCATCGGTCCGGCGGCTGCAGTGCCGAAGGCGCTTGAGAAGGCCGGCCTGGAGTTGCAGGATATTGACCTCATCGAATCAAACGAGGCCTTCGCCGCCCAGGCCATCGCCGTGCAGGACCAGCTGGGCTTCGACCCGGCCAAGACGAATATCTATGGCGGTGCCGTCGCGCACGGTCACCCGGTTGGCGCGACGGGCGTCATCCTGCTGACCAAGCTAGCTTATGCGCTTCGCCGCGAGGGCAAGCGCTATGGCCTGGTCACCATGTGCATCGGCGGCGGTCAAGGAATCGCCATGATTATTGAGAATGGAGCGAAGTAAATGAGCATCACCAAGGTAGCCGTCATCGGCGCAGGTTCCATGGGTTCTGGCATTGCGGCACTGTGTGCGTCGGCAGGCATGGACGTCGTGCTGCTGGACCAGGACGCGGAGGGCGCCCAGAGGGGCGTCGAGATCCAGCTCAAGCGCAAGGGTTTCCACCTGCCGGAATTTGCCGAGCGCGTGCGCGCCAGCGATGACTACGCCCTGCTGGAGGACCGCGAGTGGATCATCGAGGCCATCTTCGAGGACCTCGGCGCCAAGCATTCGCTCTATCAGGCCATTGAGCCTTATTTGTCTGCGGACGCTCTGTTGAGCTCGAATACCTCTACCCTGCCACTGGCTTCGCTCCTGGAGGGCGTGCCGGAGACCCGCCGCGACAAGTTCGCCATCACGCACTTCTTCAACCCACCGAAGGTCATGCGCCTGGTAGAGCTCATCGCTTCCGGCTCCACGGAGGCTGCTCTGCGAACGACCATCGAGCAAACCCTGGGCAAGATTGCGCTTGAGTGCCGCGATACGCCGGGCTTCATTGCCAACCGCGTGGGCTGTTACTGGATGGCCGCCGGCGTGGCCCGCGCCCGCGAGTTCGACGTGAGCTACGAGCTTGCGGACGCTGCCTTCGGCCGCGCCTTCGGCATCCCCCGCACCGGTATTTTCGGGCTGCTCGACTACATCGGTCTCCAGCTAGTCAAGCCCATTTGGACGTCGTTGGAGACGGCCTTGCCGGCAGGTGATCCGCTGCTTGACGTCCCCCTTGGTAATGACTCCTTCATCGAAGGTCTCGTTTCTCGGGGGCTGACCGGCCGCACTGGTGAGGGTGGCTTCTATCGCGGCCGTGACGAGGTCATCAACGCTTCCTACGAATACGTCCCCCGCTCAACGTTGTCCGATCCTGTCGTGGGCCTCAAGGATCCGCGCGAGGTCATGAACACCGACTCCCCCGGCGGCCGTTTTGCCCGCGCGGTCTTCCTCGACACGCTGGCCTACTGCTGCGAGGTAGCTCCCTCCATCGCGGACCACGTGGGCCTCATCGACGATGGCCTGACCTTGGGCTTCGGTTGGAAGAAGGGCATCTTCGCGCTTGCCGACGCCATCGGTATCGACCACGTCGCCTCCGCTTATGGTGCAGACGTTCCTGAATTGGTCTCCGCTGCTGCTCAGGCGGGTGGCTTTTATGGCGAGGGCTCAGTGCTGTCCTCGACGGGTTCTCGTCAGGAGCTCGCGCCGCGCGAGGGCGTCGTAACGCTGGCCTCTCTTGATACTGAGACCATCGTTTCTCTGGAGGCGGGCGCGGTCCACGCGGTGTCCACGTCGGCTGGGCGCATTGGCATCATCGACCTGCACACACCGATGAACTCCATGCCAACCCCGGCCCTTTCAGTTATTCGCGCGGCCCTCGACGCTGTGTCCTCTTCCAACCTTGTCGCTCTGGTCATTGCTAACGACAAGCCGGTCTTCTGCGCGGGGGCGGACCTCGCTTCCATTGCGGCTGCGGGTGAATCGGGTTCCGCTTCGCGCGTCGAATCATTGATTTCGGATGGCTCCAAGACCCTGCGTGCGCTCAAGTTCGCCCCGGTTCCCGTGGTAGCGGCTGTGCGGGGTGTTGCCTTGGGTGGCGGCTTTGAAACTGCGCTGTCCTGCGACCGCATTGTTGCTCATGCCGATGCGCGCCTCGGTTTCCCGGAGCGCACGGTGGGTCTCTACCCAGGCTGGACGGGCACAATCTCCTCGCTGGAGCGCCTCAAGGCGGCCGGTGTCGAAGACTATCACCAGAAGGCCTTCGACTTCATCGCCTCGGCGCGCAACTTCTCTTCTGCTTTCGAGGCACAGAAGGCTGGTTTCTTGGCTTCGGATGACGTCGTGCTCATGTCCTTCGACCACGTCCTCGCTCACGCTTTGCTCGAGGCCGCGGACCTGGCTGCCTCCTACACCCCGCCTGCAGACGCTTCTATCGAGATGTACTCCGGCTCCCCCGCCTTGGACCATGACTGGCCCATCGAGGGCACCACCGAGAACGACCACGTTATCGTGGCCAAGCTCGCCGAGATGTATACCGCCCCTACTTCCTCCAACTCCGCCTCGGCTTCGCTGAGCTTCACCGAGTTCTGTGAGCGCGAAGTGGAATTCGACGTACCGCTGGTCCTCCTCCCAGCCAACGTGGAGCGCGCCAAACACATGGCCGCAACCCGCAAGCCCCTCAACAACTAGCCCCGGCCGCTTCTATTTCCCAACCCCGCTCCCTTTTTCGGAGTGGGGTTTCTCCTTGTTCGTTGCGACCTGGACCGGCAATTGACAGGCAGGTTTAAGCTGGTCACTTGCAAGTTTGAGCTGGTCATTCTGTGTACAGCTCAAACTTGCACATGGTTCCACTTAAAAGGCATTAGTCACATGGTTTACTTGCCCGTTACCCCCCAACACCACCCCACCCCAAAGTTCAATACATTGAATTTGGTGATTCATTGAACTGAACACTATTCTTGGCTGCCATGAGTATTAGCGTCCAGAACTTGAGCGTGAGCTACGGCGCGAACACCGCGATTCGGAACATCAGCTTCACCCTCGACTCCCCCGGCATGCACGGCATCATCGGCCCCAACGGCTCAGGCAAATCCACCCTCATGAAGGCGATGCTCCAGATCCTGGACAAACACAACGTCCACGGCACAGGCCCCACCGGCGCCCCTGCCGGCTACCCCGTCACCCTCGACGGCAAGGCCCCCGCCGAGCAGCGCCGCGCGATCGCTTATATCGAGCAGCGCTCTGACCTCGACCGCAACTTCCCCACCAGCGTCTTCGACACCGTCCTGATGGGCACTTACCCGCGCCTGGGTCTTTTCCACCGCCCCGGCAAGGCCGAACGCGAAGCAGCCACCCAGGCTCTCAAGGACGTCGACATGTGGGACTTTCGCCACCGCCACATCAGCGAACTCTCGGGCGGACAGTTCCAGCGCGTCCTCTTTGCCCGCGCCATCGTCCAGGACGCGGAGTACATCTTCCTGGACGAGCCCTTCGTCGGCATCGACGTCCCCAGCGAGAAGACGATCGTGACCCTGCTGCGGCAGATGGCGGACGCGGGCAAGCACGTCGTCGTCGTGCACCACGACATGAACACGGTGCGCGGCTACTACAACGACCTCATCGTCCTCAACGGCGAGCTCGTCGCGGCGGGTCCCACCGAGGAGGTCTTCGTCCCCGACGTGCTGCAGAAGGCCTTCGGCGCGCTCGTCATCCGCGAGCCGTCAGCACCAGCCCACCCCACGCCACGGCAGGCAGCCCTCCAGGAGGAGACAGCATGATCGCGGAGTTCCTCGACTCACTACTCAGCCACGGCTACCTGCAAAATGCGCTGATCACCTCGGTGATCGTGGGCGTGGCCTGCGGCATCGTCGGCAGCTTCATCGTGCTGCGCGGCATGGCCCTGATCGGCGACGCCATCTCGCACGCCGTACTACCGGGGGTCGCGGCCTCCTACCTGCTCGGCACGAACCTCTTCCTCGGGGCGGTGGTCGCGGGTCTACTCGCCACACTGGCGATCGGGCTGATCAGCGAACGCTCCACTGTGAAGAACGATTCGGCGATCGGCATCGTCTTTTCCGCCTTCTTCGCGATCGGCGTGCTGCTCATGGCGAAAGCGCAGACGGCGACGGATCTGACGGAGATCCTCTTCGGCAACGTCCTGACCGTTCAGGACGCCGACCGCAACCTCTCGATCGGTATTGCCGCTGCCGTGCTGATTCTCACGCTGGTCTTTTACAAGGAGCTCAAGCTCAGCACCTTCGACCCCGTCATGGCGCAGTCGGCTGGCGTGCCCGTGCGGGCAATCCACTACGGGCTGATGGTGGTGCTCACGCTGGTGACGGTCATTTCCCTGCAGACGGTGGGCGTGATCCTGGTGGTCTCCCTGCTGATTACTCCGGCGTCGGCGGCGTACCTGCTGACGAACCGGCTGGGAGTGATGATCGGGCTTTCAGTGGCGATCTCGGCGCTCAGCTCCGTAGTGGGGCTGTTCCTGAGCTATAGCTACAACGTGTCCTCCGGCGTGACGATCGTGCTGACCGCCAGCGCGCTGTTCCTGCTGGCTTTCCTCTTCGCGCCAGGCAAGGGACTGATTGCTCGCTCGCTGGGCAATAAGCCACTGGCCGCGCTGTTGGCCCTCCTGGTGGGCGGTGCCCTCGTGTTCGGGGCCGTGACCTTCTCGACGGAGGAGAAGGCAGACGGTGAGCAGCTGAACGTCGTCACCACCTTCACGCTGCTGGCGGACCTGGTGGAGGAGATCGGCGGCGAGGCGGTGGACGTCCATAACCTCGTGCCGACCGGCACGGACCCGCACGACTACGACCCCCTGCCCGCGGACCTGGATGCGACGAGCGACGCCGACCTGCTGTTCTACAACGGGCTGAACCTCGAGGGCGGTGAGCACGGCTGGCTCGCGAAACTGAAAAACACCGCGGGCCTGGACGATTCCCAGATGGTCGAGGCCACCAAGGGCGTGGAACCGAAGTACCTCAAGGACGAAAAGGGCAATCAGGAGATCAACCCGCACGCCTTCCTGGACCCGACCGTCGGCATCGCGATGGCCGAGAACGTGACCGCGGCGCTGGCCGAGGCCCTGCCCGAGCGTGCCGAGCACATCGAGGAGAAGGGGGCGGAGTACAAGGCCATGCTGGAGAGCATCGACGCCGACTACCGCGAGCAGATCGGTGCGCTGCCGAAGGAGGATCGTGTGCTCGTGGCCAGTGAACATGCCTTCCAATACATGGTCGACACCTACGGCATGGAGCAGCTGTATATCTGGCAGATCGACACGGATGAAAACGGCTCCCCCGCGCAGATCGGACACCTCGTGCGCCAGCTGAAGGACAAGCGCCCGAAGCACCTGTTCGTGGAGTCGAACGTGGATACGCGCCCCATGAAGACCGTCTCGAAGGAGGCCGGGATTCCGATCTTCGACGAGCCACTGCACTCCGATGAGCTCGGCAAGCCGGGCACGGTCGCGGGAACCTACGAGGATTTCCTGCGCAGCAACTTGAAGACCATGATCGCGGGGCTGAAGCGCTAAAACGCGAATGCTCGAGGCCCACATGCGTTGGGCTTCCCCGGTCGCATTCCCCCCCCCCCCCCCCCCCCCCCCCCCCCCCC
>NZ_KV818450.1:0-176983 GCF_001814945.1 Corynebacterium sp. HMSC066C02 | reverse complement strand
CCCCCCCCCCCCCCCCAAGTAAACCATCTAGGCGTTTACAAACGGTTCGTTTGCCCCCAAACAAACCTTTTCACTAATGCCTTCTGAATGAAACCATCTGGCAGCGCCCTCGTGCTGACAAGGAGGCTCGCTAGGCTGAACGAGGTTGCACGGTGTTTAACGCACCGCGCACCTCGTTAAGAACCTGTTCTCGGTTCTGGAGAAGATCCCGTGGTGAATAGCGCAGCACGATGTATCCGAGATTCTGAAGGTATTTCTCTCTTTGCCGCTCAGCCCGTATCACCGCTTCGGTAGATTTTCCGTAGGTCGCTCCGTCGTACTTCACAGCGCCGTCTATTTCCATGATGACTTTGCCGTTGAGAAGCAAGTCCGGCCGATACCCACCCTGAAGCTCTGGCTGAACCACGAGATTCTTTCCCAGACCTTCCACAATTAACATGCCGCGCGCATAGGACTCATAGGGAGATTCGGCGAGGGCGGTAGCATGCATAACCACTTTCCTAGCCTGAGCAGCACCTTTTACACGGCCCATTGCCGTGATCATTGACCGTAAATCGTCAATGCTAACGAGTCGTTTGCGCAAAGCGGAGTCGACAGCCATCAGCCCTTCCTCAAACGTCGCAAGCCGTGCGACGTCGATGCAGGTGCGCGCAACCGACGTGCACCGAAGCCCGAAGCGCTCCATAATGTCTGAGGTTGGCAGCCACATTTTTCGGTACATCACCTTGCTATCCCATTGCCGTCGCGGCGGGACTGTTTTGGATTGCCGTGCTAGAACAACCTGTGCGTCCCGAGACGACAGCGTCCACAAGCCCAACAGTTTGGCCGCAGATCTTTCCACGAGAACTGACCGATGAGCGCTACGCCCGAAGGCAACGATGTCAAAGAGATGGCGTTGGTAGTAAGGAAGAGCTGAATAGTACTCGCTGTTTATCGCGTAACGCGAGGTGAGGCGAATAAGTTCACCTGAAGCAAGTTGTTTCCACACAGGGTGGTTGTTCGAAAGGGGTCGTAGGTAAATGAGGTGTGAATCGTCAATCATGCTTCCATCATCATGGCTTCCAGCCCTCAAAAGCTACGGTCGATTCCCCGTCTGTGGATAACTACAACTCATCCATCGAATTGGCTGATCCTTCAACAAAGTAATCCACAAGGTTCCACTCACAAGGCTTCACTCAGAAGTCTCTAGTCAAAAGGCCCGTTTGCACCCAAGTAAACCTTCTAACAGCACAAAGAAGGTTCGTTTGCCCCCAAACAAACCTTCTCACTAATGCCTTCTGAGCAGAACCATCTTCGACCGCTCACGACGGTTCCAACAGAGGCCTCCCCACCAGGACTCGAACCTAGAATGACCGCGATAGTGGGAAAAGATGGGCACGGTGGAATATGGGGCCACTTCGAAACGCTACTTGTAGGCCGAGAAACCGGTAATCTTCTTGCCCATAATCAGGGACTGCACGGTATCGGTTCCCTCGTAGGTGTGCATGGCCTCGACGTCAGCGAAGTGACGCGCGATGTCGTTTTCCAGCAGGATGCCCACACCGCCGAGCATGTCGCGGGCATCAGCGGCAATTCGACGAGCAGCGCGGGTGTTGTGGAGCTTCGCCGCCGAGGCCTGCTCCGGGGCCAAGGTCCCCGCAGTTTCGCGCAAAGAGACCTCACGGCAGGTCAGCATCATTTGGCTCAAGTCAAGCACCATATTGGCCAAGCGCTGCTGAATAATCTGCGCTTTCGCCAGCTCGCGACCAAACTGCACGCGCTCCAGCACATATGAGCGGGCAATCTCGTAGCAGGCCACCGCCGAGCCCAGCGCCATCCAGGACACACCAATGCGGGTAGCGGTAAGAACGCGAGACACATCCTTGAAGCTGCGGCAACCCGGGAGCTGATTAGCTGCGGGGATTCGGCAATCAGTCAACGTAATGTGTGCCTGATGGATAGCGCGCAGGGACAGCTTGCCCTCAATCACCGAAGCCGAATAGCCAGGAGCCTCCTGCGGGACGATGAAACCGCCAACATTGCCATCCTCCATGCGCGCATAAATGATCGTGATTCCGCCGGAAGCGCCGTTGCCGATCCACTTCTTCTCGCCATTAAGCACCCATTCATCGCCGTCGCGCACCGCGGTGGTCTCCAAAGCAATTGAGTCCGAACCGTGAGCCGGTTCCGTCAGCCCGAAGGCACCAAGCAAAGAGCACGAAGCCATCTGCGGCAAATACAAGGCCTGCTGTTCCGGAGAACCCAACATCGAAATTGAGCGCATGGCCAGCCCAGCCTGCACCGCAATCACCGTGCCCATCGAGGCATCCGCGCGCGTGACCTCCATGAGTGCCAGGCCAGCACCAAGCGTGGACATCTGTTCATGGCCTTCCACCGCCAGGCCATCCGTCATCACGTCCAAGTCGCCCAAGCGCTGAACCAAGTCCAGTGGGTACTCCGCAGCCTGCCAGTGCTGGTTGATCACCGGGGCGGAGTACTCACGAAACTGCGCTGCACGCTTCCACCCCGCAGCATCGGACTCAGAGAGGCTGTCAAAAACACCCAAGAAATCAGTGGTGGACTCAAAGAGGTTGTGAGACATGGTGAGTTCTCCAATAAACAGGCAATACGAATGGCTATTAGCCCTAATTGTGACCTGACTCTCCATTGACTGTCAAGTGCCTCACACATAACGTGACACGACCACACACAACGCGGCATGACCACGCAAGGACAGTCACCAGACAAACCAGCCCCCAACCGTCCCCCACACCCCACATCGCAGGTACACTAACCACCATTAGCTCATTGAGGAGGACGCCCACCATGGCCAACCAGAGACGCCGCGACCAAATCGCCGCCGCCGCACTCGACCTCTTTGACCAGCGCGGCTACCACGCCACCGGCATGGAGGACATCGCCAAGGCCGTCGGCATGCGCGCCTCCAGCCTGTACAACCACTACTCCTCCAAACAGGAGCTCCTCGCTGAAGTCACCATCACCGCCATGGAGGATCTCCTCCGCGCCAACGCCGCCTGCCTCGCCGGGCTCAGCGATCCCCGCGACAAGCTCGTCGCCACCATGAAAGCCCATGTCATCTACCATGCCACCCATGCTCGGCGCGTCCGCGTGGTCAACAACGAGCTCACTAACCTCGAAGAGCCCCACAAGTCCGTCGTCCTGCAGCTGCGCCGTGACTATGTCGCGCGCTGGATGGCCGTGGTCAACGAGGGTGACTTCCATGCGGAGAACCTCAAAATCGCCTGCTGGGCGCTCATCGATATGGGCATCGGTGTGGCCCAATGGTTTAGCCCCGACGGTGATTACACCGCCGAGGCTTTAGGAGAGATGTACGGCCAGTTCGCCCTGCGCCAACTTACCTAGGGCGCGCAGCCAATCTGCTGCTCTTCCTCGCGCCCATCCGGGTACTGCACGCGCACGCGAGAGTAGACCTCGGCATGATAGCCGCACGCCACGCGCTTGTCGACGACCACCTTGACGCGATCCTCATTGAATGTGCCTTCCGCGCAATTGGGGTCGCAGTCGTTCTCAATCGCCACGCCCTCTGCCTCTGCGGAGTCGGCCCCCCAGCGCTGCCAGTCCAATTCGTTGACCAGGTAATTATTGTCAGCGCACGCTAGCGAGATGCGGTCCGGGCCCTCCAGGCCTGTGACGGAGACGCAGTCCAAGATCGCGGTGGCATCGATGGTGGTTTCCACGTCCGGGCCTACGAGGCCGACCACGCGCACCAGTTGGCCGGTCGCAGGCAAGACGGAGAAGGAGACGCGGTCAGAATCGCGAATCACGGTGACCAGCTGGTCCTCGCCTTCGCCCTCAACAGTGCCGACCTCATTGCCTTCCGCATCCGCCAGCATGTCATAAGCAATCTTCTGTTGCTCGCTACTTAGTCCGGGCTGGAGCAGCAGCTCCAGCGCTCCGAGGGCGTGGTTCGGGAAGGAATCCGCCAGCTTCTCCAACCCAGCGCGATCGGTCGCAACGACGAGGTCTTCTGGGTTGATGGAGGGCTGCGGATCAAAGCCCGGGACCTCTCCCTGCGAGGAGACCTCCACGGCACCGCCGGCATCCACCGCATATTCGGTGATCGCGGTGGCATCGCCGAGGGTATCGACGCGCTTCATGTATTCCTTCGCGGTCACGCCTTTATCCACGGCATCGGGCTGGGTGGCCGCAGCTTCGCCGGCTTGCGTCAGAATCTCCGCAGCCGAGGCCACGGGTTCCGAATTATTGAGCAGCGGGAAGGCACCACCGATGAGCGCAAGCACCGCGACGGAAGCCGCCGCTATTGTCCACGTGGGCCGGCCCTTCGTTATCTTTGCGAGGGTCTCTTCGGAGCGGGCGAGGGAGGCGTCGTCAAGCGCTGTGTCAGGAACGGGGTTGGCGGCGCGGAGCATATCGAGAGAGCTAGGCATCGGTTTCTCCTGTGAGTTCGGAAAGGTGGGTACGCGCGCGGTGCAGGCGAACGCGCACGTTATTGCGGGAAATGCCGAGGACCTCGGCGATATCGGGGTGGTCGAGTCCCTCCCAGGCGTGGAGCGTGAGAATCTCGCGCTCCGCGTGCGGAAGCTGCATCAGCGCGCGAGTGATGTCGAGGTTGGCATCGACGGCGTCATAGCCGGCGTAGGATTCCAGCTCATGATCATCGAGGTTCTCCGTCTCCCGGCGGGTGCGGTAAAACTCGCGCATCACGTTGCGGGCGATGCCATAGAGCCACGGCAGCGGCGTGCCGCGCAAGGAGTCGAAGCCGGACCAGGCCCGCTCGAAGACGTCGGCCGCCAGCTCTTCGGCGTGGCTCGGTGGGACGCGGCGGCGCAGATACGCCAGCACCGCCGGGTAATGCTCGCGAAACAGGCGGGAGAACTCCCGCTTACGCGAACCAGGCAAGGTAAGAACAGACACTAATAAAACTCCAGAATGCTAATGGGCTCACCGAGTATGTTGCACTAGACGCCCGAGCGTTACAGGGAAGCGGTGAAATGGTTTACTAAAGGGGATGGAACCACTCGAGCTCTCCGCCCTGACGGGCACGCAATCGCGCACCTACGGCACGCGCAAGATCACCAAAGACATGATCTCAGCACCCGTGCATGTGGCTATTGCGCTGTGGGATGAGCGCTGGGATTCCGCCGAAAACGGAACTGTCGACGGCTGGGTCATCGCCGTCAACACCACGAAGACGCGCTTCGTGCGCAAGGGCCAGATTAAAAAGGGCGACATCGTTGAGGTGGCCGTCCGCGAATTCGAAAAGGCCACCAAGGGGCTCCGAGGACGCAGGTGGATCGTCACCGGGCGCCGGCAGGCGGGGTTGCGGGCCGCGCTGGAAAAGCGTGGCTATGCCGTGACGGGGAGTTTTGCGGAGGAGAATAGGGCGTCGAAAAGCGCCAGCTCCGTGCGGCGCAAGCAGGCCGGAATCACCGCGCGCCGCGCCAAGAAGGAAGGCGAGGCCCCGCGCAAGAAGCAAGTAGTAAAGGTGGACACACCGAAGGCGCACTGGTGGCCGAACTTCTCGACGGCCTCCTCCTGGCCCGAGGGGGCCACAGTGCGCATCGCCACGGACGCTTCCTCGGACACGGTGTTCAAGGGCTCCATGTGTTTCGTGGCCAGCAATGGCGACTACCGGTTGCGCACGCGCGAGACGACGGCCAGCACCGATGAGCTCGAGCTCGAATCCCTCACCTTGGCGCTGAAATACCTGCTCAAGGTCGGTGCAACCAAGGCGATCATCGAGTCGGACTCAGTAGCTGCATTAGAAGCGGTGGAACAGATTCGGCAGAAGGGCTCGAAGGCGATGCGCTCGCGCGGGGTGTGGCGGGGGCTGTCTTCCGGCTCGCGCTCGCGCTTCCAGCAAGCGTGGAATGACGTGGAGGGAGTCTGCGCGGTGACCATCCGTCGGGTGATGGGGCATGCGGGTGACCCGCTGAACCGCGCAGCGGACCAAATTGCATATATGGGCCTGCGGGCGATTGCGCATCCGATGAAGCAATCACGGGCAACGCTGAAAGAAGGCATCCGGAAGACGCTGGCCAAGCTCTAATTCGGGGTTCGGTGTACTAGTGGCCTAGTGTGAATCGCATGAGCAATCCCTTTGACTCCAACCCTTTCGAGGAGCCGGCCAAGCCAATCAACGGCCGCGGGGCTAATCCCTTCGCGGAGCCCGCGCGCGAATCCTACGCGGCGCCTTCTGCGAATCCTTCTGCAGAGCGTTTCGCGGATCCGGCCGCGGAGCCTTCTGCTGAACCTTTCGCTGAGCCTGAGCGCGCCTACCCACCGGCGCCGATGCAGGACTATTCCCTTGAACAGCACTCACCGGGCGGCACGATCCACAGCTTCTCCCTGTTCAAAGGGCTTTTGAGTCTGTTTTCGGTCCTCGTAGGCTTCACCGGAATTACTGATGGCGATGTAGCCATGGGCATCGGCTTCGCCTTGCCTGGAACGTGGTACTTCCTCAAGTCGCTGCAGCAGAAGGCCAACCCGACCACTCCGCAAAAGCGCCACTGGTTTGTCATTTGGATGATTGCCATCGTGCTCATGTTCTTCGGCGCCTAGCCACCACCCGCCGCCACACAATGCGCAGCAGCGAATGCGGCGTCGCCACCACCTCGCGCAGGTAGTTCCACCAGCGGTCTTTCCGCGGGGTCCGCACGCCGTGCATGTGAACGCGAATCCCTAGGTGCCCGGCCCACATGCGGGTGCGCAGCACGTGGAAGTCATTGGTCACAACGCGGAAATAGGTGTATTCCGGGCACAGCGCATGGGCGCGCTCGAGGTTCTCGTTGGTGCTGGTAGCGAGTGGTTCGAGGAGAATCCGCTCCGGATTAACGCCCCGCTCGATGAGGTAGCGCGCCATCGGCTCCGCCTCCCCGAAGCCGGTCACGATGATTGGCTCCTCCGGCAACAGGCGAGCCAACACCACCGCTCGGTCCAACCGGCTACGTAGCAGCGGACCAGGCTCGCCGCCCTCGACGCGCGCGCCCAACACCAGAAGCGGAAACTGCATGCCCGCTAGCTTAGCGTGCATACTGGTCAGCATGAGCATGTGCGTAGTCGGTTCCATCAACGCTGACCTCGTGGTCCACACCGCGCGACACCCCCAGCCCGGCGAAACCCTCTTGGGGCACGGCGGAACCATCACCGCGGGTGGCAAAGGAGCAAACCAGGCGGTCGCGGCTGCCCAGCTGGGTGCGCAGGTGAGCTTCGTCGGCGCGGTGGGCAGCGATGCTTATGCCGCGCCTGCGATGCACTACTTGCAGGCCAGCGGCGTGGACCTCACGCACGTCGAGGCCAGCGAAGAGGTAACAGGTTTAGCCGTCATCACCGTAGATAAGCAGGGTGAAAACACCATCATCGTGGTGCCGGGTGCTAATGCGCTTGTCAGCGATTCATTCGTCACCACGCACTCCTCCCCCATCACCGCATCGGAGCTCATTTTGCTCCAAGGTGAGATACCGCCAGCGGGCTTTGCCAAGGCAATCGAGCTGGCCAAAGGTCGGGTCGTGGTCAACCTCGCACCGGTCATCGAGGTGGAAAAGGAAGCGCTCCTGCGCGCCGACCCGCTGCTGGCCAATGAGCACGAGGCCGGGCTCATCCTCGAGCAGCTGGGGTTGAGCGGCCAGGGCGCGCCAGCGGAGCTAGCGCAGCGCTTAAGGGAGGCCGGCTTTGCCTCGGTGGTTCTCACGCTGGGCGCGCGCGGGGCGCTTGTGGCCGAGGGGGCCGAGCTTATCGACGTTCCCTCCCCACGCGTCACCGCCGTCGATACGACCGGCGCGGGCGATGCCTTCGCCGGCGCGCTGTGTGCCCGCTTGTTGGACGGCGATTCGCTGGTGGATGCCGCGCGCTTCGCCGCGCGGGTCGGGGCCTTTACCGTCACGGGCTCCGGCGCCCAGGCCTCCTACCCGGATCTGACAAGCGAGTTGCCCGGTTAAAGCCGCGTCTTATTCGCCGAGGAGCTGGGAACGCAGGTTCTCATCCTTCTTTTCTACTTCGGCGGCCATGTTCTCTTGGTAGGCTGCCATCTTTTCCACCAGTGCTGGGTCGCCCGCGGAGAGGATGCGCACGGCAAGCAGGCCCGCATTCTTCGCACCGCCGATGGATACGGTTGCCACCGGCACCCCACCCGGCATCTGCACGATGGACAGCAGTGAATCGAGACCATCGAGATCCTTCAACGCGCGCGGGATGCCGATGACCGGCAGCGGCGTGGCCGCGGCAACCATGCCTGGCAGGTGGGCCGCACCACCGGCACAGGCGATGATGGCCTTGAGCCCGCGCTCGTGGGCAGACTTGGCATAAGCCAGCATCTTTTCTGGGGTGCGGTGCGCACTGACGACGCCCACCTCAAAGGGCACGCCGAACTCGGCGAGCACTTCGGCTGCGGGCTTGACGGTGGGCCAATCGGAATCGGATCCCATGATCAGTCCGACGAGTGGTTCCATGAAAAATCTCCTTCTTTACTAGCGTTTAAGCTCGCTGCGGGCTTAAGAGTGCGCAGTGGTCTGAAGAGTGCGCAGTGGGCTTAAGAGTGCGCAGTGGGCTTACGCCCACTGCGCGTGGACGAGGAAGTGGGCGGCATCGTGGGCGATGCGGCGCGTTTCCTCCACGTCCTCACCAACGACGTTGACGTGGCCGATCTTGCGACCCGGCTGGTGGTCCTTACCGTAGAGGTGGATCTTCGCCTGCGGGTAGCGCTCCATGACTTCACGGACGCGCTGCGGCATGGGCATCTGCGGATCCTCCTCAGCCCCCAGCACATTGGCCATGACCGTTACGGGCGCCAATGGCGCGGTGGAGCCCAGCGGCAGGTCCAGCACGGCGCGCAGGTGCTGCTCGAACTGCGAGGTCACGCAGCCATCCTGCGTCCAGTGGCCGGTGTTGTGCGGGCGCATGGCCAGCTCGTTGACCGCAATATCTTCTTCCACAACCGCTCCCGGCGCGCCTGAAGCGGACGCGATGATGCAGCCGGCGTCTTGCTTCGTGGCAAAAGCGAAAAGCTCCACTGCCAGCACACCCGTAACGCCCAGCTCGGTGGCTACCTTGATGCCCACCTGCATGGCGCGCTCCGCGAGCGCTGCCGACAAGTTCGGGGCTGGGGCAAAAGCCTCGGCGCAGATGCCGTCTCGCTGCACCGACTCGGTGACCGGCCAGGCTTTGACCTCGCCGGAGGGGCGGCGGGCGACGAGCACGGACAGCTCGCGAGTAAGGGAAACTTTTTCCTCAGCCATAAGCGGAGTACCAGCGGCGAGAAGCTCTTCTACCAGCGGCTCCAGCTCCTCCGCTGACGGGAACCACACGCCATGACCGTCGTAGCCGCCGCGGCGGGCTTTGAGGCACACGTGACCGTCGACAAGCGCGGCGAAATCCCGCGCATCCTCCACCGATTCAATAGCGGCAAAGCGCGGCACTGGGGCGCCCAGCTCGGCCAGCTTCTCGCGCATGAACAGTTTGTCCTGCGCGTAGAGGAGAGCGGAAGGCTGGGGCTGGACGTTGAGGCCGTCGGCGATAAGACGCTCGACGTGCTCCGTCGGGACGTGCTCGTGCTCAAAGGTAATTGCATCCGCGCCTTCCGCGCCGGCGGTGAGCACGTCGAGATCGTGGTAGTCACCGAGCACCACATCCGGGATCACCTGTGCGGCGGACTTGTCTGGCGCGGAGGCCAGCACGCGCAAGCTGATGTCGAGCTCTGCGGCGGCCGGCTGCATCATGCGTGCAAGCTGGCCGTCTCCATAAACAGTAACGAGGGGTTTGTGTTGTTCACTCACCCTTTCAATACTAGCCTTGGGGCCATGATCGTCCGGCATACCATCTTTCAGAACTCCCTCATGACCGCGCTGTTGGATGGCATTTACGACGGCGAAATGACCATCGGCGAGCTCTTGGGCAAAGGCAATTTTGGCATCGGCACCTTCGATGCGCTGGATGGGGAGATGATTATCCTCGACGGCGTGTGCTACCAGCTACGCGGCGATGGCACCGCGACGGTAGCGGACTTGGACCAGGGAACCCCCTTCGCGGTGGCCACGAACTTCGTCCCCCGTATTAAGGTGGCCGCGCCCAAGGGATTGAAGCGCGAGGAGCTTTCGGCCTTCATCGATGAAGTCGAGCCTTCCGCCAACTACATGTACGCGGTGCGAATCACCGGACGCTTCAGCAACGTGGTTACCCGCACGGTGGTCAAGCAGAGCAAGCCTTATCCGCCGATGGCGCAGGCCGTGGGCGGCGATAAGGAACTGCGCTTTGAAAACGTCGAAGGCATCATCGGTGGTTTCCGCACACCGGTGTTTGAGAAGGGTATTTCGGTGCCGGGCTGCCACGTGCACTTTATTGACGCTGCGCGGACCTCCGGCGGACACGTGCTGGACTACACGGTGGATGAGGCCACCATTGAGCTCTGCCCTGGCACGGACCTGGATCTGCGCTTGCCGCTGACCCACGAGTTCCGCTCCGCCAACCTGGCCCCTGATGACTTGGACCAGCAGCTACACACGACGGAGATTAAGGACTAACCCCAGACCGGTTGCTCGTTGAGGATATCCTCGACGCGTTTGGCTTTGGGGATGGATGGAAAATACATCGGCTTTTCGTATCCGTGCAGTGCCAGCGAAATCCCGCCGCGACGGCGGCGCGCACCACGGATATCCGTGAGCGGGATCGAATCAACGCGTTTGCCTTCGCGAGCGATGACGCGCAGGTTGGTCACGATGAAGCGCTTACGGCGGGCTTTCACCAAGGGACCGATGAAGCGCCAGGCAGCAAGCAGGGCCCATAAAGCTACTAAGCCATTGCGAAGCGCCAGGTCCATGCCGTTATAGTCACACCAGCCGATGGCAATCCAGCACACCCCGGTAATCACGATGAGCTCTAAAAAAGGAAAGAGCAGCGTCCGAAAGGGGGCGGTCATATCCGCGCGCACAACCTCGCCGCGGCCCATCTGCATGAGGTTCATGGGGCTCATGGTACCTCCCTGCTCCCGCTGTCCAGGCAAGAGGACGTCACGGCCTAGGCCTTGCAGGCCCAGCTAAGGCTTCGCGCATGGCATTTCCTAAAAGGCGTCAGTCAAAAGGCGTCTTTGCCCCTGAAAACGCCATGTGGAGGCGTCCAAAAGGTGTCTTTGCCCCCAAAGACACCTTTTGACTAATGCCTTCTGACAGACGCCTTTTGAATAGCGCCATGTGTCGAGCACGGCGTCTTCTATGGGGCCTCGCCGGTCGACGCTTAGACGCCACGCAGCGCGGGCGACTAATTATCAGCCGGGCGAAGGTGGATGACATCACCCGCGGAGTAATACTCGCCGCCGACGTTGATGCGGCCATCATCGGCCACGCCCTCGACGGTGCCGATGACGTCGCCGGCCGGGGCTTCGAGGCGGACTTCCTGCCCGATGGAAGAACACACCTTACGGTAATCAGCCATAAGCTGTGGGTCCTGCTGCTCCCACTGGGTAATGCGGCGACGCAGGTTCTTCAGCACGGTAATCGCCAGCTGCGTGCGGTCGGTCTCAAGGCCTTCGAGCGCGAGCGCTGTCGCGGCCTCGATGGGCAGTTCCTCGCGGGTCAGGGTGACGTTGATGCCCATGCCCACGACCACGCGGGCTGAAGGCGGGTTCGCAGACTGAGTCTTGGGGGCGATTTCAGCTTTACTGACCTCGGCTTTGTTGATCTCTGCCTTATTAATCTCTGCTTTGTTGATCTCTGCCTTGTTGATCTCGGCTTTGTTCACCTCGGCTTTGTTCACCTCGGCCTTGTTGATTTCAGCCTTGGAAACTTCCGTCTTCGGAGCAGATTTGAAGGCCTCGCCCACTGGACCAGCCTCGGCGAGGATGCCGCACAGCTTCTTACCATCGATGTGCACGTCATTCGGCCACTTGAGTACCGCACCCTCTACGGAATCAGTCACGGCCAAGCCGGCAGCTAGCGGCAAAGTACCGAGGTGATCCAACGAATCCGGAAGGATGAGAACGGAAAAGATGAGCTGCGAGCCAGCCGGGCTCACCCACTGACGGCCCAATCGGCCCTTACCGGCAACCTGCTCATTAGCCAGCAATACGGTGCCATCAGCCACCTTGCCGGCCTGCATGAGATCGGTATTGGTGGAGCCAGTGGACTCGGTGTAATCGATAACAGCGAAGTCTTCGCTCAGCGCCTCGCGGATTCGGTCCATATCAAGTGCAGTCATGCACCCTAGGTTACCCGCCGGATCACTGCCGCCTCGAAGTAACTAAAAGTAATCCGGATTGGCCAGAATTGTGCGGGCAGTAGCATCGTCAAGACAGGTAGTCAGCACCGCCTGCGGCAACGCATGGGTGACCTGTTCAGGTGTGACGGTGATCTGCCGCGTATCCGCCAGGAAAGAAACAGTATCCCCGATCAACTTGTCGTAATCAGCGCGGTCTTGTGCCCCAAGGTTATCCGGCTTCCCTTCAGTCACCAGCACATAGCGAGTTGCTGGGGTAACCCATTCACAAACCCACTCGCCGTACTCTTGCAATTCCGAATCCGAGACATCCAGGCCCATCCCCTTCATGCTGGCACGCATGGTGGAGCGATTCACGTGGCCATTGTCCACCAACTGTGAGCGGACGTCAGATGCGTCGACAGTATCGGCAAAAATAGCGCGGAACACGGTATCGCGCTGCGTCTCTGCAGCCGAAGTCGTCGGCGATGTCGCGGACTCCTTCGAGGGCATCGTCGGGGAAGGCTCTTCCGAAGAAGATTTGGTAGTGGAGGTCAATGACTCCGTCGTAGTCTCCGAAGGTGCTGAAGACGCATCAGCAGTCCCAGTAGAAACGGTTGTCAGTGGCGCAAAGGACTCGGCGGATTCCGTACTGGAGCAACCGACCAAGAGCAGTGCGAGGAGTGGAGCGAACTTCTTCATAACAAATTCCAGCCTAATGCACGTGCCGCCGGGTGCTAGTGTGAGTTCATGGCAAAGGTCACTTTTGAGAACGTCGGCATCACCTATCCCCGTGCCGAGAACCCCACGGTCAAAGACCTCAATCTCGAGATTGCGGACGGCGAGTTTCTAGTCCTCGTCGGCCCGTCCGGCTGCGGTAAGTCCACCACCCTGCGCGCCCTCGCGGGGCTGGAGCCGGTCTCCAGCGGCCGCATCCTTATTGACGGCAAAGACGTCACGGGCCTTGAGCCAGGCGATCGCGATATCGCCATGGTCTTCCAGAACTACGCGCTCTACCCGCACCTCACCGTTGCCCAGAACATGGGCTTCGCCCTCAAGCTGGCCAAGATGCCCAAGGCTGAAATCAAAGCCAAAGTAGAAGAAGCAGCGAAGACCCTTGGGCTGACGGAGTACCTGCAGCGCAAGCCCAAAGACCTCTCCGGTGGTCAGCGTCAGCGCGTGGCCATGGGCCGCGCCATCGTGCGCGAGCCGAAGGCCTTCCTCATGGATGAGCCCCTGTCTAACCTCGACGCTAAGCTGCGCGTGCAAACCCGCGCGGAGCTGGCCAGCCTCCAACAGCGTCTCGGCGCCACCACTGTCTACGTCACCCACGACCAGGTGGAGGCCATGACCATGGGTGACCGCGTGGCCGTGCTCAAGGACGGTGTTCTGCAGCAAGTCGCGCCACCGCGCGAGCTCTACGACGCTCCCGCTAACGAATTCGTCGCCGGTTTCATTGGCTCCCCCGCGATGAACATATTCGACTACAACGGCGGCCGCGTCGGCGTTCGCCCGGAAAAAATGTTCATCAATAAGGGGCCGATTGGCTTCCAAGGCACGGTGGAGTTCGTGGAAGAGCTGGGCTCTGAGTCCTTCGTCTACGTCATGGTGGGCGAGCAGCGCTTCGTCGCCCGCGCGAGCGACAACGTTCCGCAGCGTGGTGAGAACGTCGTGCTGACCTTTAACCCCCGCGAGGCTCACCGCTTCGATCCGGAGACCGGCCAGCGTATTGAGGCTTAAGAAACACCACGGACAGGGGGTGATTTCACCCCCGTTTGAAGTGAATTAAAAGCCAAAACCACGTGCAGTGTGGGGATGATCCCCTATTTTGTAGTCATCAGAAGTTTTCCGAAAGGTGAATATTCAATGAAGAAGCCCTTCCTCCCCAGCTCGCTGCGTTCTGTCCGCCGCGGCGTTGTCGTCACCACCGCTGCACTCGCACTGACCTTGGCGGGTTGCTCCTCGAGCGACGAGGGATCGTCGTCAAGCACTGGCTCCGATGCCTCCTCGACTGATGGTGACGGCCGCGGCCCCATCACCTTCGCCATGGGCAAAAACGATACCGACAAGATCACGCCCATCATCGAGGCATGGAACGCCGAGCACCCAGATGAGAAGGTCGAGCTCAAGGAGCTCGCCGGCGAGGCCGACGCTCAGCGCGAGACCCTCGTGCAGTCCCTGCAGGCGGGCAACTCCGACTACGACGTCATGGCGCTGGACGTGGTCTGGACCGCGGACTTCGCCGCTAACCAGTGGCTGGCACCGCTAACCGGTGACCTTGAGGTGGACACCTCCGGGCTGCTGGAGCCCACCGTGGAGTCCGCCACCTACAACGACACCCTCTACGCGCTGCCGCAGAACACCAACGGCCAGCTGCTCTTCCGCAACACTGAGTTGGCGGACAAGGCTCCGGAGAAGTTCGCAGACATCGCTTCTGCCTGCGAGGCTCTCAAGGATGATGCTTCTTGCCTGACCACGCAGCTCAAGCAGTACGAGGGCCTCACCGTCAACACCGCCGGCTTCATCGAGGGCTGGGGCGGCTCCATCTTGGATGATGAGGGCAACGTCGCCGTTGACTCCGACGAGGCCAAGGAAGGCCTGCAGGCGCTTGTCGACGCCTACGAAGACGGCACCATCTCCAAGGACTCCACCGCCACAACGGAGGAGGAGACCAACCTCGCTTTCACTGAGGGCAAGACCGCTTTTGCCATCAACTGGCCGTACATGTACACCAATTCCGAAGAGGCTGGCGTGAAGTTTGAGGTCCAGCCGCTGGTGGGCAAGGACGGAGTCGGTGTCTCCACCCTCGGTGGCTACAACAACGGCATCAACATCAACTCCGAGCACAAGGCTACGGCCCTGGATTTCATGAAGTTCATCATCAACGAGGAGAACCAGAAGTCCTTCGCTGAGGCTTCCTTCCCGCCGGTGCTGGCCTCCATCTACGACGATGAGTCCCTCGTCGAGGAGTTCCCGTACCTTCCGGCTCTGAAGGAATCCCTGGAGAACGCCGCGCCGCGTCCGGTCTCCCCGTTCTACACCGCCATCTCCAAGGCCGTGCAGGATAACGCCTACGCGGCTCTGACCGCTGACAAGTCCGTCGATGACGCTACGAAGGACATGAAGGCCGCCATCGAGGCAGCCTCCCAGGGTTAATCTTCCCAGCGTGAAATGGGGGCGCGAGTAAGTCCACGTGACTTGCCCGCGCCTCCTTCTTTGATCTGGATTTAAACCAATGGGCATCAAGGTGCTCGCGCGCAGAGGATGTCCAGAGGATGTCTACGCCACCCGCTATGATTTTCCCCAACCCCCGATAACCCCTCCCCTATAAATCAGAAAGGCAGGCACCGCATGGCTGGAGCACCGCCTACCGCGCAGCCCCGCAGACAGTATCTGCGCGTTGCTGCGCTCATCGCGCCGGCGCTGATAGCGCTGGCCGTGGTCATCGGCTATCCCATCGTGCGCGCTGTGATGTTGTCCTTCCAGGGCAACAAGCGGCTTAACCCGACCACGGGTGTATTCGAGGAAGGCGCATTCGCAGGCCTCGAGAACTACCTGTACTGGATCACCAATCGCTGTATGTCTGCCACCGGCCAGGCCAGCACGTGCCCGGATGGCGTCATCGCCACTGATTTCTGGCCGGCACTTAAGATCACGCTCTTTTTCACCGTGGTCACGGTGACCCTGGAAACGATTTTGGGCATGTTCATGGCGCTGGTGATGAACGGCGAATACCGCGGTCGCGGCCTCGTGCGCGCGGCGGTGCTGGTTCCCTGGGCCATTCCCACCGCAGTCACCGCGAAGCTATGGCAGTTCATGTTTGCACCGGATGGCATCGTTAACGCGCTCATCGGCTCGCGCATCGCATGGACCACGGACCCGTTCTATGCCCGCCTCGCGGTGATTATCGCTGATGTGTGGAAGACCGCCCCGTTCATGGCACTGCTCATCCTGGCAGGCCTGCAGATGATTCCGCGCGATGTCTATGACGCAGCACGCGTGGACGGCGCCTCGCGTATCCAAACCTTCTTCACCATCACCCTGCCACTGGTGCGGCCAGCACTCATGGTGGCCATCCTCTTCCGTACGCTGGATGCGCTGCGCATGTACGACCTACCGGTCATCATGATCTCCGCTTCCTCCAACGCGCCGACGGCCACCATTTCCCAGCTGGTGGTGGAAGACATGCGCCAGGGCCACTTCAACTCAGCCTCCGCGCTGTCCACACTCATCTTCCTGCTTATCTTCACCGTCGCGTTCATCCTCGTCCGTTTCCTCGGCGCTGATATCTCCGGTACTGCTCGCCAGAAGAAGGAGAAGAAGTCATGAAAAAGCTTGGCCACTACCTCGGCATCCTCTTCATCATGTTCTGGGGGCTCGCGCCCTTCTACTGGATGGTTGTCACCGCCTTGCGGCACAAGTCCCATACCTTCGACACCACCCCGTGGCCCACGCACGTGACCTTGGACAACTTCCGGGATGCACTGGCAACAGACAAGGGCAATGACTTTCTCAATGCCTTGGGCAATTCCTTGCTCATCTCTCTGGTCACGACCGCTGTCGCAGTCCTCATCGGGGTGTTCACCGCCTATGCGCTAGCTCGCTATGACTTCCCTGGAAAAGGTATCGTCACCGGCATCATCCTGGCCGCCTCGATGTTCCCGGCCATCGCGTTGGTGACCCCGCTTTTCCAGCTCTTTGGCAACCTCGAGTGGATTGGCACCTACCGCGCGATGATCATTCCGAATATCTCCTTCGCGCTGCCCCTGACTGTCTACACGCTGCTGAGCTTCTTCCGTCAGCTGCCCTGGGAGCTGGAGGAAGCTGCCCGCGTGGACGGCGCTTCCCGCGGTCAAGCTTTCCGCCTCGTGCTCCTGCCCCTGGCCGCGCCCGCGCTGTTTACCACCGCCATCATCGCTTTCATCACAACGTGGAACGAGTTCATGCTGGCCAAGCAGCTATCCACCACTGCTACTGAGCCGGTGACCGTGGCTATCGCGCGTTTCTCGGGCCCCTCGGCCTTCGAGTACCCCTATGCCGCCACCATGGCCGCGGGCGCGCTGGTAACGGTTCCGCTCATCATCATGGTGCTCATCTTCCAGCACCGCATCGTCGCCGGCCTCACCGCCGGAGGTGTCAAGGCTTAATGCGCCGTGAACTGCTATGGGACACCGCGCTGGGATTCGTTGGCTTCTTTGCCTTCCTAGCGCTGGTGCAAGCAGTCCTCAATCTTTTTCACCCCTCCCCCGCCATCTGGCCGGGGCTCCTGGCGGGCGCGCTGTGCCTGGCGGAGTTTCTGCTGTGGCGGGCCAAACGGAAGGATCTCCGATGACCTGGCACGATAACGCCATTTTCTACCAGGCCCTCGTGGGCTCGTACAAGGACACCCACGGCGAAGGCGTTGGCACGCTACGTGGAGTTATTGAGAAGCTGGATTACCTCAAGTGGCTCGGAGTGGACTGCCTGTGGCTCTCCCCGTTCTATGCTTCCCCGCTGCGCGATGACGGCTATGACATCGCCAACTACTACTCCATTCACCCTGACTACGGCACGATGGAAGACTTTGACGAGCTCGTCACCGAACTTCACGCTCGTGGCATGCGCCTCATGACGGATTTGGCTTTCAACCACACCTCTACCGATCATCCGTGGTTCCAGGCCTCCCGCACCGATCCGGAAGGCCCTTACGGCGACTATTACGTGTGGGGCGATGATCCCCTGCGTTACCCCGAGATCCGCATTATCTTCACCGATACGGAAACCTCGAATTGGGCATGGGACCCGGAGCGCAAGCAGTATTACTTCCACCGCTTCTACTCACACCAGCCGGACCTAAACTACGACAACCCGAAGGTCCACGAGGAAGTCTTCAAGATTCTTTCCTTCTGGCTAGATAAGGGCGTGGACGGCTTCCGCCTCGATGCCATCGCCTACCTGTACGAGCGTGATGGGGTGGGCGGCGAGTCTCTGCCGGAGACGGTCGAGTTTGTGGAGAAGGTCCGCGCCTTCATCGACGAGAATTACCCCGAGGCCATCATGATCGCGGAGGCTAACCAGCCGCCCGAAGAAACCATGGAGTTTTACGGCACGGGCAATCGCTTCCACATGGTGTTCAACTTCCCAGTGATGCCGCGGCTTTACCAAGCCCTCGCGCTGGGGGACGCCACACCGGTCTACGACATCATGGCGGAGCTTCCAGAGCTTCCCCAGGGCTGTCAGTGGGGCACCTTCCTGCGTAACCACGACGAGCTGACCCTAGAAATGGTCGACGAGGACCAGCGCGCCATCATGTACGAGCACTACCTGCCGGATGAGCAGATGCGCGCCCACGTGGGCATCGCGCGGCGCCTCGCGCCACTGTTGGGCAATGATTACCGCAAGATTGAGCTTTTTTATTCACTTCTCATGACGCTGCCGGGCGCGCCTTTTTTGTATTACGGCGATGAAATCGGCATGAACGATGCCTCCGAGTTGCCCGACCGCGATGCCGTGCGCACGCCCATGCAATGGGAGCCCGGTGAGGGCGCAGGTTTCACTACATCCGCTCACCCGCGCCGTCCCATCGTCGGCGGCGTAGGGGTCTCAGTGAAAGAGCAGCTTGCCGACGACTCCTCGCTCCTCCACCGCCTCCGCGGTCTAATCCAGCAGCGTAAGGCACATCCGGAACTCGGCACCGCACCTTTCGAAGCCGTGGAAACCGGTCAGACGGGCGTTCTGGGATTCCAGCGCGGTGAGTTGTTGTGCCTGCACAACTTCACGGATCAGACCGTCGACCTAGGCCCTGTGGAGCTCGGGCCCTATGGCTACGCCTGGCTGCCCATTGAGGCTTAAAAGGCGCTCGTTTCTCACCTCATATTTCGCGCTAGGTTAACTGAAAGTTAACTTGCCATGAACGAAAGCTAGCTTTTAGAGAACTTTACCTATATAGTTGGTTTAACCCCATGATGCGGACGGCCGCATCATTACGACAAGAAATAGAGAGGTGAGCCAAATGAATACCCTGACCGGATTCCTTTCCGCCATCACTAACGAATTCAAGAGCGCCACCGGAATCAACCTTGACACGGTGCACCCGGCGCCGCTGGTATCGCAGATCGCCGAAGATCTGCACAAGCACGGCCTCGTCCCAGCCACCCGCACCGACATCGAAGAGTCCTACGCGGCGCTGACCAACTCCTTTCCCAGCGAAGAGGATCTCACAGAGGTTGAACTCTTCCTTTACAACCTCGGCTGGCTAGCCGACGCTCCAGATAAAGCCGCTTAATCCACATCACAACTAGCCCCTCTTGTGCCCTGCCACAAGAGGGGCTATAGTTTCACATATCGGCTATCAGGCCTGTTACTCGCAAGAGGCAAGAACCTGAAGCGGAATCCCCCTTTAACGAAAGGGACTTCAGCTTCATTGCTCTCGCGAGTCTTTTTCGTTTTGGGACTTTTCGAAAGCCTAAGAACGAAAGTGAGGACATCATGACCGCCCCGGTACGTGATTATCCAAAGCTTGCCCACGACATCATCACTCTGGTCGGCGGGCCATCTAACATCACAGGAATTGCTCGGTGCGCCACTCGCCTGCGCCTCGTCCTGAAGAGCACTCCCGAAGACGCCCACACCAAGATTGAAAATCTGCCCGGCGTCATCACAACCGTCGAGAAGGGAGGGCAGTTCCAAATCGTCATCGGCAACCGCGTGGGAGAGGTCTACGAAGCTGCCATTGATCAGCTAGGAATCGATCCTAATGAACAGCAGATTGATGACGAGGACAATAAACCCACCCTCATGAACCGCATCATCGCTATGATGTCGGCGGTTTTTGCCCCCTTCATTTACGTACTCGCCGCAGCGGGCCTTATCCAAGGTGCGCTCATCCTCATCACTGCCGCCTGGCCGGAGTTTGGTGAGACAGGTACATACGAGATTTTCTCGCTCATGAGCTGGGCGCCTTTTACTTTCCTCCCCATCCTCATCGCGATCACCGCCTCGCAATTCTTCAAGACCAACACATTCATCTCTGTCGCCGCCGTTGGCGCTCTCGTCGCCCCAGAAATGGCCGACATTGCCTCACGTGTGGCCGAGGGCGAACACATTTCGCTTTTCGGTTTTGGATTGAGCGAGACCACATACACCTCAACTGTGCTTCCACCCCTTTTCGTCGTGTGGGGATTGTCTTACCTCGAAAGGTTTTTCCGGAAGCACCTACCTGAGGTCATCACGCAGCTGTTTACCCCGCTGTTCTGCCTCATCATCGCCGTGCCACTCACTGTTCTGATTATTGGCCCTCTATCCAACCAGGGCGCAATTCTCATTGCAGACGGTTTCAACTGGTTGGTCGATGTTGCTCCCCCTGTCGCCGCAGCCATGGTAGGTGGTTTCTGGCAGGTAATCGTCATTTTTGGTGTGCACTGGGGCGTTACCCCAATGGTCCTCGCGAACTTTGAACAGTATGGCTCAGACCCCTTCCAGGCCTTCCAGACCGCTGCGGTGATTGCTCAGGTTGGAGCGGCCTTCGGAGTCTTCCTCAAGTCTCGCAGCCCCGAAATGAAGAAGGTCGCCGCATCCGCTTCCCTGACCGGCGTCTTCGGCATCACTGAACCCGCTATTTATGGCGTTACACTCCGCCTAAAGAAGCCATTCATTGTGGGCTGTGTCGCGGGTGCGGCAGGCGCCATTGTGGTGTCCCTCTTCGGTTCCCTGCAATACGTCTATGCAGGACTACCTGGCGTGCTCACCATCATGAATGCCTACGAACCTGGAACGAACTCGCTCATGGGAGAGATTATTGGCTGCGCTGTAGCATTCTTCGGAGCCGTCATCGGCGTCTACTTTGTTGGTTTCACGGATGTGCTCGCCGAGGCCCCTGCCGAAGCAACCGACAGCTCCCCCGATTCCGATGCCGCATCCGCTGAATACCACAACCAGCTCTCCCAAAAAGAGACCGTCTTCCACATCTCAAGCCCTGTGACTGGCACAGTTCTCGCTCTTAACGAGGTGGACGATCCGGTCTTTGCACAGGGCACCATGGGCGAGGGCGTGGCCGTAGAACCGACCGACAACAAGGTTTACGCGCCCTTCGATGGCACTGTTGCGACAGTCCTTCCATCCAAACACGCTGTAGGGATCATTTCAGATGACGGCGTTGAAGTTCTGGTCCACATCGGCCTAGACACGGTCGCGCTCAAGGGAAAGCCATTCACCAGTCACGTTACAAAGGGACAGCGCGTCGAAGAAGGAGACTTATTGGTTGAATTTGATGCTCAATCGATTACCCAAGCCGGCTTTTCACTCACTACGCCAGTAATCATCACGAATACGAAGAAATTCGCTGATGTCATCATCCATCCATCAACCCGTACCACTCATGGAAACGAGCTCATGGCCGTTGAAGCCAAGTCCTCGAACCAGACTCAAGCAGAAGGAGCCAAGTAAATGACCACGTCACTCAATCCGGATTTCCTCTGGGGTGGCGCTGTTGCTGCACACCAATTCGAAGGCGGCTGGAACAAGGGCGGTAAAGGCCCCTCCGTCGTCGACGTCCTCACCGCTGGTGCCCACGGAGTTCCCCGCCGCGTCACCGAAACCATCGAAGCCAACGAGTTCTACCCCAACCACGAAGCAATCGATTTCTACGGTCGCTTCCGCGAAGACATCAAACTTTTCGCAGAAATGGGACTCAAATGCTTCCGCACGTCAATTGCCTGGTCCAGGATTTTCCCGCAGGGCGATGAGCTTGAGCCCAATGAAGAAGGACTCAAGTTCTATGACGAGGTCTTCGACGAGCTTCTTAAGTACGGTATCGAGCCCGTCATCACATTAAGCCACTTCGAGATTCCCCTTCACCTCGCTCGTGAATACGGCGGTTTCCGTAACCGCAAGCTCGTGGAATTCTTTGAGCGCTTCGCACGAGTATGCTTCGAGCGCTACCACAAGAAGGTCAAGTACTGGATGACCTTCAACGAGATCAACAACCAAATGAATGTGGATAACCCGCTTTTCCTTTGGACCAACTCGGGCGTGACCATCGCCGAAGGTGAAAACCCCCAGCAGGTGCTGTACCAGACCGCGCACAACTGCCTGCTCGCCTCCGCACGTGCCGTAGCAGTAGGGCACGAGATCAATCCCGACCTACAGATTGGCGCCATGGTTGCCATGGTCCCGGTGTACCCGTACAGCTGCAATCCCTCAGACATCATGGCCGCCGAAATTGCTAGCCGCGATCGATACTTCTTCCCCGATGTACAAATCCGCGGCTCTTACCCGGCCTATGCTCTGAAGAAATTTGAGCGAGAGGGAATTAACCCAGGATTCCAAGAAGGCGACGACGAGATTCTCCGCAACGGCACCGTCGACTACCTCGGGTTCTCCTACTACATGTCCAACACCGTTAAACACGATGCAGTGGCCGACGCTGGTTCCTCGGTCAACGGCGGATTGCCCAATTCAGTAGACAATCCGTATATCAAGTCCTCTGATTGGGGCTGGCCAATCGATCCACAAGGGCTGCGCTACTCCCTCAATTCCCTTTACAACCGCTACCAAAAGCCACTTTTCATTGTGGAAAACGGCTTCGGTGCGGTCGATAACGCGGAAGCCGATGGTTCCATCCACGATGAGGCCCGCATCGACTATCTGCGCAATCACATCGCGGCAGTAAAGGAGGCCGTCCTCGAAGACGGCGTCGATCTCCTGGGCTACACCCCGTGGGGAATCATCGACCTAGTTTCCTTCACCACCGGTGAAATGAAGAAGCGCTACGGAATGATCCACGTCGATCGCGATAATGAGGGCAATGGCACTCTGGCCCGCTCAAAGAAGGATTCTTTCGAGTGGTACCGAAATGTCATAGTTTCCAACGGAGCTGAACTCTAGGTTTTCACCGCCTAAATCAGGGCACGGTGGCGCACAACTTGGCTTTCAAGCCTGCGCCACAGTGCCCTGTACCCTGATTCTATGAACGTCATCCGCGCACTCAACAACAACGCCGTTCTTTGCACTGATGCACAAGGCATTCAAGCCATCTGCTTAGGCAAAGGGATCGGCTTCAGCCGAAAGCTTGGCGATGAAATCCAGGATGATGCTGTGGAGCAAGTTTTCCGCCCGAACTCCGCTCATCCCATTGCAAACCTCACCGCGCTACTCTCTGAGCTCCCGCTGGAAATCGTCAGCCTTGTCGCAGATTTCATTAGCGCTCACTCGAAGGTCAAGGAACCCCAGCTTCTAGTTTTAGGGCTGGCAGATCATATTTCCTTCGCAATCGAACGAGAAAAAGGCGGAATCAAGTTCAACTACCCACTGATGTGGGAAGTATCCACTCTGTACCCAGAGGAATTTGAACTAGGACTAAAGCTCCTAGACCAAGTTGAAGAAGCCACCTCTGTCCGTCTAGCCCGCGATGAAGCTGCTGCCATAGCGATGCATTTCATCAACGCGCAATTCGTTGATGGGGATATGACAATGGCAGAGAACATCACGAAGGAGATTTCCGCCCTTCTCGATGTGGTCTCTTCGCAGCTCCAGTGCCAACTACAGCCCAGTTCCCCCACAGTCACACGGTTCGTCACGCACCTGCGTTACCTCTTCGTCCGTTTGAACACTCCGAACCGGGAAGCTGACGCACCGTTGCATTCAATGCTTGCAGCTATCGAACATGATGATGCTGCTGCAGTGCGCATCGCCCGTCTAGTCCGTTCCAAATTAGAAGGTCAGGGCCATGCAATTAATGACAATGAGCTGGCCTATATCGCCTTACACGTCGCACGTCTGCGCAGTGCTCTTGGGAGTAGGCAAGGAGGCGAGCTCAATTAAATACCCCTAAAACGCCGTTTGCGAGGAAACACTCATCTTTCCCACCCCGCCTACCTGCACAAACGCGGGCTGTGAGGGAAATCACCCGCGCGCCGCTATACATTCCTATACAAAACTTCTCTACACTGTCGAAACATGACTATTTCCTCACATTTGTCGGAGCTTGACTCCCTGAGCGCCGACACCACCGCAGGCAAGATCGCTGAACTGAAGAGGCGTCGCGAAGCAGCGGCGCAGCCCATGGGTACAAAAGCCCACGACAAGGTCCACGCCCAGGGCCGCCTCACCGCGCGTGAGCGCTTGGACTACCTCCTCGATGAAGGCTCCTTCGTGGAGACCGACATGCTCGCCGTGCACCGCACCACGGACTTCGGCATGGGCAAGAAGCGCCCGCTGACCGATGGCATCGTCACCGGTTGGGGAACCATCGACGGCCGCGAGGTCTGCATCTTCTCCCAGGACGGAACCGTCTTCGGCGGCGCCCTCGGCGAAGTCTACGGCGAGAAAATGATCAAGATCATGGAGCTGTCCATCACCACCGGCCGCCCACTCATTGGCCTGTACGAGGGCGCCGGCGCCCGCATCCAGGATGGCGCCGTGTCCCTGGACTGGATTGCCAAGACCTTCTACCAAAACGTCAAGGCCTCCGGCGTCGTCCCACAAATCTCCGTCATCATGGGTGCTTGCGCCGGCGGCAACGCCTACTCCCCCGCACTGACCGACTTCGTGGTGATGGTGGATGAGAAGTCCAAGATGTTCGTCACCGGGCCCGACGTCATCAAGACCGTCACCGGTGAAGAAGTCAGCCAGGAAGAACTCGGCGGCGCCGGCATCCACATGCATAAGTCCGGCACCTCGCACTACACCGCTTCTAGCGACGAGGAAGCGCTCGATTGGGTACACGACCTACTGACCTACCTGCCCTCCAATAACCGCCAGCTGACCCCGGTTGAGCCCTACGAGGAGCTGGGCGAAGAAACCGTCGACGACCTCGTGCTGGATAGCATCATCCCGGATTCCCCGAACCAGCCCTATGACGTCAAGGAGATCATCGAGGCTCTCACCGATGACGGCGATTTCCTGGAGATCCAAGCCGACCGCGCCGATAACGTGGTCACCGCCTTCGGCCGCATCGAAGGGCGCACCGTGGGGTTCGTGGCCAACCAGCCCCAGGTCTTCGCCGGCTGCCTCGACATCAATTCTTCGGAGAAGGCCGCGCGCTTCGTGCGCACCTGCGATGCCTTTAATATCCCGATCATTATGCTGGTCGACGTCCCCGGCTTCCTCCCCGGCGCCGACCAGGAACACGATGGCATCCTGCGCCGCGGCGCCAAGCTGCTCTACGCCTACGCCGAAGCCACCGTTCCGAAGATCACCGTCACCCTGCGCAAGGCCTACGGCGGCGCTTACTGTGTGATGGGCTCCAAGGGACTGGGAGCGGACGTCAACCTGGCTTGGCCCACCGCCCAGATCGCGGTCATGGGCGCTGCCGGCGCCGTCGGTTTTATCTACCGCAAGGAGATCAAGGCTGCCCACGAGAAGGGCCTCGACGTAGCTGAACTGACCAAGTCCTTCGAGCGCGAATACGAAGACCACATGCTCAACCCGTATAAGGCAGCGGAGCGCGGGCTTATCGACGCCGTCATTCTCCCCTCTGAAACCCGCAGTGCAATCGCCAAAAATCTGCGCTTCTTCACGGACAAGAATGTGGCCCGCCCGGCACGCAAGCACGGCAACATCCCGCTTTAGGCTGCGCTCGGAACGAGCGCAGCGTAGTGCAGAAGACGCACTGTATTACACTAGTGTCCCATGACTGACTTGAAGACGACCGCTGGCAAGATCGAGGACCTGAGCGCCAAGCTCACCGAGTCCCGGGCGCCGCAGGGAGAGGTTCCTGCGGCCCGCAGCGCCATCGAGGCGCTCTTTGACGCCGGATCCTTCGTGGAGACCGACGCGCTCGCTCGCCACCGCTCCACCGAGTTCGGCCGCGAGCACATCCGTCCTTACACCGATGGCGTCGTCACCGGCTTCGGCACTGTCGATGGCCGCAAGGTCTGCGCCTATGCGCAGGACGCCTCGCTTTTCGACGGCACCATGGGCGAGGTCTATGGCGAAAAGGTCACCAAGCTTTATGACCTGGCCATTAAGACCGGCGTGCCCATCGTCGCACTCGTCGCCAGCGATAAGCCCCGCGCCCAGGAGGGCATTGTCTCCTCCGCCATGCAGGCCCGCATCCTGGCCCGCGCCACCACCGCTTCCGGCCTCATCCCGCAGGTCACGACAGTCTACGCGGACTCCAAGGAGGCCTCGCTCGTAGCCGCGCTGTCGGATGTCGTCATTGCTCCGGACGGTGACCTGCAGGCGGATGGGGAGCACGAGGTGAACGTCGCCAAGCGCGTGCTCTCCTACCTGCCTTCCAATAACCGTGCCGCCGCTCCCCGCACCGAGGCCACCATCGTTGCGGGCTCTGTGGAGGAGAACATTACCGACGCCGACCACGCCCTCGATACCCTCGTGGGAGATGACGGCGCCGTCGATCTCGCCGACGTGGTCACCGCCACCTGCGAGGATGTTTTCGAGCTCGGCGCCCAGGTGCGCGGTGTCTTCACCGGCTTCGGTCGCGTGGAGGGCCGCACCGTGGGCATCATCGCCAACCGCGACTCCTTCGATGCGGAAGCTGCCGCTAAGGCCGCGCGTTTCATCCGCCTCTGCGATGCCTTCAATACCCCCATTATCGAGTTCGTCGACTCCCCGGCGCTGGATGTGGAGAAGGCAGCGCTGGCCAAGCTGGTGCACGCCTACTCCGCGGCGAGCGTAGGCAAGATCAGTGTCATCGTCCGCCGCGCGCACGGCACCGGCTACATCGCTTTCGGCTCCAAGGAACTCGGTGCGGACCTGTCCTATGCGTGGCCGACGGCCGAGATCTCAGTGGCCGATGCCCCTGCACTGGCCGCAGAGCTAGAGCTGAGCGAGGAGGAGGCCGCCGCCTACCTGACCCCGTACCAGGCCGCTGAGCGTGGTCTCGTCGATTCCGTCATTACCCCGGCAGCCACCCGCGGCTCCCTCATCGAGGGCCTGCGCCTGCTGGATCGCAAGATTATTCCAACCCTGCCGAAGAAACACGGCAATATCGTTTTGTAGAGGTTTCCCTATGACCGCTTCCCTGTTTACCGTTCTGCGCGGCAACCCCACCGACGCTGAGGTGGCGGCCCTGTCCACGGTGCTCAGCCAGCTCGACTCTGAGGCGCGCGCCAAGGCCGCCGATATCCACTCCGAGCGCGACCTGTGGGGCCAGCCGGGTGACGTATTCAACCCGTCCGCCTTCCGCAACGTCCGCTACTACTAAGCGCATGCGCCTGGTTCTAGCTTCCCAGTCCCCCTCCCGCCTGTCCATCCTGCGGGGTGCGGGCGTGGAACCCGTCATCGCCCCGGCCCACGTGGATGAGCGGGCCATCGAGGAGCGCCTGGCGGGTGCTGAGCCCGCCGAGATCGTCTGTGCGCTGGCTACTGCTAAGGCAGAGGCTATTGCTCCTGACTATCCCGAGGACGTCGTGGTGGGCGGGGATTCCATGCTGCTTCTCGACGGCTCCCTCCAAGGCAAACCCCATACCCCCGAGGCCACCGTGGAGCGCTGGCACGCGCAGGCCGGGCGCGCCGCGGAGCTCATCACCGGCCATTGCGTGCTGCGGGGCGATAAGCGCTTCGTAGAAGCCTCGCGCACGACGGTGCACTTTGCCCAGGCTTCGAACGCCGATATCGAGGCCTACGCCCGCACCGGCGAGCCACTCGAATGCGCCGGCGCCTTTACCTTGGAAGCCCTCGGCGGCTGGTTCATCGACCGCATTGAGGGCGATCCCTCCTCCGTTATCGGCCTTTCGCTACCAGTGCTGCGCCGCGCGCTGTATTTCTTTGGGCTCAACGTTTCCGATTTCTGGGCTCAGCACTAATTCTGGGCGAGCCCTTCTAGTTCCGGGCGAACCTTCCAGGTTCGCCCTTCCAGGTTCGCCCCTTTCAAGGTTCGCCCCCTCTGGTGGCCGTGGCGCCACATGGCTAGAGTGGGGCGGCATGGAAATGAAAGATATGCTCGCTCCCCCGCCCATCAAGCTGCCCGCCGATCCGGGTGCTGACAGTACCTCCGATCTCACCGCCGGAATCGTCGCCCACCCGGATTCCCCGCTGCTCTGGGCTCTGCTGGCGGAACAGGAACTAGACAAGAACAAGGGTGCTGAGCCCACCGCTTTCATCACCGCCTACGCCTATGCGCGTACCGGCTACCACCGCAGCCTCGACCGCCTGCGCGGCAATGGTTGGAAGGGCTGGGGCCCTGTCCCCTTCTCCCACGAGCCCAACCAGGGTGTGCTGCGCGCGATTGCCGCGCTGGGCCATGCTGCGAAGGCCATCGGTGAGGACGCGGAGTATGACCGCATCCGCCAGATGCTTTCCGACGCCGACCCCGAGTCCGTCGCCGCGCTGCTGGACTAAGCAGCTCGGCCAGCCCGACTGGCTAGGAACAACGCCACTCTGCTCGCCGCGTAAACCGCGGCGGCCCCTGCATAGAAAAATCCCGCGGACCTCGAATACTGAGGCCGCGGGATTTGTTTGTCTGCCCTACAGCAGCGCGGAGAGTGACTTTTAAGCCTTATCGCCATCCGCCTTGGCAACCAGATCGCCGGTGTTCTGCGCGGTGCGGATGTTTGCCACGAAGAACTCCAAGATCAATCGGAACTGGATGACGTAAAAAAGGAAGGTGATTCCGCCGAAGATCACAGCACCGAGGAACGCAAGGATTCCCAAAAGAACGCTATCAGCGAAAAACGCGAAGGAGAAGAGGATCGTTCCTACCCAGAAGACTGCTGACAAAATGACGAGCAGCATATAAATGAAGGACGAGAACTTCAGGGTGATAAAGTTGCTGAAAGAGAAGTCAAACAGCGCCTTGAAGAATCCCGTGCCCTTGGAAGAACCGCCATTCGGCGCAGCCTGCTGCGGGTACTGATTCTGCGGGGAGGCCGCAAAGGGCGAGTTCTGCTGGCCAAAGCCCTGCTGCTCCTGGGTGCCGAAACCTTGCTGTCCTTGGGAGCCGAAACCTTGCTGCTCCTGTGCACCGAAGCCCTGGTTCTGCTGGGAGTAGCTACCAAAACCGGACGTGGAGTTGGAGTGAGAGGCCTGGCTACCGAAACCATTGCTTGACTGCTGCCCAAAGCCATGGCCCTGGTTGGATTCCGTCTGCGCACCACCGCCAAAGCCGTCGTTGCCATAGCCGTTAGTGCCGTAGCCGTTGTCGCTGTGGCTCTGGTTCGAGTTCGTCGACTCAGCGGCATGCTCGGCGCCAGCACCACTATCGGTGTTGTAGGAAGCATAGGAGGCGCCAAAGGAGTCCTGGGTGGAGTGGGTGTCCTGGTCCTTAGCGGACTCGGATGCGGGCTCAGCAGAAGCAAAGCCTTCGCTAAACGTGCTGTCCTTAGCTTCGCGGTCAGTGTCCGGCTGCGAATCCTGGGAAGAGGCGCTACCAAACGAGGAAGTCTCAGCGGAGTTCTCGGAGTAATCGCCGTATCCTGCCTGGCCACCCCAGCCAAAGCCGGAGTTCGAATCCTGGGCATTCCAGCCAGACGCCGAGCTATCCTTGTTGGACTGGGGGCTGCCGTAGCCGCCAAAGCTACCGAAGTTATCGTTCCCAGAGTTCTCGCCGTGGGAACCGTTAAAGCTGTTATCGCCCACGTTGCTATCGCTGTTGTCGGCGTTCTCACCAAACTGGTTGGGGTTCGTCATTATTCCTTAGACCTTTCGGAGAATCATCGATTTTCGCAGCACGCTACAGCACTACACTGGCGCAATTTTTACCCCTTCGAACGTACCTGAGATCTCGCTCACCGGCAGCCCGGCTCGGGGAATAAGCCCCAAGAAAATGCAAATTTCCCCTGCCGCGGCAGGGGAAACTCGATAAGGCTAGCGCGAAAATAAACGCTTATGCGTGCTTGGCCTCCACGCGCTTGATGGCTTCAGCCGCCACCTTTTCCTGGATGCCCATGTCCAGCTCAGAGGTGAAGCCCACGCAGGAGCAGTTGATCTCACCAAGGACATAGGTGTCTTCGCCGTTCTCACCGTCCGCCAGCATGAAGTCTGCGGTCCAGATCAGTGGGATGTTGTCACCACCGAGCTTCTCTGCAATGACCGGGCGGACCTCAGCGAACATGTCGACGAGTTCCTGCCACTCCTCCGGCTTCTGGTAGGTGTACTTAGCACCGGAGAACAGGGTCGCGGAGAAAGCGTCACCGCCCTCAGCCGGCTTCTTGTGCACCACGAAGACCGGATCCGGGCCCACGAGAAGAATACGAATCTCGCCTTCAACGATGCGCGGCATGAAGCGCATGTCCACGAGCATGCCGTTGTCCCCCACGATGTACTGGTCGCAGAAATCCATAAACTCGCCGAGCTCGCGCTCCTCGGTGTGGTTGTCCACAGCCTCGGTGCACTTGATCTTGGTGTCGAGAGGCAGTGCGGTGCCCGGTTCGACGGACTCGGCCAGCTTCTCGTCGGCAAGGCGCACGCGCCAGATGCCGGAACCAGTGGAACCGCGGTTCTGCTTGAGCACGCGCTCGCCGTAGGACAGGGAGGCCGGGAAGGTCTTGTGGAAGGACTCGACGTCGTAGTAGGCGGCGGTGTCAGCCGGAACCAGGTCCGTGTCATTGAGCTTAACCAGGGCATCCTTGGCGCCGTAAGCCATCATCTCGTACGGGGTGGACATGCCGACTAGGCCGGCGTCGGACAGCTTGGTGAGCAAGTCGAAGTAGCCTTTCTCACCGCCCGGGATGTTGCCCGGGTTCACGCGGGAAATGTAGGCATCGAAGTTCTCAGATACATACTCAAAGAGCTTCTCAGACCACTCGGGACGGTAGAACACGACCTCTGCGTGCCAGCCTGCATCCTTGATGCAGTCGACGATCGGCATGGTGTCCTTACGGTGTCCATTGATCTGCTTGTCGGATCCGCCCTCGACCTCGAAGACGACGATTGCCTTGTGCACAGTGCTTCCCTTTCGCTAGGGGGTTAATGAGTGTCACTTCTTAAAATAACCCAGGTTAGGCCTGTTCGCTCACCTGAAGAAGCGACGCCAAAATGCGATAAAAGTCGAGCTTAACGCAGTTTGTGGCCCCTGACCTGCACACTTGTTATAACCAGTGCACGGGAGCTAGCACCCTACGGCACAAAAATGTATCCAACACCACAAAGAGCCCTCCCCCGTGACCACTTTTCGGCCGAGCACGCTAGAGTTGAAGCGAACGTTTCCCCTTAACGAGAAAGGCAGGTGGACCGTGGCCGAATTCGACCCGAATCCCCCTTTCCAGGAGTACGCGCACCCTGAGCGCCTCGTGTCCGCACCGTGGCTATCCGCGCGACTGGGCATTAACGGCCTCCACGTGATCGAGGTCGATGAGGATTCACTCCTCTACGATATCGGCCACATCCCCACCGCTATCCGTATCAACGTCCAGACGGAACTGCTCGATAGCACGACGAGGGACATCATCAGCGCCGAAGACTTCACAGCCCTCCTTCGCTCGAAGGGCATCGAGCGCGATGACACCGTCATCCTGTACGGCGACAAGTCCAACTGGTGGGCTGCATTCGCCCTGTGGATCTTTGAGCTGTACGGCCACGAGGACGTGCGGCTTCTCGACGGTGGCCGGGACGCCTGGATGTCCGAGGAACGCGATACCTCTTTCATGGTCCCCGAACCATCCGCGTCCTCTTACCCGGAGGTTTCCCGCGAAGAATCCTCCCGCATCTTTGTCGATGAGCTGCGCGGCTCCACCGCCACCGTTGTCGACACCCGCAGCCCAGACGAGTTCTGCGGCGAAGCCGCCTTCAAGAACGGAACCGGCGAGTCCGCCTACGGCACCACCTTGACGCACGGCCATATTCCCGGGGCCATCAACTTGGAATGGGATCGCGCGGTCTACCCCAACGGCTGCTTCCGTGCACTCAGCGAGCTCAAGGTCAACTATGGCGAGCTAGAGCCCGCAACGGAAACCGTCCTTTACTCGCATGTCGGCGCTCAGGCCGCACACACCTGGTTTGTACTCAAGTACCTGCTCGGCTTCGACAACCCGCGCGTCTACGATGGCTCGTGGGCAGAGTGGGGCAACATGGTTCGAATGCCCGTTGAGCGTTAAGAACACACCGAATTAACCCCGCATCCACGCTGGTGCGGGTTTATTTTTTGACACGAAACCAAGATGTGAAGGTATCCTCATGTTTTGGTGTGCAAGAATAGTACGCAGTCCTATCAGAAAAAATGGAGGAGGGTTCCTGCCGTGGCAGTTGAAACCAAGAACATCACCAAGGTCCTCGTGGCCAACCGCGGTGAGATCGCGGTCCGCGTTATCCGCGCGGCTCGCGACGCCGGCATCGCATCCGTAGCGGTCTACGCTGAGCCAGATGCTGACGCCCCATTCGTCACGCTTGCCGACGAAGCCTTTGCACTCGGCGGTCAAACTTCCGCAGAGTCATACCTCGACTTCAACAAGATTCTCGACGCCGCCTCCAAATCCGGCGCCGACGCCATCCACCCCGGCTACGGCTTCCTCTCCGAGAACGCCGATTTTGCCCAGGCCGTCATCGACGCGGGCCTGACCTGGATCGGCCCCTCCCCGAAGTCCATCGCCGACCTGGGTGACAAGGTCACCGCCCGTCACATTGCCGAGCGTGCTGACGCTCCCATGGCACCGGGCACCAAGGATCCCGTCGCCAGCGCAGAGGAGGTCGAGGCCTTCGCCGACGAGCACGGTCTACCGGTTGCCATCAAGGCCGCTTTCGGTGGCGGTGGCCGCGGCATGAAGGTCGCCCACACCCGCGAGGAGATCAAGGACCTCTACGAGTCCGCCACGCGCGAGGCCGTCACTGCTTTCGGCCGTGGTGAGTGCTTTGTCGAGCGCTACCTGGATAAGGCCCGCCACGTCGAGGCTCAGGTCTTGGCTGACCAGCACGGCAATGTCGTCGTCATGGGCACCCGCGACTGCTCCCTGCAGCGCCGCTTCCAGAAACTCGTTGAAGAAGCTCCTGCCCCCTTCCTCACCGATGAGCAGCGCGCCTCCATCCACGAATCTGCCAAGCGCATTTGCCGCGAGGCCGGATACTACGGTGCCGGCACCGTGGAGTACCTTGTGGGCGCCGATGGCCTCATCTCCTTCCTTGAGGTCAACACGCGCCTCCAGGTCGAGCACCCCGTTACCGAGGAAACCACTGGCTTCGACCTCGTTCGCGAGCAATTCCGCATCGCCGAGGGCCGCGAGCTTTCCATCTCCGAGGACCCGGCTCCGCACGGCCACGCCATCGAGTTCCGCATCAATGGCGAGGACGCCGCTGCGGGCTTCATGCCAGCCCCCGGAACCGTCGCCACGTACTCCGAGCCTTCCGGCCCGGGCGTGCGCATGGACTCCGGCGTGCGCGAAGGTTCCGTCATTGGTGGCCAGTTCGACTCCATGCTGGCCAAGCTCATCGTCTGGGGCCCGGACCGCGCGACTGCCATTGCGCGTGCACGCCGCGCCCTAGCCGAGTACCGCATCGAGGGCCTGCCCACGGTTATCCCCTTCCACCAAGCAATCCTCACCGATCCCGCCTTCACCGCCGAGGACGGTAATTTCACGGTCTACACCAAGTGGATCGAGGAAGAGTGGGTAAACGAACTGCCTGAGTACACCGACACCACCGAGGCTCCCGAGGACGAGGAACAGGAGGCCGCCCAGAAGTTCGTCGTCGAGGTGGGCGGCCGCCGTATCGAGGTGGCCCTGCCGGGCAACCTCCTCTTGGGCGGTGGCAATAAGCGCAAGAAGTCGAAGAAGCGTCGTGGCAAGGGGGCGTCGGCAAACGTGTCCGGCGACACCGTGACCGCGCCGATGCAGGGCAGCGTCATCAAGGTCGCCGTCGAGGAGGGCCAGGAAGTGGAAGAGGGCGAGGTCGTTGTCGTCCTCGAGGCCATGAAGATGGAGAACCCCGTCAAGGCCCACAAATCCGGCACCGTGACCGACCTCAAGGTGTCCACCGGCACGCAGATCAACAAGGGCGAGCCGATTCTGGAGATCAAGTAGCCTCGGAAGGCATGAGCGTTAACGATTCCGAGTTCGGCGTACGGTTGGCCAAGGAGCACGACCGTACCTACCTCTCCCGCCTTCTTTTCCTCGCCGATGTCCTCGGTGACGAGGACGCCCATATCGGTGATTTCCACACGCCTGATGTGGGGCTGTACGTCGACGAATGGTCGCCCCATGTCGACGGCGGCGTCATCGCCGTCTCCAGCCACCGCGTGCCCGTTGGTGGCGCGTGGCTGCGCTACTACACCACTGAAACGAAGGGTGCTGCTTACACCGGCAATCCAGAGGCCGATCCTTTTGATGAGTCCCAGTGGGCCACCGACCTGGATCCGGAGGAGATTCCCGAGCTCTTCCTTGCGGTGGAGTCCCGCTACAGGGGCTTGGGCGCTGGGCGACGCCTCCTGCGCAACACCTGCGACCTCGCCGAGGCGCAGGAAGCCCCGGCTATTTCGCTGTGGATTGAGCCGGAGAACACCGGCGCCCGCAAGCTGTATGAATCCGAGGGCTTCGTCGACATCGACGTCCCGGGCCGCCCGGATGCCCACGTGATGCTCAAGCGCTTCTAGCAGCACAAGTCCGCAAAAGGGTGTCGACTATACTCGACGCTTTCTCGATTTCCCCTAGAAGTGTCGACTATACTCGACACCTTTCGCGGCGCGCCTACGGCAGCGCGAAGAGCGACGTTGCTCACCCACCGCGGATCCAAGTCGGGCCACAACGACGGTTTCCGTATAACACTGCACGTATCTTCGCGAAAACGCGACTAGCTTCTTCGCTCCCCTCGCAACGCGCAACGTCTACGTGCCTCCATCGACATGCGGGAGGCATCTGGCAAAAGGCGTCTGATAAAAGGCATCAGTCAAAAGGCGTTTTCACGGCTGAAAACGCCTTTTACTCAGTGCAGATGGCGTTTTTGGACCCAAAGATGCCTTCTGCCAGATGCCTTTTGCGAGGCGCCCTCCTGACTTAGGTCAATGTAGTGAGGAAGAATCCCATCCCACCGCCAAAACCACCAGGGAGCAGCGCAAAGAATGACGCTGCTCACCCATCCATGACCTAAGTCGGCCTTTAGTTGATGACCGCGATGAGGTCGCCGCCCTCAACCTTGGTGGCGGCGCCAATGGCGACGCGCTCGATGGTGCCGTCCTTGGTGGCGGAGATGGAGGCTTCCATCTTCATGGCCTCGATGACGGCGATCTGGTCGCCGGCCTTGACCTCGTCACCCGGCTTGGCGGTCGGGTTCACCACGCCGGCAAACGGTGCGGCCACGTGGCCTTCGTTGGACGGGTCAGCCTTCTCCACGGTGGCGACGGTGGACTCCACATTGTTGTCGCGAACCTTGAGCGGGCGGATCTGGCCGTTGACGTTGAGTACGACGTTGCGGATGCCCTTCTCGTCCGGCTCACCCATAGCGTCAAGACGCAAGGTGATGGGCTTGAGGTCTGCGCGGTCGTTGGAGCCCTCCGGGAAGTGGTGAACAATGTAGTCCTTACCTTCTTCCAGACCGTAGAAGAAGACGGTATCCGTCAGCGCCTCGGTATTGCCGTAGGTGCGGCGGAACTCGTTGAACTCCTCGAACTGCTTCGGGAAGAGCAAGCGGTTGAGGGAGGCACGGCGCTCGGTGGAATCATCCGAACTCAGGTGCTTCTTCTCCTCTTCGGGGACGGGCTTGACGGCGACGTCGCCAGGCGCGCGGCCTTCCAGGACCTTGTCGCGCAGCGGCGGCCAGCCACCCGGAGGCGTACCGAGCTCACCGCGTAGGAAGGCGATGACGGAATCCGGGATGTCGTACTTGGTGGGGTTGGCCTCGAAGTCAGCCGGGTCCACGCCAGCACCCACGAGGTGCAGAGCGAGGTCACCGACCACCTTGGAGGACGGAGTCACCTTGGTCGGGCGGCCAAGCATCTCGTTCACCGCAGCGTAGGTGTCCTCGATAACCTCGAAGCGGTCCTCCAAGCCCAGCGCGGTAGCCTGCGCGCGCAGGTTGGACAGCTGGCCGCCCGGAATCTCGTGGCGGTACACACGGCCGGTCGGGCCAGGAATGCCCTTCTCGAACGGCTGGTAGAGCTGGCGCACTGCCTCCCAGTAGGGCTCCAGGTCGGAGACTGCTTTGAGGGAGATACCGGTGTCACGCGAAGAGTTGGAGAACGCCGCGATGATGGCTGACAGCGATGGCTGAGAGGTGGTTCCCGCTAGCGGTGCGGAGGCACCGTCGACGATGTCCGCGCCAGAGAGGGCCGCCGCGTAGTAGGTAGCCAGCTGGCCACCCGCGGTATCGTGCGTGTGCACGTGAACCGGCAGATCAAACTCCTTGCGCAGAGCCATGACCAGCTTGGATGCGGACTCCGGACGCAGCAGGCCTGCCATGTCCTTAATGGCCAAGACGTGGGCGCCGGTGTTGACGATCTCTTCGGCCAGCTTGAGGTAGTAATCCAGCGTGTAGAGCTTCTCATCCGGGGAGCACATGTCGCCGGAGTAGGCCATGGCAACCTCGGCCACGGTGGTGTTGGTCTCTAGGACGGCGTCGATAGCCGGGCGCATCTGGGTGACGTCGTTTAGCGCATCGAAGATACGGAAGATATCCACGCCGGACTTAGCAGCCTCCTGCACGAAGCCGGTGCACACATCGTTGGAGTACGGCGAGTAGCCCACGGTGTTGCGGCCACGCAGCAGCATCTGGATGTTTTGGTTCGGCATGGCCTCACGCAGCAGATCCAGGCGCACCCACGGGTCCTCCTTGAGGAAGCGCATGGCGACATCGTAAGTAGCACCACCCCACGCCTCCACGGAGTAGAGTTCCGGGGTCATGCGGGCGACGGCTTCAGCAGCCGTGACCAGAGCGGTACCGCGCACGCGGGTAGCCAGCAGGGACTGGTGAGCATCGCGGAAGGTGGTATCGGTGACCGCCAGAGCATCCTGCTTACGGATCTTTTCTGCCCACTTCTTCGGGCCCAGCTCCAGCAAGTCGTCACGGGAACCGCGCGGCAGCTCGGAGTTAAAGTCCAGATCCGGCAGCTTATCGAAGGGGCGCAGGGTGGTCGGACGCTCACCGTTCGGCTTGTTGACGGTCACGTCAGCGATGTAGTCGATGATGCGGCCAGATTCGTCCACAGCCGGCGGGGCCTTCAGCAGGTCCGGGTGCTCCGGAATGAAGCTGGTGTCCACGCGAGTGTTGACGAAGTCCGGCTCGCGCAACAGAGCGCGCAGGAAGCCGATATTGGTGGCCACGCCGGCCACGGTGAACTCGTTGAGCGCGCGCTGCGCACGGGCCACGGCTTGCTCGAAAGTGACACCGCGGCAGGTCATCTTCACCAGCAGCGAGTCAAAGTTCGGGGAGATCTCCGCGCCGACGGCCGTTGCACCGTCGAGACGCACGCCCGCGCCGCCCGGCGAGCGGTACTGGGTCAGCGTGCCGGTATCTGGGCGGAAGCCGTTAGAGGGGTCCTCAGTGGTGATACGGCACTGCAGTGCCGCGCCGGTGATGTGGATATCCTCCTGCTTGAGGCCCAGCTCCTCCAGGGAGAGGCCCGCGGCAATCTGCATCTGGGACTTCACGATGTCCACGCCCGTGACCTCCTCGGTCACGGTGTGCTCGACCTGCACGCGCGGGTTCATCTCGATGAAGACGTGGTTGCCCTTCTCATCAACAAGGAACTCGACGGTACCAGCGCCCTCGTAATTGATGTGCTCGCAGAACTTCACGGCGTCCGCGCAGATGCGGTATCGCAGTTCCGGGTCCAGCGTCGGCGCCGGGGCAATCTCCACAACCTTCTGGTGGCGACGCTGCACGGAGCAGTCGCGCTCGTACAGGTGCATGACGTTGCCCTGGGAGTCAGCCAGAATCTGCACCTCAATGTGCTGCGGGCGAATGACCGCGGTCTCGAGGTAAACATTGCCATCGCCGAAGGCGGCCTCCGCCTCGCGGGAGGCCTCAGCGCACTTGGTCTTCAGTTCTGCTTCGTTCTCGATGAAGCGCATACCGCGGCCGCCACCGCCGGCCACTGCCTTCACGAAGACGGGGAACTCAAAGTCCTTGGCGTACTCCGCCAGCTTGTCGACGTCCGTCGAGGGCTTCGAGTCCTTCAACGTAGGCAGCCCTGCTTCCTCAGCTGCAGCCACAGCGGCGGCCTTATCGCCGGTCAGGTCGAGGGTCTCAGCCGTGGGGCCGATGAACTTGATGCCGTTGTCACGGCAGGCGCGAGCCAAATCTGCACGCTCTGAAAGGAAGCCATACCCCGGGTAAATGGCATCCGCACCGGACTTCTTGGCGGCGCGAATAACCTCATCGATATCGAGATAAGCCTTGACCGGCTGACCCTCGGTACCGATACGCACGGCTTCATCCGCGAAGGCGCGGTGGAAGGAGTTGCGGTCTTCTTTGGGATAAATTGCAACGGTCTTGGAACCGACCTCAAAGGCGGCGCGGAAGGCACGCACGGCAATCTCACCGCGGTTGGCCACCAAGATCTTGGAGAAGGACTTGTGGGCGGTATCAGACACTAGGAGTGATCCTTTCAGATAGGAACAATACGAAGACAAGGATAGTGTCCGAGGCGACAACGCGGGCGAGAATCGGCTTATATGTCAACAGGAATCCACACGCTGCACATAGTCGGACAAAGAAGAAAACCAGCCCACGAGAAGAAAGTTTCGTGCGCTGGTTTTACGCTGACTAGGTCCGCTTCTCTTAGATCTGCTTCGGAGGAACGGAGCGCTGCTCCTTGCCGTTGTAAGCAGACAGCGGGCGAATGAGGGAGTTGTTCTCGTTCTGCTCCACGATGTGTGCGGTCCAGCCAGTGATGCGGGCCATCACGAAGATCGGGGTGAAGAACTCGATGTCGAAGCCCAAGATGTGGTACGCGGGGCCAGCCGGGAAGTCCAGGTTCGGCTGGATCTTGATGGAGGTGTTCTCGTACATGGTCTTAGCCATCTTCTCGTACATCTCCACCCACTGCTCCTGGCCGTGATCCTTGGCCAGCTCGCGGAAGGCAGCCTCCATGGTCGGAACACGGGAGTCACCGTTCTTGTACACGCGGTGACCGAAGCCCATGACGAGCTCCTTGTTCTTGAGCTTGTTGAGCGTCCACTCCTCTGCCTTGGCCGGGTCACCGACCTCCAGGAAGTTCTTCATCACGGCCTCGTTAGCACCACCGTGTAGCGGGCCCTTCAGGGCGCCGATGGCGGCGGTAACAGCGGAGTAGGTATCGGACATCGTGGAGGTCACCACGCGGGCAGCGAAGGTGGACGCGTTGAAGGAGTGCTCCGCGTAGAGGATGAGGGACTTATCAAAGGCCTCAATATCGGAGCGCGACAGGGCTGGGGAGCCTTCCTCCTCACCGAAGACCATCCACAGGAAGTTCTCCGCAAAGCCCTTCTTGCGGGAAGGCTCGAGGTATCCCTCGCCACGGCGGCGACGGATGTCGAGTGCGACGATGGTCGGCAACTTCGCCATAAGCTCCAGCGCGGTGCGGCGGATGTGCTCGGAGTCCTTGGTGTACTCCTCCGGATCCTGGGAGCCGATGAAGGAGACTGCGGTACGCAGCACGTCCATCGGGTGGCAGGACTTCGGCATGGAGGTGATCAGGTCGATGAGGTGGCGGTCCAGGTGACGCAGTGCCTTCTCACGGGCGGAGAAGCGGACCAGCTCATCCTGGGTCGGCAGCTCGCCATTCCACAGCAGGTAGGCAACCTCCTCGAAGGAGCAGTAGCGGGCCAGCTCCTGCACCGGGTAGCCACGGTAGGTCAGGGAGTTGGTCTCCGGGACAACCTTGGACACGGCGGTCTCGTCGACGACAACGCCGTACAGGCCCTTGCGGATCTCTGGGGTTTCAGACATGGTGTTTCTCCTTAAGTGGGGGGCCTAGCGTGTGGGCTAGGCCGGGGGATTAGTCAAAGGTGGGCTTGTAGCTGTCCTTGGAGTACGTGAACACGCTCTGGTCGAAGGCGTTGTACTCGTCGTAGCGCACCAGCTCGTAGAGGCGGGAGCGGTGCTGCATGCGCTCGAGCCACTCCTCGGATTGCAGTCCGGTCTCCTGCATGTCGCGGAGGAATTCTTCGGTAGCACCCATGGCCACGCGCAGGGTGGACACCGGCCAGATGACGGCGTTGTAGCCCAAGTCCTCAATGCGCTTAGCCGACAGCAGCTCAGTCTTGCCGAACTCCGTCATGTTGGCCAGCAGCGGGGTGTCCACGGCGGCGCGGAACTTTTCAAAGTCCTCCGGCGAGTACAAGGCCTCGGTGAAAATGAGGTCCGCGCCGGCATCGGCATAAGCCTTGGCGCGCTCGATGGCCTCATCGATGCCGTGGATGCCGGCGGCATCGGTGCGGGCACAGATGATGAAGTTCTCATCGCGGCGCTCATTGACGGCGGCGGTAATGCGGCGAACCATGAGATCCGACGGCACGACTTCCTTACCATCGAGGTGACCGCAGCGCTTTGGGTTGACCTGGTCCTCCAGGTGGCAGCCGGCCAGGCCAGCGTCCTCCAGCGCGGCAACCGTGCGGGCGGCGGACATGGGTTCGCCGAAGCCGGTGTCGGCGTCGACAAGCACCGGCAAATCCGTGGCACGGGCAATGTGCCCAGCGCGCTGCGCCACCTCGGTGAGCGTAGTCAGGCCGATATCCGGCAGGCCCAGGTCATTGGCCAGCACCGCACCGGAGACGTACACGCCGCCGAAGCCACCGAGATCCTGGATAAGCCGCGCGGTCAGCGGGTTGAAGGCGCCCGGCAAAGTGGTAATTTCCGGTGCGTTCAGTGCCTCGCGGAAGCTCTTGCGCTTGTCTGCATTGCTGATAGTGGAGCCAAATAGGCCAGCCATTTAGAACAGTCCCTTCGGGGTCTCGGGTGCGGTGGCGATAGCCTCGTCGGTGAGGCGAACGTTGAGTTCGTTCAGGTCGGTGAGGTTCTCCAGGTTCTGCGCGGCAGCGAGGAAACGCTCCTGCTCCTCCTCCGAGACCTTGCCGGCAGCGAGCTTCTTGAACTTGTTGATGTACTCCTCGCGGCCGAAGGGGCGGGCGCCGAGCGGGTGGGCGTCGGCCACCGCGCGCTCATCCTCAATGACGGTGCCGTCCTTGAAGGTGATGACGGCCTTGCCGCCGAAAGCCTTCTCATCCAGGTCGTTGGAGTGGTAGCGGCGGGTCCACTCCGGGTCCTCGACGGTGGAAATCTTGTGCCACAGGTCGATGGTGTCCTGACGGTGCTTGCGCCCGTCAGAGTAGGAGGTCTCGTAGTCCCACTCGCCGTCCTGCAGGGCCACGGCGAAAATGTACATGATGGAGTGATCCAGGGTCTCGCGGGAGGCGTTCGGATCCATCTTCTGCGGGTCGTTAGCGCCGGTGCCGATGACGTAGTGGGTGTGGTGCGAGGTGTGCAGGACGATGGACTCGATGTCCTCCGTCTTCAGGCCCTTCTCCGCGAGGGTCTTCTTGAGGGCAAAGGCCATGTCGATCGGGGCCTGTGCCTGGTACTCCGCGGAGTGCTCCTTGGTGTAGGTGTCCAGGATGGCGCGCTTTTCTTCACCCTCCGCCGGAAGGGGGACGGTGTAGGTGCGCTCCGGGGAGTGCAGCATCCAGGCGATGAAGCCGTCCTCACCTTCCCAAATCGGGGCCGGGGCACCCTCGCCGCGCATGGAGCGGTCCACTGCCTCGATGGCCATCTTGCCCGCGAAGGCTGGGGCGTAGGCCTTCCAGGAGGAAATCAGGCCCTTGCGGGACTGGCGGGTGGCGGTGGTGGTGTGCAGTGCCTGGCCGATGGCCTGGTAGATGGTGTCCACATCGAGGTTCAACATGGTGCCGATACCCGCGGCGACGGACGGACCAAGGTGTGCCACGTGGTCAATCTTCCACTCGTGGAGGCAGATGCCCTTGACCAGGTTAACCTGGATTTCGTAGCCAGTAGCCAGGCCACGGATGAGGTCCTTGCCGGTCAGGCCCTTGTGCTGAGCCACGGCGAGAATCGGCGGGATGTTATCGCCTGGGTGGGAATAGTCGGCAGCAAGGAAGGTGTCGTGGTAGTCCAGCTCACGCACGGCAGTGCCATTAGCCAGGGCTGCCCATTCGGCGGAGTAGTTACCGTCCACGCCGAAGATGGTGGCGCCGCCTTCCTGCACCGGGTGGGCCTGCGCAATGACGCGGGCGGAGGTAACCGGGCGGCGGGTGGCGGAGGCAACGGCCACGGAGGCGTTATCGATGATGCGGTTGATGATCATCTCGGTGGTCTCGGCCGGAACCTCGACGGGATCGGCAGCTACCTTGGCAACCTTGTAGGCCAAGTGCTCTTCAATAGGAAAGTCCTCGGCGGACTTGTGGGTACGTACTTCGTGATTAATCAACGGGATTCCCTCCTAGACCAGAACAACGATTGCGATAGGCATCACACTAACCCCACCCCGTGTGACCTGCCACATGTGTAAACTGTGACTATCTGTTGCAGGGATTTGCGTTAGTTGCAAAACTTGTGGAATCCCCAGCTAGAGCAATCTTTTAGGAGGAAGCAGACTGTGACTAAGCACTACGCGGGGGCGAGAATCCACGCACTACGCAAGGAACGCAAACTCACACAAGCCGCCATGGCGAAGCAGCTGGGGCTATCCACCAGCTACCTCAACCAGCTGGAGAATGATCAGCGCCCCCTCACCGTCACCGTCCTCCTGCAGCTGACCCAGCGCTTCGGCGTTGACGCCACGTACTTTGCAGGGGACCGCGATCTGCGCGCTCTCGCCGAGCTGCGCCAGCTCTTCCCCGAAGCCTCCGAAGCCACCCTTACTGACTTAAGCGGGCGCTTCCCCGAACTTTTACCCCGGCTTGTCGACGCCGCCGCACACACCCCCGCCGAACCCGGCCCTTTCGAAGCGGTCCGTGACTTCTTCTACGACGCCCACAACTACGTCCATAGCCTCGACATAGCCGCCGAGGAGCTCTCCGATTCGCTCGGAGACCGAGTCCTGCGCCGCGGGCGCTTAGCTTCCGTCTTGCAGGATGAATTCGGTGTCACGACGCGATTCTCCTCCTCTTCACCACGGCGCCGCACCTTCCACGACCGCGAGTTGCACCTGCGCGCGGGCCTTACGGAATCCCAACTCGTCTTTGAAATGGCGCTCCAGTACTGCCTGCTGGCCTACCCGGAGCATTGCGCGGAACTCGTCGCCGAATTGCCGGGCGAGGAAGCACAGACTATTGGCACGCTGGGCCTCGCGCAATATTTTGCCGCCGCCGTGACCATGCCTTATACCCAGTTCCTCGCCACTGCGGAGGAAACGCGCTATGACATCGACGTCATCGCGACGACCTTTGGCACTGGTTTCGAGACCACCGCGCAGCGCTTGTCGACGTTACAGCGACCCGGCCACCAAGGCGTTCCCTTCTCCTTCATCCGCACCGACCGCGCAGGAAATATTTCCAAGCGCCAGTCCTCCACCGCTTTCCACTTCGCCCGCAGCGGCGGCTCCTGCCCGTTGTGGGTCGTGCACCGCGCTTTTGAAACGCCCAACCGCATCACGAGGCAGGTGGCCTCGATGCCCGATGACCACACCTACTTGTGGATTGCGCGCTTCGTCCAAGGCCAGGCCCAGGCCTGGGGCACGCCGCGCAAAGAATTCGTCGTGGGCTTAGGCTGCGATATCGCACAGGCGGATCGCGTGGTCTACGCGGATGCGCTCAACCTCTCCCCTTCTGAGGCGACCCCCATCGGCCCTGGCTGCGCCGCCTGCCCACGTCCAGCGTGCCCGCAGCGTGCCTTCCCACAGGTGGGGCGGCCCGTCAGCCTCGACCTCAATGCCACGCCGGTTTCGGCTTATGCCACCTCATAGTTCTTTCATTTTCGCCTAGGCTTTCGAATTTCCTACTGCGATGTCCGGTGGGCTTGCCAAGATAGGACGTGTTCGGCACCACGCCGAGTTCTCTTCCCTCACCTACGCAGGAGGTTCTCTCTCATGCCCAACCCTTATGCAGCTCCTCAGTTCTCTCCGGAACCAACCCCGGTGCAGCCGGCACCACAGAAAAAGAAGGGCGGCTGCCTGAAGTGGGGTGCGGGTGCCGTCGCGGTATTCGTGCTCGGCGGCATCGCCCTCAATGCAGGTTCTGATAGCGATGACCCGACTAACACCGCCTCACCGGAGCCAAGCACAAGCGTCACTGCCGCCAAATCGCTGGAGTCTGCGCTGAGCACCCCGACGCTCGATATCAACCACGCCGTAGTTGACGTGGAAACCGCCGGAGGCGGTACCGGCAGCGATGACAACACCGTGCCCGCAGAACACAAGAATGCTCTGCGCGCGGCGAAGCGTTATCTGGACTTTTCCTCATTCTCCGAAGCTAAGCTCTATGACCAGCTCACGAGCGAATACGGCTCGCAATTCTCACCCGAGGCGGCGCAGTACGCAATGGATCAGCTGGATGTGGACTGGAACGCCGAGGCGCTCGAGTCCGCAGAGAGTTACCTCGATTTCTCCTCCTTTTCCAAGGCAAAGCTCTATGAGCAACTGACTTCCGAGTACGGGGAGAAGTTCACGCCAGAACAAGCTCAATACGCCGTAGACACCGTCAATGCTGATTGGATGGCCGAAGCCGTCGAGGCAGCAGAGAGCTATCGGGAGCTCATGCCAATGTCCGGCTCCGCATTGTTAGAGCAGCTCACCAGCGAATACGGAGAGCAGTTCACCATGGAAGAAGCCCAGCATGCGGTGAGCACACTGGGCTTATAAGAGCGGGCCGTAGATAAATCAGACCCGGGTCTGATTTACGCGAGGTCTTTACTCAAGGTCATCGTGAGCAACGAGGCGGCGGGCCGCCTCCGTGATGGTGCCGGACAGGGACGGGTAGACCGCCAGGGAATCCGCTAGCTGGTTCACGGTGAGCTGGTTGGTCACGGCGACCGCGATGGGCAGAATGAGCTCGGAGGCAGTCGGAGCAACAATCACGCCACCGATGACGCGGCCGGAGGTCGCACGGCAGAAGAGCTTGACAAAGCCGTGCTGCAGCGAGCGCATCTTGGCGCGCGGGTTGGTATTCAACGGCATCGTGATGGTGCGGGCGGCAACCTCACCGGCCTCAATCTCCGCCTGGGTAAAGCCCACAGCAGCAATTTCTGGGCGGGTAAACACGGCGGTTGCTACGGTCTTCAGGCGCAGCGGGGACACGCCCTCACCCAGGGAGTGGTACATAGCGATACGGCCCTGCATCGCGGCAACGGAAGCCAGCGGGAACAGGTCGGAGCAGTCGCCGGCGGCATAGATGCCAGCGACATTGGTGCGGGAAACGCGGTCAACCTCGATGTGGCCGGACTTCGTGGTAGCCACACCAACGTGCTCCAAGCCGAGGTTCTTGGTATTCGGGATGGAACCGATGGACATGATGACGTGGGAGCCGTGAATCTCACGGCCATCCTGGGTCTTGACCACGACGTTGCCGTCTTCTGTACGGGAGACCGTCTCCACGCGGCAGTTCTTCTCCAGCTCCACGCCGCGCTCAGCCAGGACGGTCTCGAGGACGTCGGCAGCGTCGGCGTCGTCGTGCGGCAGAATGCGGTCGCGGGAAGCCACCATGGTCACGCGCACGCCCATCTCGGCGAAGGCGGAAACGAACTCAGCACCGGTCACGCCGGAGCCGACGACGATGAGGTGCTCCGGCTCCTCCTTGAGGTCATAGACCTGCTGCCAGGTGAGGATGCGCTCGCCGTCCGGCTGCGCACCCGGCAGAATGCGCGGGGTGGCACCGGTAGCAACGAGGACGAGGTCCGCGTCGAGGGTCTCAGTGGTGCCATCCTTATGGGTGACATCAACCTTGTGCGCTGCCCCCTTCACGCCATGCTGATCCTCAGAAAAGGCAGCGCGCCCATCAATGACCTTGACGCCGATCTTCTCTAGGCCCGCACGGACGTCACGGGACTGGTTAGCAGCCAGCGCCTGAACACGGCCGTTGAGGGCCTCCAGGCTCAGCTGCAAGGAGCTGAGCTGGTGGTTCAGGCCCATGTCATCGGCGCGGCGGAAGTCGGTGCGAATGTTGGCGCCAGCGATGAAGGACTTCGAGGGCACGCAGTCCAAGAGAACGGAGGAGCCACCGGGGCCCTGTTCCTCAATCAACGTAATGTGCGCGCCGTACTTGGCGCCGGCGGTCGCAGCCTCGTAGCCTGCGGGGCCACCGCCGATGATTACGATGCGGGGGGCTTCCTGTGACACTGTCGCTCCTTTTTTAAAATTCTGCCTATAAGAACTCTGGGAAATCCTTGTCACAGTGTAGTGCTTAGGCGCTTAATCCTCCACGTTGGCAAACTGCTCCGCCACGGAGCCGAAGAGTTTGACGCCCACGCCGATGGCTCGCTCATCGGGGGCCAAATCACCCATATGCAGATCATGCTGCTCGCCTTCACCGGACCAGCAGCCAAGGCGAGCCATGGAGCCGGGCACCTTTTCTAGGTACCACGAGAAATCCTCGCCGCCGGAAGACTGCGGCGCCTGAACCACAGCCTGCGGGTCAATGGCCTGGGCAGCGCTGGCGAGGAGGGCGGTAGAGACGTCGTCGTTAAGCACGGGCGGAACCCCACGGTGGTAGACCAGCTCATGCTCCACACCCAGGGGCGCTAGCACCTGTTCCACCAACTCGGAGAAGAGCGTTTGCATATCCCGCCAGATTCCGATGTCTGCCGTGCGCATAGTGCCAGACACAGAGCCGGTCTCAGGGATCGCGTTCGGGGCATAGCCGGAATTCACCTGGCCGAAGACCAAGACGGTGCCGGTGCGCGGATCGACGCGGCGTGAGAGCAAACCTGGCAGGTCCGTCAGCAGCTTGCCCAGCGCATAGACGACGTCCGCCGACAAGTGCGGGCGCGAGGTATGTCCGCCGGGGCCGGAGACGTTGATTTCCACAACATCGGTCGCGGAGGTGATCGCCCCGGCGCGAACGCCGATACGCCCGACGCGCAGCTTTGGTTCGACGTGCACGGCAAAGATGGAGTTCACGCCTTCGAGTGCACCCCACTCGATGACATCGGTGGCGCCGCCCACCCATACTTCCTCAGCGGGCTGGAAGATGACACGAACACCGAAATCTAGCGGATGCTCGCGATTAAGGTCCGCCAGGGCGCAGGCCGTGGCCAGCGCAATGGTGGTGTGCATGTCATGCCCACACGCGTGCATGACGCCGGGGACCTCGGAGGTGTACTCGAGGCCGGTAACCTCGGTGACGGGGAGCGCGTCAATATCGGCGCGGAAGGCCAAACGCCCAAGTTCCGTATCGGGGCCAATATCCACCATGAGTCCAGTCTCGGGGAAAAGATGCGGCTCCAAGCCGTACTCACGCAGGGTGCGGGACAGGAAGCGGGTGGTTTCCACCTCGTTATTGGAAGTCTCCGGGTGGCGGTGAATATGGCGGCGCCACGCGATGACCTCCGCGCGGTGGTTGCTGAACCACTCACTGACGTAGTCCGAGATCACTGCTTCCTCCTCCGTGGTTTCCTCTTGGGAAGAGTCTACAACTAGACCATGCGGTTCAGTTAGCCGGGCAGGTCACACGCTAGATATACTGAGCGGTCTACCCTGACCGACGGTTTCGCTACAGGTCGATATTGCGGGGGCCATAGAGGCGATCGCCGGCGTCACCCAGCCCCGGCACGATATAAGCGTCCTCGTTGAGGGCCGGATCAATCGCTGCAGTGACCAAGCGAACTGGCAAGCCCGAGTTAGCCAGCGCATCAACGCCCGGCTGGGCGGAGACCATGCAGATCGCCGTGATGTCGGTAGCGCCGCGGTCCGCGAGGAGCTTCAGGGAGTGCAGAAGGGAACCACCCGTGGCGAGCATCGGGTCGACCACGAAGACGCTGCGGCCGCTGAGATCCTCCGGTAGGGCCTCCAGATAAGGCACCGGCTCGTGGGTTTCCTCATCTCGCGCCATACCGATGAAGCCGACCTGGGCATCCGGAATCATGGACAGGGCCGGGTCAATCATGCCCAGACCAGCACGGATGATGGGCACGATAATCGGCGGGTTTTGCAGGCGGGTGCCCTCCGCCGTGGCGACGGGAGTGACGCAATCAAAATGCTCGACGGGCAAATCACGGGCTGCTTCATACACCAGCATGGTGCCCAGGTCTCGCAGGGCGGCACGGAAAGCGGTGTTATCGCTGCGGGCATCACGCATCAGCGTGAGCCGGGAGGCGGCGAGAGGGTGGTCTACTACGTGGATATCCATGCCCTTCACTGTATAAGAATCCGCCGGGAACCGATCAGCGGGCGGCGCAGTCTAAAAAGGCATGACTAGCTTTGACACATTCACTATTGACACCGAATACACCCGCCGGCTGGCACACGAACTGGCCACCGTCTCCCAAGCCTCCGCCACTCCCCCTCCTGCGTTACCTATTGATTCCGTTCTGGGTGGCTTCACCGGCGCATTTAACTCCGCCATGGAAAACCTCGCTGCCCGCCTTGCCCAGGTCAGGGCGGATGCCGGAGCTGTGGCGGACTCCAGCTTCCGCATGGCCCGCGAGGCCGAGGACGCTGACGGTGCTCTTGCTAGCGCCTGTGGAGGTCTGTGATGTTGGAGTCAGCAATCGCTCACATCGCTCGGATGCAGCCGGCACAGCTTCCCGATGTCTCCCTGCCCACTGTGCCCGATCTCACTGCTGCCGGGCCCTTAGCGGAGATAGCGCACGGAGATCCGCGGGCGCTTTTCGCCACCGCACGCCAGGCCACCGAGGACCTTTCCACGGCGCGCTCTGCGCTAGATTCCGCGCGCGGGCTCATCTCGGCGGCCGTCAGGGACCTCATCGGGCTGGGATTCGAGTTGCTCCAGCGCGGACTGCCTTTAGCCTTGGGCTTGCTCATCCCCAACCCAGCCACACAGGCCGCAGCCCGCTCGGCTTTGCAGGCCTTGGCAATGGAGTACGTCGGCAAGGCGATGCTGCGCGTAAAGCAGCTGGCCGGGGAGCTCCTTCAGGCGGCCGCACCCCTCGCGCCCATTGCACAACGCGCGGTGCGCCCTTCAGTGCGCGGTCCGCAGGAGGAAGGCGGAGCACGCCACGCGCTGACCACGTCCTCGTCCTCTGATAGCAAAGGAAGCGCGCAAGGCCAGGCCGCGGTGCAAGCCGCACTCTCCCAGCTGGGCACACCCTATGGATGGGGCGGCACCGGCAACGGCAGCTTCGATTGCTCGGGGCTAACCCAATGGGCTTGGCGCCAGGCTGGGGTGGAACTGCCGCGCACCGCTGAAAGCCAGACCGTGGGCCGCCAGGTGAGCGCGGATGAGCTGCAGCCCGGCGACCTCGTTGTGTGGGATGGGCATGTGGCCATGTACTCCGGTGACGGGCAGATGGTGGAGGCCGGCAGCCCCGTGCAAACCAATCCACTGCGCACCAACAACATGGGGATGGCTTTCAAAGGCTTCTGGAGGCCCACAGGGTAGACTATTTGCCCATGAACACCCGCGCTATTGTCCCCATCAAGCTCTCCCTTTCTGAGGGCGATTTTTATACCCTATGGGCGCCAAAGTGGCGCCAGAACGGTTCCGAGTGGCAGGCCTTTCTCGGTGACGACGAATCCGTCCTGCTCTTTAACACCGAAGCCGAGATGCTCTGCTTCCTCGAATCCGGCACGAAGCACGACTTGCTCGACCACCCGAAGTGGGAAGCCTTTAATTCCCAAGCGGCGGACCGTGTCGTGCCAGAAAAGAAACGCGTCTACGACCTCATCGGCATGCCGAAGCACCTGGCCGGCCGCCCCAGCCACGAGAACGTGTCCACCGTCGCACGCTGCCTGGAGATTGCACAGGCACTAGCGGAGGTCTGCGCCGCGGAACACACCGTCATCTTCTTCGCATCGCACTCCATCCTGCGCAACCCTGCCCGCGGAGCCGATCACTACGCCGGTGAACAGGGCATGAGTGAGTGGTCCGGCGTGGGCCGCGTTATCCACAGCAACTGGCGCTCGGTCATCGAAGACCTCGACAAGGTGGTCAAGGTCGTTCCTTCCTCTGACTTCACCCAGGATGCAACCACCAACGCCGCCACCCGCATCTCCGCCGCCAGCGAAGCAGCAGAGGAAGCCCGCAAGAAGGCCGAGAAAGAGCGCAAGGCCGCCGCAGAATCCGCCGATCCTTATGACAGCTCCCCCTGGGCAGCCGCGGGCATCGACCCGGTGAAGATCACCGCCGATCAGAGGACGGTCTACACCCTGCGCACCTACCTCGACGGCAAGCCGGTTTTCTTGGGCAAGTGGGGCGAAATCTTCACCTTCCCCAGCTCCAAGGTGCTGGTGCGCTGGATCATGGAAAACGATGACCACGACCTAGCAAAGGTATCCACCTGGGAGGAAGTCGTTGCCGCAGCGAACGCTGGTGAGCTCGAGGTCACCGTTCACCCGGATAACCAGTACAGCTTCTACGGCATTGTCCGCGATATTGAAAAGGGCCCCGAATCCGTTGATACGGACCAGATGAGCCGTTGCTACGAGGTCTGCGCAGATGCCGCCGACTGGGCCGGGGATGACTCCATCAACTCCTACATGCTGCAGAACCCGCGCTTCCAGGACTACCTGGGCTACATGCTGGGTTCCACCGAGCACGCAGGCTACGTGCCCTCCAAGCCCTACACCGAGCACGCGGAGTCCTGGAAGGGCCTGGAGGAAATGCTGACGAAGCGCTTCTCCCGCTTCTAGTTTTTACTCGGAAGACTCGCTGTCTTCTTCCGCTTCGGAAGCGTTCACATCAGAAGCGTCTTCCGCGAATTCCGGATCCGCTAGCTCCTCGTAGGCGGGTAGGATTTCCTGCTCGATGAGGCGCTGGCGGTCTTCTTCACTGGCAAAAGAGTTCTCAATCGCCTTGATAGTGAGATCGAAGAACTCCTCCAGCCCATAGCCGAAGGTCTCGCTCAGGGCCAGGAAAACGTCACTGAGCTTCTCGCCTGCCACGGTGCAGGTAAAGCCAAGCTGCTGCAGCAGCGGCAGAGGATGGTCAGCCAGCTCCTCTGCGGGCAGCTCCTCCAGCGGCGCGAAGGTCAACGCGATGCGGCGATCCCGCACCCACGCGGATGCCTTGCCAGGGCGAACGCCGTCGAGATCAGCGCTGAAGTCATCGACAAGATCAGTGGCGTGCACAAGGCGTGTCGCACCCGCCTGCACAGCCACCACGGCATCCTCATAGGAGGCAACGTCCCGCTCCCACGGGATGAAATCTGCGCGGAGCTTCTCAGCCGCAGACAACTTTGTCAGCGCAGCACCAGCAACGCCTTCGCCTACATCCCAGCTATTGGCATCGCCCTCAACGAGGAGGCGAGCATCAATTCCAGGAACGTCGAGTCCTTCCCGCGCCGCAGCGAGCGCCTCGGCGGCACCGAAGGAGAAAGCACTGGGGCACAGGCGGAGCTCGGCGTAGACCACGTGGTCGCTGGCAAGCGCTTGCACAACAGCGTGGGTGGCCGCGCGGAGCTCCTCTGGGGTGGAAGCATCCGTGGGCAACGGCGCCAAGAGCGTCACCTTGGGCAGGCCGGCGAAAATCTCAGCGCCGGAGTCTTTATTTTCGGGGCTAATCAGAGGTGCGTCATGCATGAGGATCATCCTAGGACGCGGTCTAGGATTAAGCACGCTATGAAACATGTCCCCGCGATCCTCACTGCCCTCGCCTTGGCCGCGACGCCGCCCACGTTTGCAGAAGAGGAAGAGTCCTCATCGCCCACGCGCACCACCGCGCCGGATACCGACTCCTGCCCGCATTCCCTTGTTCCCGAGGAACCGACGACCACCTCTGAGAGGTTGGCACCTGGCCAGGAAGCGCCCACTCCCCTTCCCGCGGTTGAGGGCGCTGCGTGCGGTGTGACAGCCCCGCGCGGTTTTCGGGTCAATAAGGACGTTGTGGCTTCGGCGTGGATGGTTAGCGACCTGGATACTGGCGAAATCATCGCCATGAAGGATCCCAACGGGCGCTACCGCCCAGCCTCCATCATCAAAGCGCTGCTGGCGCTCGTGGTCATCGAAGAGCTTCCCCTGGACCAACGCATCACCGCCACGCTTGACGACGCCTCCGTCGAAGGCTCCGCCGTCGGCCTCGGCCCCGATGGTGTCTATACCGTGGAGCAACTTTTACAGGGTCTACTCATGGCTTCCGGCAACGACGCCGCGCACGCCCTCGCGCAGGCTGTTGGCGGGGATGAGAAGGCGCTGGAGAAAGTCAACGCGAAGGCACAGGAGATTGGCACGCGCTCGACGGTGGCGGCGAGCTACTCCGGTTTGGACGCGGCAGGCATGTCGACGTCCGCGGCGGATATCTCGTTGATCTACCGCGCGGCTTTTGCCAACGACACCTTCGCGCGCATCGTCGATACCGAGCACGTGGAGTTTCCCGGCTGGGGTGACATGCCCGGTTATGAGCTGTGGAACGACAATGGGCTCTTCCTCAACGACCCGGACGGTATTGGTGGCAAGACCGGCTATACCGAGGACGCGCACCATACCTTCGTCGGCGCGATTAATCGCGGCGGGCGCCGCCTGCAGGCGGTCCTCCTCGATACAACCGTCGAGCATGGTTTCCGCGCTTGGGAGCAGGCGCAGATGCTTCTCGACGAAGCCTCCGACGTCCGCCCCGGCGATGGCGTAGGGCTTGTGGATGATTTCGCGGCTGGACAAGAGGAGCCCTCGGAATCTGCACCAACCACCCCGGCTCCTACCACGCCGTCCACGCCCGCCACCCCGGAGGCGACTGCGGAGTCTTCATCCTTTGGGGACTCGCAGGGCTGGATTGGGTGGCTCGTGGCAGGGCTCGTCGCTCTCCTGGTCGTAGTGGTTGCTACTTTTTCACTACTTCGGCGTTAGCCATAATGTCGTGCTGGCCGCGCAGCGCATTCTTCGGACCAATCGTGGTCACCACGTACAGGGCACCAAAGAAGGCAATGAGCGGGCCGATGAGCGGCACGAGGGAGGCCACGCGCCACCAGTTGCGCTTGATGCTCTGCTGCCAGGTGAGCTTGTTGTGGGTGGTGACATCGCGCACCGTGTATCCAGCTATCAGCTTCGCCGGCGTTGCCCCAACTAGGACTTCGAAGCAGATGTAATAGGCCACCGTGATGATCCCCGAGAAACTGGTGAGCCAGACCTCATTGAGAGTGGAGTTGTATACCCCGACGCTTAGCAAGAGGGACACACCAATCGCCGCAATGACGTAGTCGATGACGGCCAAAAGCACTCGGGTGCCAGGAGTAGCGCGCGGGGCGTCCTGAACAGGCGCGGCGGGTGTGGCAGCATGATAGCTCTCGCCCCAGCGGCCGGTAGTGGCGTAGTCATCGAGCTGCGCCCACGTGAGCCGAGCACCTGATTCCATCATTTGGTCATAGCTGGCTCGGGACGAGGGCTCGCAGAGAATGCGGGCGGCAACGGCGAGTTCCTCGCGTTCGGAGTCCTCGGGGAGGTAGCCGAGGCCTTCGAGGTGGGCGTCGGCAGCCGCTAGCTGCACGCTGAGCTCGCGTGAGGTCGCGCGCGAATCCAGGGTGAAGTGCGTATAAAGGTTCGGGGCAAAAGACGCTGGTAGCATCCCGCCCTACTTTCGCCGCAGCAGGGCCCACGCACCCGCGGCGGCCGCACCAAGGGCAGCACCGGCGCCCAAGGTCACGCCCGTGTTCGGGCCCTGGCGGATCTCGTTGCGGACGCGGATGACTGCCTGATCCGGAACCGGCGGAACCAGCAGCTCGAGGGACTCCTCGGTGGTGGCTGTCCAGGCGGAGACGTAAAGCACGACGCGCCAGACCAAGTACATGACCACCATGAGGACGATCACCGGGCCAAACACGGCGCCGGCTGGGTTGCCTGCCGCGGAGGACATGATGACGGTGGACAGCTGTTTGATGGCCTCAAAGATCACAGCGCCGATAGCCGCGCCCTTCAGACCAGACTTGGTGGGCACCTTCGTGCGCGGCAGGAAAGCCACCATCCACCAGAAGACGAGGAAGTTAGCGATGAGACCGATCACGATGCCGGCGATAACCAGCACCGTTCCCATTCCTGGGAAGGACTCGATACCAACCCACTCGAAGATCTTTTGGGTCAGTCCGGAGGAGCCCGCCGCCGTCACGCCGAAGGCGATAACCATGGCCACGAGCAGGCCGATGAGCCCCAGCAGGTCGCTGAGCTTCTTGGTCACAAAGTTGCCCGGGGCGTCAGTCGGATCCTGCATCCACATCGCCGAAATGCCGATGCGCAGGTTATTCATCCAGCCGAGCCCAGACCACAGGGTGGTGAGGCCACCGATGCCGTACATCGCACCGCGCTGTTCAATCGCGGTATGGAGAAGCTCCGTAATCGAATCCCCCAGATCGCCCGACACGGCGTTCGCGATCTGCTCTTCCAGTTGTTGCATGAGATCGGGGCGATTGGCCAACACGGTGGCGATGGCTGCCACCGTGAGCATGAAGATGGGGAAGATAGCAAGAACCGAGAAATACGTAATTCCGGCCGCGAACTGGTTGCCGCCTTGGCTACCGTAGCGATCCAGCATCTTCATGATGTGGTCGATAAAACCGGACTTCTCGCGGACCTTATCTACCGCTCCCGGCTCATCGGCATAAGCACGCTCGATGCCGTAATCATCAGTCTTTTTCTCATCGGGTTGAGTCGTTGGCGCCACAGGCTTTCCCCTTTTTATGAATTACAGAATCCTCTACACAGTCTTCATCATGCTAGCCAACTCAGCCGCGACGCGCGGGGAGAAAGCCCACCGCCTCGTAGACCTTGTCCACGAGCGGGGTGGCAATCTCCGTGGCGTGCTCGGCGCCCTTGGCCAAAATACGCTCCAACTCGCCGCGGTCTTCCATGAGCTCGTCGTAGCGAGCCTTCAGCGGAGTGGTGAAAGCCTCAAGTGCTTCCGCCGTGTCCACCTTCAGGTGGCCATAGCCCTGGCCCTCGTACTTGTCCACGAGGTCCGGGATGCTCTCGCCAGTCAGCGCGGACTGAATGGCCAGCAGGTTGGACACACCGGGCTGCTTCTCGCGGTCAAAGGCCACCACGCCAAGGTCATCGGTCACCGCGGACTTGATGCGCTTGGCGGAGGTCTTGGGAGCATCGAGCAGGTTTACGATGCCCTTCGGGTTAGCACCCGACTTCGACATCTTGGCCGTTGGCTCCTGCAGGTCATAAATCTTGGCCGAACCTTCCGGAATGAAGGCCTCCGGCACACGGAAGACCTCGCCGTACTTGTTGTTGAAGCGCTCCGCCAGGTTGCGGGTGAGCTCAAGGTGCTGGCGCTGATCCTCCCCCACCGGCACATAGTGCGGGGAATACAGGAGGATATCCGCGGCCATCAGGACGGGATAGGTAAATAGGCCCACGGACGTGCGGTCCTGGCCCTGTTTGAGGGACTTGTCCTTGAACTGGGTCATGCGGGAAGCCTCACCGAAGCCGGTCAGGCACTGCAAAACCCACGTCAGCTCCGCGTGTGCGGGGACGTGGGATTGTACGAAGAGGGTGGATTTCGCCGGGTCAATGCCCAATGCGATGAGCTGCGCGGCGCCCGCCACGGTGCGGTGGCGCAGCTCCTCCGGGTTCTGCTCCACTGTGATGGCGTGCAGGTCCGGGATGAAGTAAAAAGCCTCGTGGGAGTCTTGCAGGTCAATCCACTGCTTGAGCGCTCCAAGGTAGTTACCCAGGTGGTAGGAGTCCGCCGTGGGCTGAATGCCAGAGAGGACTCGAGAAGCGGAGGTCGATGCAGAAGTGGAGTCAGTCATGGTTGATCACTCTACTCTGCCGCCTCCGCCGGGGAGGCGCTGCGTCGATTAAATCTTGCGGGAGGTCGGGCTAATAACGTCCATCATGACGGCAAAACCGGCCACCATGAACGCGCCGCCAACACCCTGGAGGACGATCGGGCCAAGGAAGGCAAAGGACGGTCCGACGATGGTCCACCACCAGATACCCAGGGCAAGCAGAATAGCGCCGAGGACAAAGTAGATGATTGCGCGGGTCATGAGCATCTCCTGCGAAATAGAAAAGGACGTTAAGACGGGATTATCGTACCACTACTTGGTGTGGGCTACTTGTACTCCACCAGAAGCGGAGAGTGATCGGACCAGCGCTCCTCCACCGTCGGCGCCTTCTCCACCCACGTGCGCTGCGCGCGCTCCAGCATGGCCTTCGTGGCAGCCTGATAGTCAATGCGCCACCCGGCGTCGTTGTTGAAAGCCTGGCCGCGGTAGGTCCACCAGGTATAGGGCCCCTCGGCCTCCGGGTGCAGGCGCCTGGCGACGTCAAACCACTGCGGATCCTTGGCCGCCTTCCAGGCGGTCTTGGTCTCGTAGTCCACCACGCCGAGCCAGTCCCCAAGCCCCTTCTTCTCCTGGGGCTCATCATCCGGGAAAGAGCCAAAAACGCGGTCCATGAAGGCTCGCTCCTCCGGCAAGTGTCCGGACTTCTTCTCGTTGGGCTTGTTGTTCTTCAAGTCCTGGGCGCGGTGGCAGATGTTCCAATCACCGCCGATAACAGACTCCGGATACGTCGCTGCCATCTCATCCAAAACTTCAGAGAATTCATCCAAGAAAAGGTACTTCTCATCCTGCTTCGGGGAATCAGTATCGCCGGAGGGCAGATACAAAGAGGCCACGCGCACGCCTTCCACGGTGGCGGCGATGAAGCGGCCGGATTCGGCGAAGGAGCCGAAGCCCACGGAGACGTCGCCAAGCGCGTGCTTCGATAGGATTCCCACACCCGCGCGGCCCTTGGCGGCGGATTCGGCCTGCACCAGGTTCCATCCGGCCTCCAGGGCTGGGGCCAGGGCCTTCTGGGTCTGCTCGGGGTTGGCGCGCACCTCCTGCATGAGGACGACGTCGGCCGGCGTGGTCTCCAACCACGCGTTCATACCCGGGTTGTTCTCATTGCGCTGTTTGCAGGCCGCGCGGATGCCGTTAACGTTGACGGAGGCGATGGTGAAACTCATGCCGGCCAGTCTAACTCTGTTCAATAATCTTCACGGAAGGGGCTAGGCGGCGCTTGTCCCACATGGTGATAACCCAGGTGATGCAGCCGGCCACCGCCAACCCCGCACCAGCGAGGGCGGTGGAGTTATAGGAATAACCTGCGCCCACGACCGCACCGCCGATAGCCGCGCCCGCCGCATTGGCGATGTTGAGGGCGGACTGGTTCAACGCCGCCGCGAGGGTCTGCGCATCCCCCGCCACGTTCACCAAGCGCAACTGCAGGGAAGGAACGAGGATGGAGCCGAAGAAGGCCAAGACACCAAAGGCAATCGTGCCCGCCCACGCGTTGTGCGCCAGGAAGTAGAAGGCCACGGACACACCGACCATGCAGATGAGAGCAAAGATGATGCCAAATTCCAGGTTTCGGTCCGCCAGCGCACCGCCAGCAACGTTGCCGACAGTCATACCGATGCCATAGGCCATGAGCACAATCCAGGTGTGGTTCGGGTCCATACCGGCGACCTCCGTCATGGTCCACGTGATGTAGGTGTAGACGGCGAACATGCCGCCAAAGCCGACGGTGCCGAGGAATACGGTGAGCAGAACCTGGCTGTTCTTCAGCGCGCCGAGCTCGGTGAACATATCCGTTTCCGGCATACGCGTCATGTGCGGGAAGAGAAAAAAGAGCAGCACCATCGTTAAGGCTGCAAGGACCACGACTAAGTAGTACGCCGAATGCCAGCCCAGTCCCTGGCCCAACGCTTGGGCTGCCGGGACACCGATCACGGTGGCAACGGAAAGCCCCATGCCCACCATCGACATGGCAAACCCTTGCTTGCCCGGTGGGGCCATCGAGGCCGCCGCCAGATTAGCTACGGAAAAGTATGCGCCATGCGGCAGACCCGCAATGAAGCGCGCCACCAGCAGAACACCGTAGTTCGGGGCCAGGGCCGTCAGCAGGTTACCCACGAGTAGAAAGCCTATGAGCAGGATAATCAGTCGGCGGCGTGGAAGTTTGCCCGTGAGCGCCGCAATCACTGGCGCGCCCACGACGACACCAAGCGCATAGACGGAGATAACCACCGACGCCGTGTCTTCCGTAATACCGAAATCATCCGCGATGAGTGGCAGCAGGCCCATCGAGGTGAACTCGGTGGTGCCGATGGCGAAGGCACCCAGCGCCATGGCGATCATCACGATGGTGCGGCGCGTCGCGGAGATTTCCGTCTGGCGCGGGACGGGACGGCGTTGGATACTGGTATTCATCGGTTTCACGGGGGCAGACCTTAGTACTTCCCCTCCCGAGCTCGTAAGTCCAGCCGGAAAGGCTGTGCCAAGTACACAGACCCCTCCCGCGGGTGGCGCGAGTCACAGGGGGACCGGCACCGCGAGAAAATAAGACAGGTATCCTGTGAGGTTGAACAGTTTTCAACTTCTTTAGGAGAACCATGGCAAAGATTATCTGGACCCGTACCGACGAGGCGCCGTTGCTGGCGACCTACTCCTTCAAGCCCGTCGTGGAGGCCTTCGCGTCCACCGCAGGCATCGAGGTGGAAACCCGCGACATTTCCCTAGCCGGCCGCATCCTGGCCCAGTTCCCGGAGCGCCTTGGTGACAAGAAGGTCTCCGATGCCCTGGCTGAGCTCGGCGAGCTGGCCAAGACGCCGGAAGCCAACATCATTAAGCTGCCGAACATCTCCGCTTCCCTGGTGCAGCTGAAGAAGGCCATCGCTGAGCTGCAGGCAGCCGGTTTTGATCTCCCGGAGTACGAAGAGGCTCAGGAGAAGTACGACGCCGTCAAGGGCTCCGCTGTGAACCCGGTTCTGCGTGAGGGCAACTCCGACCGCCGCGCCCCGATTGCAGTCAAGAACTTTGCTAAGAAGAACCCGCACAAGATGGGCGCGTGGTCCGCTGATTCCAAGACCAACGTGGCCACCATGGACGCTAACGACTTCCGCCACAACGAGAAGTCCGTCATCATGCCGGAGGAGGACACCCTCTCCATCGTTCTGAAGACCGCCGAGGGCGAGCAGCCCCTGCTGGAGAAGCTGCCGGTCCTCAAGGGCGAGGTCATCGACGGCACCTTCATGTCCGCCAAGGCACTCGACGAGTTCCTCAAGGCTCAGGTTGCCCGTGCCAAGGAAGAGGGCGTGCTCTTCTCCGCTCACCTCAAGGCCACCATGATGAAGGTGTCTGACCCCATCATCTTCGGCCATGTCGTCCGCGCTTTCTTCGCTGATGTCTTTGAGAAGTACGGCGAGGAGCTCGAGGCTGCTGGCCTCAACGGCGAGAACGGCCTGGGCGCTATCTACGAGGGTCTGGACAAGCTCGAGAACGGTGCTGAGATCAAGGCTGCCTTCGACGACGCGCTTGTCGACGGTCCGGACCTCGCCATGGTCAACTCCCACAAGGGTATTACCAACCTGCACGTTCCGTCCGACGTCATCATCGATGCCTCCATGCCGGCTATGATCCGCACCTCCGGCCACATGTGGAACAAGAACGACGAGGAGCAGGACACCCTCGCCGTCATCCCGGATTCCTCCTACGCCGGCGTTTACCAGGCAGTCATCGAGGACTGCAAGGCTAACGGCGCCTACGATCCGACCACCATGGGTACCGTCCCGAACGTCGGCCTCATGGCACAGAAGGCTGAGGAGTACGGCTCCCACAACAAGACCTTCAAGGTGCCGGCTGCCGGCACCGTTGAGGTCCGCAACTCCAAGGGTGAGGCCCTTATCTCCCACGACGTGGAGGAGGGCGACATCTGGCGCGCTTGCCAGACCAAGGACGCCCCGATCCAGGACTGGGTCAAGCTGGCCGTCAACCGTGCTCGCCTGTCCGGCATGAAGGCCATCTTCTGGCTCGACCCGGAGCGCGGCCACGACGCCAACCTCATCGAGCTGGTCAACAAGTACCTGCAGGACCACGACACCGAGGGTCTCGACATCTCCATCGAGGATCCGGTCACCGCGACCAAGATCTCCGTCGAGCGCATCCGCAAGGGCGAGGACACCATCTCGGTCACCGGCAACGTTCTGCGTGACTACAACACCGACCTCTTCCCCATCCTCGAGCTAGGCACCTCCGCAAAGATGCTGTCTGTGGTTCCGCTCATGGCTGGCGGTGGCCTGTTCGAGACCGGTGCCGGCGGCTCCGCTCCGAAGCACGTCCAGCAGGTCCAGGAGGAGAACCACTTGCGCTGGGATTCCCTCGGTGAGTTCCTGGCTCTGGCTGAGTCCTTCCGCCACGAGCACAACACCAACGGCAACGCCAAGGCAGGTGTCCTGGCCGCAGCGTTGGACAAGGCCACCGAGACCCTGCTGGATGAGGGCAAGTCCCCGTCCCGCAAGGTCGGCGAGAACGACAACCGCGGCTCCCACTTCTTCCTGACCCTTAACTGGGCCAAGGAGCTGGCTGCACAGACCGACGACGCCGAGCTGGCCGAGGCTTTCAAGCCAGTTGCTGAGTCCCTCGAGGCCAAGGCAGGCGAGATTGAGCAGGCGCTTCTCGACGTCCAAGGCTCCCCCGTCGACCTCGGCGGCTACTACGCCCCGAACGAGGAGAAGCTAGCCGAGGTCATGCGCCCAGTCGCTGCCTTCAACGACATCATTGATGGCCTGAAGAAGTAATTCGGCGCTAGGCACTTAACAAAAGACCGCTTCGTCTCCTCCCTGGAGTTCGAGGCGGTCTTTTCTTGCTTCATTAACCACAAACAGGCCTAAACAGCACTCCGCGACGCTATTTTTACCCGTTGAGCTGCGAGAGCTTTTTCTTGACTGATTCTTGCTTCTCGCGCCTTATCTCGCGGGGTTTTCATCCTGTTCACACCGAGGACCCCAATTAGTTAAAAAGATGTTCATTCTTCGGGAACTGGGGAGCCACCGCCTCCGACTAGTAGTGCAGTTGATATCAGCGCCTGTCCATCGCCCTTTGCTGAGCGCCCCGCGAACGTTCAGCAGGGGCCTTCACCAAAGACACTGAAAAGAGCACTACCTATGAGTCGGACGGCTCTGCGATCTTTCATTCAGCGCATTCACTTTTATGGCGGTATGTTCGTCGGCCCCTTCATCCTCGTTGCGGCATTGACTGGCTGCCTCTATGCCATGGCACCCACCCTGGAGAAGGTGGTGTACCACGACGTCATGTCCGTTCCGGCGGTCGAGCGCCCCGTGAGCTTGGAAGAACAAATCCAGGCCGCACAGCACGAGCACCCAGACATGCCTGTGTCCCAAGTCTGGCCAGCAACCAACCCCACGGATTCCACGCGCGTGTTGGTGTCTGATGACAGTATCGATGAAAGCCTCCAGCGCACCGTCTTCATCAATCCGGCCAACGCCGAGGTCATCGGGGACTACCCCACCTACTCCGGCCTGGGCGAGATGCCGCTGCGCCGCTGGATTTCCTCCCTGCACGAAAGCTTCCACTTGGGCAAGGTCGGTGAGCTCTACTCAGAGTTGGCCGCCTCCTGGCTATGGGTCATGGCCTGCGGCGGTCTTTATATGTGGTGGATTCGCCGCCGCCCGAAGAACAAGGCAACCGGGAACGCCGCTCAGCAGCCGAAGCGCTCTGCCCGCTGGAAGGCCACCCGTCTGCATTCCACCGTCGGCGCCTGGATCTTCATTGGTCTGCTTGGTCTCTCTGCCACCGGTATCACGTGGTCGGGACTGGCCGGCGACAACGTTGATTCCCTAGTGGAGCGCATGCAGTGGAAGGCCACCCCCATCGAGACTGCCCTCCCCGGCACCACCGCTGAAACGCATGAGCACACCATGCATGAAGGTCATGAAGGGCATGGGGTTGGAGGGGCATCGTCAAGCACGAACATAGCTGCCGAGGCCGAGCGCGTCTTCGCCACCGGCCGCGCCGAGGGACTCACCGGCCCGCTACGTATGTACCCACCGGAGGACGCCCACTCCGCCTGGCAGGTCAGCGAACGCTGGGTGGAATGGCGCACCACCTCCGATGCAATTTCGGTAGATGGCGCCACCGGCGACGTCATCGACCGCCAGCCTTTCTCCAGCCTGCCGCTGTTTAGCAAGCTCAGCAGCTGGGGCATCTACCTGCACATGGGCATCATGTTCGGGCTGCCATTGCAGATTGCGCTACTCACGCTGGGTCTCGCCACCGCCGCTCTCGTGGTGCTGGGGTACTACATGTGGTGGAAACGTCGCCCACGCTTCCTCCCGACTGCCCACTTCTCCTGGGCCACCACAGGACTGGGCGCGCTTTTCGCGGCCACCGTGGGCGTCTTCCTGCCGCTCTTAGGAATCACCTTGGCGGCGTTCCTGGTTCTCGACATCGTCCTGGTGTACCGTGCCACCACTCCACGCGGGGAACGCACGCCAGTCCTCATGGGCTCATAGTGAAAGCCATCACATAGGGCGGAGCTTATTAGGTACGGTGGTTTCTTATGACTAACCCACTACTGACCCCCTCTACGCTGCCCTATCAGCTCCCGCCGTTTGCGGAGATCAAGGTAGAGCACTACCGCCCCGCTTTCGACGAAGCACTCGCGCTTCACGACGCCGAGATCGCCTCCATCACCGACAACCCCGCCGCGCCTACGTGGGAAAACACCGTGGAGGCGCTCGAGCGATCCGGCCAGGACCTCGACCGCGTCATGGCGGTCTTCGGCAACCTCTCCGGTACGGATGTCACCGAGGAGATGGAGGAGATCGCCGCCGACATCTACCCGCGCCTGTCCGCGCACTACGACGCGATGTACCAGAACGAGGTTCTCTACGCGCGCATCAAGGAGGCGACGCCGCCTGCCGACGACGCGGAAGGCCAGCGCCTCCACGACCACCTCCTGCGCACCTTTGCCCGCAAGGGTGCCGATCTCGATGCGACTGGCAAGGCCCGCCTGTCTGAGATCAACCAGCGCCTTTCTGCACTGTCGGAGGAATTTGGCCGCAACCTCATGGCATCTACCCGCGAGCGCGCGGTCTCCTTCACCGAGGAGGAACTCGAAGGCCTGCCCGCCGAGCGCATCGCTTCCGCCAAAGCCGACGCTGAGGCGCTTGGCCGCGAGGGCTATGCCATCCCGCTGGAGCTGCCGACCGTGCAATCGGAGCTAAGCCGCCTGGCGCGGGAGGATGCGAGGGGGAGGTTGTATGGGGCGTCGGCAAGCAGGGGCTCCGAGAACAACATCCCGGGGCTCATCGAGGCCGTCCAACTGCGCGCTGAGCGCGCCGAACTGCTGGGCTTTGCCACGCATGCCGACTACGTCATCGCCGAGGAAACCGCCGCGACTGCCGACGCTGCCCGCACCATGCTCTTCGACCTCTCCCCCGCCGCCGCGGCCAATGCCGAAGGCGAGCAGAAGCTCCTCGCTGAAGAGGCTGAGCTCAACAGCCAGGGATTCACCGCCGCCGACTGGCCCTACTGGGAATCCAAGGTCCGCGCCCGCGACTTCTCCCTCGACGAGGAGGAGCTGCGCAAGTACTTCCCGCTGGACCAGGTCCTAGAGAAGGGCGTCTTTGCCGCCGCCGAACGTCTCTACGGCATCACCGTTATCCCGCGCGATGACCTCGAGGGCTACGCGGAGGGGGTTCGCGTGTGGGAGGTGCGGGACGGTTCCGTCCCGCACGGGGAAAAGGACTCGCACGGGATCGGTCTCCTCCTCACCGACTACTTCGGGCGCCCCACCAAGCGCGGCGGCGCATGGATGAGCGAGTTCGTGGGGCAGTCCCGACTGCTGGAGCGCAAGCCGGTCATCGTCAACGTCATGGGCATCACCAAGCCCGCCGACGGCTCCCAACCGCTGCTGAGCATGGATGAGGTCCGCACCGTCTTCCACGAATTCGGTCACGCCCTGCACGGTCTGCTTTCCGACGTCCGCTACCCCACCTTCGCCGGCACCAACGTGCCGCGTGACTGGGTGGAATTCCCTTCGCAGATCAACGAGAACTGGGCACTGGATAAGAACTTGGTCAAGGAGTACGCCCGCCACGTGGAGACGGGCGAACCTATTCCGGACGAGCTTCTCGACGCCATCTCCGCCGCCTCCGAGTTCGGCCAGGGATTCGCCACCTCGGAGTATCTGGGGGCGTCGATCATCGACCTCGCGTGGCATTCCCTGAGCGCGTCGGAGGCCGCCGAGTTGGAAGCTACACCGGAGGCCATCGCCGAGTTCGAGGCCGAGGCCCTGCGCGCGGCCGGGCTAGACAACGAGCTCATTGCGCCGCGCTATCGCTCGACCTACTTCAACCACATCTTCGCCGGTGGCTACTCCGCGGGCTACTACTCCTATCTCTGGGCCGAGGCCCTCGATGCCGATGGTTTCGAGTGGTTCAAGGAGCAAACCGACCTTCGCGAGGCCGGCCAAAAGTTCCGCGATGTCATCCTGTCGAAGGGCGCATCCCGCGACTTCACGGAGGCTTACCGCGAGTTCCGCGGCCGCGACAAGGACGTTGCGCCGCTGCTCAAGCGCCGCGGCCTCGCCGGTGCCTAGTTCCCCGATGCCTAGTTCCCCGATGGCACTAGTGCCCACCATCAAGGCGTCCGGTGAGCTGCTCCAAGCGATGCCGGCTCGGGCCGTTTAAGCCGACGATGTCCACGGTCTTGCCCTTTTCGTGGAACTTGCTAGTAATGCCGTCCAAGGTAGCAACCGTGGAAGCATCCCACACCTCGGCACCGGTGAGGTCGATGACAATGTGCTCAGCCTCATCGGTGTAATCAAATTGGTACACCAAGTCATTCGACGACGCCCAGAAAAGCTGTCCGTGCAGCTGGTAGGACCGTACACCGTCGACAAGCTCGGAAGCATCCACTCGCACCAAATGAGCCACGCGGCGGGCAAAGCTCACCATCGCTGCCAGCACACCGAGCACTACGCCGACCGCCAGGTTATGCGTCACCAACGTGCCAGCCATGGTCACCAGCATCACCACGGTTTCCGACAGCGGCATAAATTTTAGCGTGCGCGGGTGCACTGAGTGCCAGTCCACGGTGCCTACCGAAACCATGATCATGATGGCTACCAGCGCTGCCATTGGGATCTGGCCAACAATGTCCCCCAACGCCAAGATGAGAACTAGTAGGAAAGAACCGGCAACCAGCGTGGACAAGCGTGTGCGCGCCCCGGACTCGCGGACATTGATCATGGTCTGGCCAATCATCGCGCAGCCTCCCATTCCCCCGAACAGTCCGGTAGCGATGTTCGACACGCCTTGTCCCCAGCTTTCACGGGTTTTGTTGGAGTGGGTATCCGTGATGTCGTCGACAAGCTTGGCAGTCATCAGCGATTCCATCAACCCCACCACGGCCACTGCCAGCGCATACGGCGCAATAATCTTGACGGTCTCCAGATTTAGCGGCACGTTCGGCCAGAACAGCGCCGGCAGCGAAGTCGGTAGATCGCCCATATCGCGCACGCGCGGAACATTAAGGCCCGCCAGAACCACCGCAGCTGTCAACACAACAATCGTCACCAGTGGAGCTGGCACCGCAGCAGTAATCTTGGGAAAGCCCACCATGATGCCGAGCCCCACGACGACGAGAACATAGACCATCCACGGCACATCGATAAGGTGCTCCAACTGTGCTGTAAATATGAGAATACCCAGCGCATTGACAAACCCCAGCATCACGGAGCGTGGGATAAAGCGTTGCAGCTTGGGCACGCCCAACAGCGCGAGCACAATCTGAAGCACCCCGCCCAGCATGACTGTGGCCACGAGATAATCCAGGCCGTGGTCTTGTGCCACCGGTGCCACTACAAGGGCGATAGCACCAGTTGCTGCGGAAATCATTGCCGGGCGGCCGCCAGTAAAGGCAATCACCACAGCCATAATCACGGAAGAGAACAAACCCACCGCCGGGCTCACCCCGGCGAGGATGGAAAACGCAATCGCCTCCGGAATCAGCGCCAAGGCAACGGCTAGTCCGGCCAACACCTCGATGCGCAGTCGCGTAGCTGAGGAAAAGGCATAGCGGAAGGAGGCCACAACACCCATGGGCGCTTCAGTGACCGTGGTAGTTTCAGTCATAGCAATCCTGTCGTTCGTATCCCCCGAGCTTAACCCTCAAGTAGCTTTAGGGTTTTGGACTTGCATAACTTTAACCGCTGCATAGGCGCGCGACAAAACATGGTCCCTAAGGAGGAAAGCCATGGCTGAATCTGGCTACAAAATCGGCGAGATAGCCGAGCGCACCGGCATTTCACTACCCACATTGCGCCACTACGACTCCGTCGGGCTAGTCTCTCCCTCTCACCGCAGCCCCGGAGGCTTCCGTCTGTACAGCGAAGAGGATCTGCACCGCATTTTGCTAGTCCGCCGCATGAAGCCGCTGGGGTTTTCGCTGGAAGATATGCGCTCATTTCTTGAGGCCGCTAATTCTTCCACGCCGGCTGCGCGCGAGACTGTCGCTCGCGTCCAACTGGAGGCACGTACGCGCTACGAGAAGCTGTCCAAGCAGCTGGCGTATGCCGAAGAGTTCCTCGATATAGTGAACAACTTGGCTTAGCACCCCCGAGAAGTTATCCACAGATTTCGTGGCGGGCGGGAGCTCGCCCTTGTTGGCAGGGTGCGGCGCTTTTACTCTGAGGTTCATGAGAGTTCAGACGTTCTTCGCCGCCCTCGGCCGCGCCATTGACCTGGTGGCCGAGTGCGCGGGCCTGTCTGAATCTGACTTAGTGTCTTTCGGAGCCACGTCTGCCGACGCCACCGTGTTCCTCTCCCTCCACCACACCTACTTCGGGCACACCTCTTCGACGAAGAAGCAGCGCACGGCGGTTGAAGCCGCCCGCCGGCGCGGGCACGGGCTGGTGACCTTGCAGCTTATCGAGCACTTCGTTGCCAAAGTCCGGGACCATAACAAAGCGTGGGATTTGCGGGTAGAGCTGTGCCAGACCAGCGCGGAGCTGGTGGAAAAGGTAGCGCGCAAGAGACTGCGTCAGATGCGCAAGCCCCGCACGTATGCCGAGCGTGCCAAGCTCACCCAGCACGGCAATGGCCTGGCCACCCTCACGGTAACTGCGGACTCGCTGCAGCTGACCGGTGTCTTTGAAGGCATCGACCAGGAACGCCCCGGCGAGAGTTTCTTGGAGAATCTGGAGGGCGGTGGCGTCAAAACTGAGGTTGCCACCATGGCGGTCCTGCAGCTCGATGACTACGCAGAGCTGCTCAAGGGCAATACCGACAAGGATGGCGAAGAATTCATCGTCCGCACAACAAGTGGCGCGACGATGACCGGCTCGCAGCTAGTGGAGCGCGCTCTGCTGGACAAGGGAGTTATTGTGGCGGTCAGCCGCGAGCATGGCCCACTCGATGTGTTTCGTTTCCAGCGCTTCGCCACGGCCAAACAACGCCTCGCCCTAGCTGCGGAGAACCCGTGCTGTGCGTGGGAGGGCTGCAAAGTTCCCTTTGAGAAGTGCCAAATCCACCACATCAAAGCCTGGGCCCGCGGCGGGCCCACCAACATCCTCAACCTGGTGCCGCTGTGTCCGTACCATAACGGCGTCAACGACGATGACCCCGATGCCCCGCCCTCACGTGGCCGCATGGATCGCATCGGCGGGCGGACGGCATGGATTCCACCTTATGACGCCGCTCCGGTCTTCACCAGCGCCTTCAACTAACACTTCAACTAAACCTTCCGCGAAGGCATTCCGCCACTGCCATGTAGTGCTCGAACCCCGCAGGAAATCCCCTCCTCGCGGGGCCTTCAGCGTGCCGGTTTAGCCGGCGTTACGCAGCGCTGTGGCGAGACCATTCATCGTGACCTGGATGGTCTTGGACACCAGGAACTGATCGTCGCCGCGGCGGTAGCGACACAGCAGCTCCAACTGGATGGCGTTGAGCGGAAGCAGGTACGGGTAGCGCCGCTTGAGCGACCGCGCCTGGCGCTGGTTCTCACTGACCAACTCCGCGTTGCCGGTGACCTTGAGGTAGACCTCGCGGGTGCGTTCAAACTCCGCGGAAATCAGGCTGAAGATACGGTCCGCGGTTTCTTTGTCATCAACCAGGTTGGCATAGAGGCGTGCCAGCTGCATCTCCGCCTTGGCCATGACCTGCGCCATGTTGGCGAACACGGAGCGGAAGAAAGGCCACGTACGGTACAGCTCACGCAGCTCCTCCCAGCGCTTCTCCACTTCTCCATCGCCGCTTTTTACTCCGGCCTTTCCGGTTTCTGCTCCATCCGCAGTGGCATTTACTTCTTCTACGCTGGCCAGTCCTACTCCACATTCACCACTGGAGGATTGCTTAACCCACGCTGTCACCGCACTGCCCACGCCGAACCAGCCCGGAATGTTGGTGCGGGACTGTGACCACGACAGCACCCAGGGAATCGCTCGCAAATCCGTAATCGCGGTGGTCTGCTTACGCGAGGTCGGGCGCGAGCCCAGGTTAAGCTCGCCGATTTCGTGCAGCGGAGTGGACTGGGTGAAGTAGGCGATAAACCCGGGGTCATCAACCAGCTGGCAGTACGCCGTACCGCTCAAGTCCGCCAGCTCCCGCATGATGTCGTAGGCCCGCTCGGGATCCGCAATCGGCTCGGTATCCAACAACGATGCCTCCAACGCACCGGAAACGAAAGCCTCCAAATGACGGCGCGCGGTCTCCGGAGCTCCATACTTCGCAGAAATCACCTCGCCCTGCTCAGTAATACGCACCGAACCCGAGACCGCGCCCTTCGGCTGCGCCAGAATCGCATCATACGTCGGGCCACCGCCGCGGCCCACCGCACCACCACGGCCATGCGCCAAACGCAGCTCCACGCCGTGGCGCTCACACAGCTCAACTAGGGCCAATTCGGCGTCGTACAGCGCCCAATTCGCCTGCAGATACCCGCCGTCCTTGTTGGAATCCGAATACCCCAACATAACCTCTTGCACATCCCCGCGCGAGCGCAGATGCTCGCGGTACACGGGCACCTGCCATAGCTTCTCCAGAATGCCAGCCCCCGCCTTCAAATCCTCGATGGTCTCAAACAGCGGCACCACATCTACCTGGCTCAGCCCCACCTCCTTGAGCAGCACCATCGGCTCCAAAATGTCGGAGACCGTTCCCGTCATAGAAATAATGCAGTGTGACACCGACTCCGACCCAAAGTCCCGCACAGCACGTGCCGCTGCACGGAAGATGCCCAGTTCCTTCGCGGTATCTTCGCTGAACGTCCCCTCCGATCCCGGGAAAAGCAGCGGGCGGTTGGTCTGCAACTCCCGCACGAGCAACGCAACCTTGTCTTCCTCCCCCAGCCCGCGGTAGTCCGGGGTGATGTTGGCCGCAGCGAAAACCTCGGTGAGGACGTTCTCAAAGGACTCCGAATTCTGGCGCATATCCAGCGTTGAGAGATGGAATCCAAACGTCGTCACCGCCGAACGCAGCCGTGCCAGACGGTCATCGGCGATGATGTCATCGTTGAACTGGCGCAGCGAGCGGTCGATCACATCCAGGTCCCGCTTGAGCTCCTCCGGAGACGCATAGGCGCTTGGCGACGCCTCCCCTTCCAACCTCGCCAGCACCTTCTTCCGGATGCCGAAGATGGCCCGGCGATAGGGCTCGTCGACGCGAGATTTTTCGTCGTTGTGGGCGGCGTCGGCAAGCGCGCCCAGCTCCTTGGAGCTGGAGGAATAGCGGTCTGATAGAGAGAGTTCGCGCTCCAGCTCGCCGAGCTCGTCGGCGTAGTACTGGAGCACCGTCGCCGCGGCTTTGCGGGTGGCATAGGTCAGGGTGTGCTCATTGACAAAGGGGTTGCCGTCATGGTCGCCGCCAATCCAAGAGCCAGGGCGGACGACGGGGGAATCGGGAAGCTGCTGGCCAAAGGTCTCACGCATGGCGTGACGGATAGCGCGGTTGAGGGCGGGGACCTGGTCGAGCAACGAAAGCTTGTAATAGCGCAGGCCGACGTCAATCTCGTCCTCAAGGGTGGGACGGGCGATGCGAATCAGCGCGGTCTGCCACAGTAGCGTCATGCGCAGGTACATTTCCTTCTCAATCGCCGCCATGTCGCCGCCGCGGTGTGCTTCCTTGAGGAGGTTCTTGATGCGGGTCTGGGTGTCGAAAACCGTGCGGCGGCGGGTTTCGGTGGGGTGTGCGGTGAGAACGGGGGCAACGTGCGCACCGCGGATGACGGAGGCGGCGTCGGCAGGTGCGACGCCTTCTTCTTTGAGCTTGGCGAATGTCTTGCGCAGGGAAACCGGCGCCTCGACGGACTCGTCATCCAAGTCCTCCGCTAGGTTCGCGATGAGCGCGAAATAGCTGAACGCTCGCGCCACGAGGTTGACTTTGGTGATGTCGAGGTCGCGGAAAATAGCGACGAGATCTTCCGGCTTGGCATCGCCGTGCGCGATGTCGAAGGCCATGCGGCGGGTGGATTCGACGAGCTCAAAGACGTCCTCGCCCTCCTGCTGCGCGATAACTCGGCCGAGCACCCGGCCGAGGAAGCGGATGTCTTCGCGGACTTGTTCTGGGGCGGGTGTGCTCACAGCGGACCTTTCTGGACGTGATCTGTTCAGCGTTTAGCCTTCAATGTAGCCCAGACCACTATCGAGCGATAGTTAAACGGCTAAATTAGCTGCCTCCGCCTAGAGCGACGCCAACCATGCGGCATGGAGACGGGAGTCTCCGTTCTCCTCTGGGTGGAAGCTCAGTGCAGTGACGGTGCCCTGTCGCACGCCCACCACCGCTTCGCCATCTTCCCGCGGCACGGTAGCGATAGCCTCCACACCTTCGCCCACACGGGTGACGATGGGCGCGCGGATGAAGCTCGCTTCAATGTTGAGAGTCTCGCTTCCCAGCGTGACGGGCACGGTACGTTCCTCGGAGAAGCGTTGGTTCCCGAAGGCGTTGCGGCGCACGGTGACGTCGATAAGCCCCAGCGTCTGCTGGCCCGACGCGGGGTTCTCCAGGTCGCGAGCGCTGTAGATGAGCCCCGCGCAGGTGGCAAGAACCGGCAGCCCGCCCTCGACGGCTCGGCGCAACGGCTCCGCGACGCCGAAGGAGCGCGCCAGCTTATCGATGGTGCTCGACTCTCTACCGGGCAGAATGATTCCGCCCAGCCCGTCGAGATCCTGCGGCAGGCGCACCCGGCGTGTTTCAGCGCCGAGGCTCTCCAACACGGAGAGATGTTCCTCCACACCACCCTGCAGGGCAAGCACGCCGACGAGCGGTCGCGCCGTGTCCGCCGCAGTCATTCCCTTTGCACGCTCTGTGTTCATTACGCGGTTCATTGCGCGGTTCATTACGCGCACCGCGTTTACCAGCCGCGCTCGGCCAGGCGGTGCGGGGCGGGGATGTCGTTGACGTTGATGCCCACCATGGCTTCGCCCAGGCCGCGGCTGATCTTGGCCAGCTCGGCCGGCTGGTCGTAGAGGGTGGCAGCCTTAACGATGGCTTCCGCGCGCTTCGCAGGCTCACCAGACTTGAAGATGCCGGAGCCGACGAAGACGCCTTCGGCGCCCATCTGGCGGACGAGCGCGGCGTCGGCAGGCGTGGCCACACCACCAGCGACAAACAGCACGACCGGCAGCTTGCCGGTCTCCGCAACCTCAGCAACAAGGTCATACGGTGCCTGCAGTTCCTTGGCTGCGACGTAGAGCTCGTCGCGATCCAGGTTCTGGAGGCGCGCGATTTCACCCTTGATGGTGCGCAGGTGCTTGACGGCCTCGGAGACGTCGCCAGTGCCAGCCTCGCCCTTGGAGCGAATCATGGCCGCACCTTCGGTGATGCGGCGCAGGGCCTCGCCCAGGTTCGTCGCGCCACACACGAAAGGAACGTCGAAATCCCACTTGTTGATGTGGTTAACGTAGTCGGCCGGGCTGAGCACCTCGGACTCATCGATGAAATCGACGCCCAGCTCACCGAGAATCTGCGCCTCGACGAAGTGACCGATGCGGGCCTTCGCCATCACCGGGATGTCCACGGCATTGACGATTCCCTCGATGAGGTCCGGGTCAGACATGCGAGCCACGCCGCCCTGAGCGCGGATATCGGCCGGTACGCGCTCGAGCGCCATGACGGCGGACGCACCCGCATCTTCAGCAATTCGAGCCTGCTCCGGGGTCACGACATCCATGATGACGCCGCCCTTGAGCATGTCAGCCAGTCCACGCTTGACGCGCGTCGTGGCGCGTCCCTGTTCAATCTTCTGTTCAGTCATGGCTCACATAGTGGACCAGGAAATTGGTCCAAGACAAGAGCCATTTTTAGAGTGTTGAATTAGACCACTTATGATGGGGTCGTGTCTTTCCGCCTCGATCCATCTGATACGCGCGCTCTGCCGGTGCAGATTGCCGAAGCCCTCCGCACCCAAGTCGCGGCGGGCATTCTGCTGCCCGGAGAGCAGGTTCCGTCAACCCGTTCGCTGGCGCGCGATTTGGGCATTTCCCGAGGCAGCGTGGTTACTGCCTACGAACAGCTCACCGCCGAGGGCTACCTCACTGCGTCGGTGGGCTCGGGCACCATCATCAACCCTCACCTACCCCACGGACGCACCCCACAGCCCGCCCCGGCACCGCGGCCCTCCCCTACCCCACCGCGCGTAGAGTTGACGCCGGGTTTGCCCGATACCGAAGGAATCATCACCCCCGAATGGAGGGCGGCGTGGCGCAAGGCCGCGGTGAATCCTTCCGGCGATCTCCCCCGCGAAGCGGCCGCGCACCTGCGCCACATGCGCGGGCTCACCGTCGACCCGGCCTACGTCGTCATCACCGCCGGCGCCCGCGACGGGCTGTCGGTGCTGCTGCGCGCGCTGGGCAGCCAGTTGCGCGTGGGCGTGGAGTCCCCCGGGTACCCCAGCCTGCGCCGCGTCCCCCAGGCTTTGGGCCACACGCTTGTCGACGTCCCCACCGACGCCCACGGCGTCACCGTCCCCACCGTTGACCTCGACGTTCTCATCGTCACCCCCTCCCACCAGCACCCTTATGGCGGTTCCCTGCCGGCGGCCCGGCGCGCGGAGCTCGTCGAATGGGCACGCAGCAACGACGTGCTCATCATCGAGGATGACTTCGATTCCGAGCTGCGCTACGTCGGCCAACCTCTTCCTGCCCTGGCCGCGCTCGCCCCAGAGCACACCGTCTTGCTGGGAACGTTTTCTTCGGTGATTTCGCCGTCGATTGCCTGCGGCTATCTGGTCGTGCCACCGAGCTTACGCTCGGCGGTGGATCGCGTGCGGGAGGTCTTCGGCCAGCCCGTCGGCGCAATTCCCCAGGCGGCGCTGGCGAACTATCTGGCCAGCGGTGCGCTGCGGCGGCATACCGGCCGGATGCGCCGCGCCTACAAGCGCCGCCGCGACCTCGTCCAAGCCGCGCTGGAAGACGCTCCCGCTACCCTTCTGCCCATCCACGGCGGACTCCATGCGGTGTTGCTATGCGACAACGCTGTGGTCGACCGCGCGGCTTCCCTAGGGCTGACGCTCACCCCGCTCAGCGATTACTGGGGCGGCGTGGCCGCCGAGGAAGGCGTGGTCTTGGGCTTCGGGCATTTGAGCGATGTTGAGCTCGCCGCCGCGCTGGAGCTGGTTAAGCAGGCCCTAGCGTAATAATCCGTGGCGCAGCCACTCTGCGCCACGCTAGCGTTGGCGGCATGAAGATTTCGTTACATGGACAATCCGCCGTGGCCGTCGAAGCGCCCCAGGGCCGCATCATCATCGATCCCGGTCCTCTTTCAGACCTCAGTTGCCTGGATAATGCCGGCGCGGTGCTGCTCACTCACGCACATGGCGACCACCTCGACGTCGACGCCGTGCGCGCGAGCGGCCTACCGGTGTGGGGGACGCAGGAAGCCGTAGACGCCATCGGTTCCGGGACCGCAGTCCAGACAGGCGAGGAGTTCGAAGTCCTGGGCCTGAGAATCCGCGCGGTGGGCGGGCTCCACGAGGAAATCCACCCCAACATCCCACGTCCGGAGAACCTGGGCTATTTCTTCAATGGAGTGCTGCACCCCGGCGACCAGTGGGTTACCTCGGAAGGACGCACGGTAGACGTCCTCCTGCTCCCCATCGCCGGGCCGTGGGTGCGCGGGGCGGATGCCGCGGATTACGCCATGCGCATCGGTGCGCGCGTGACAGTACCCATCCATGACGCCGTGCTGTCCGACGCCGGCAAGCAGATCACCGACGGCATGCTCCAACGCGCCGGCGTAACCGGCTACCAGCGCCTGCTCGTTGGGGAAAGCATCGACATCCAACAGCGGCCTTGAGCCTTCGCACTGCATGGAGATCTACAGCACACACAGGCCTCCAAACCAACCGCTCGGTCTATTTTTATTCTCGGGCTTGCCTGCGGTTTCTAGAAAGCCACTAACAGCACTGAACCGCTTGGTCTAGCCTTTTGTGACATGAGCACCAAATACGATAATTCCGCAGTCAACGAGTGGTCCTTTGCCACCCGCGCCCTCCACGCCGGCCAGAACCTGGACGGCTCCACCAACGCACGCAACGTGCCGATTTACCAGACCACGTCCTACGTCTTCAACGACGCCGAGCACGCCGCCAACCGCTTTAACCTCTCGGATGCCGGCCCGATTTATACCCGCCTGACCAACCCCACGCAGGATGCGCTCGAGGAGCGCCTCGCTTCCCTCGAGGGCGGCGTCGCCGCCGTAGCTTTTGCTTCCGGCCAAGCCGCCGAAACCGCCGCCATTTTGAACCTGGCCTCCGCCGGCGACCACATTGTTACTTCCCCGCGCCTTTACGGCGGCACCTCCACCCTCTTTACCGTTACCTTGAAGCGCCTCGGCATCGACGTCACCCTCGTCGAGAACCCGGATGACCCAGCCTCCTGGCAGGACGCCGTCCAACCGAACACCAAGGCCTTCTACGGCGAGACCTTCGGCAACCCAGTCGCCGATGTCCTCGACATCCCCGCCATCGCCGAGGTTGCGCACAAGAACCAGGTCCCGCTCATCGTGGACAACACCATCGCCACCGGCGCACTCGCCCGCCCGCTGGAGCTGGGCGCGGATATCGTCGTCGTCTCCACCACCAAGTTCTACAGCGGCAACGGCTCCGCCATCGGCGGTGCCATCATCGATGGCGGCTCCTTCGATTGGACCGTCGAGCGCGACGGCGAGCCGGTCTTCCCCTACTTCGTTACCCCAGACGAGGCTTACCACGGCCTCAAGTACGCCGACCTGGGCGCACCAGCCTTCGCTGTCAAGGCGCGCGCGGGCCTGTTGCGCGATACGGGTGCCGCCATCTCCCCCTTCAACGCCTGGCTGACGCTGAATGGTATTGAGACGTTGCAGTTGCGCGTCGAGAAGCACAATGCCAACGCTCAGGCCGTGGCCGAGTACTTGGAGTCCCACGCCAAGGTCACCACCGTCAACTACGCCGGCCTGGACTCCTCCCCATACAAGCAAGTCAAGGAGAAGTTGGGCTACGACTACACCGGCTCCGTGCTCTCCTTCGACATCGACGGCGGCCGCGAAGAGGCCTGGGCGTTCATCGATGCGCTGAAGCTGCACTCCAACCTGGCCAACATCGGCGATACCCGCTCGCTGGTGGTGCACCCGGCTACCACCACGCACTCCCAGTCCGACGAGACCGCTCTCAAGGCCGCGGGCATTACCCAGGCCACGGTGCGCCTGTCGGTGGGCATCGAGGATGTCAACGACATCATCGCCGACCTCGAGCGTGGGTTCTCGGCCATTGGTTAGCCCGATTCCGGAACTCGCGCCCGAAGGCGAGCTCGCCGTCGTCCCCATCGGTGACTTCACCACGGAAGCAGGCGCCGTGCTTGCCGACGCCCACGTGGCCTACCAACGCTGGGGTGCTTTCGCCGGCGACCCCGACGGCGTCAACAACGTCTTGGTGGTTGAGCACGCGCTGACCGGTGATTCCAACGTGGTGGATTGGTGGTCCGACCTGGTCGGCCCCGGCAAGGCCCTAGATACGACGCGCTGGTGCGTTATAGCCACCAATGCGCTCGGCGGCTGCAACGGATCGACGGGGCCGAAATCGTTGCACCCGGATGGCAAGCCGTGGGGCGGGCGCTTCCCGGCGCTGTCGATTCGGGACTTGGTGGAGGCTGAGCACGACTGCCTGAAGCAGTTGGGTATTTCGCGTGTGCACGCGGTACTCGGCGGCTCGATGGGCGGTGCGCGCACGCTGGAGTGGAGCTTGTTGCACCCAGAAAGCGTGTCGGCGGTGTGCGTGATTGCGGTATCGGCTCGGGCTTCGGGGTGGCAGATTGGTATCCAATCGGCGCAGATTTCCGCCATTGAGCGCGACCCGTTCTGGCACGGCGGAAATTACTACCTCACCGATAAGTCGCCGCGGGATGGTCTGGCGGCGGCGCGCCGCATTGCGCACCTGACGTATCGCGGCGAGCAGGAGATCGATGAACGCTTTGGTGCCCAGCCACAGCAGGGCGAAAACCCTTTGGGCCCGCACCGAGAGCTCAACCAGCGTTTCGCGGTGAACTCCTACCTGGATTACCAGGGGGCGAAACTCACCGAGCGCTTCGATGCAGGTTCCTATGTGGTGCTCACGGAGGCGTTGAACCGGCACGACGTCGGCCGCGGACGCGGTGGGCTCATCAAAGCACTGGCGGCATCGCAAGTGCCGACGATGGTCGTGGGCGTGGACACCGATATCCTCTACCCCTATCACCAACAGGAGCACATCTCCCGCAACGTTAACCACCTGCTGGCGATGGCCAAGATTGTCTCGCCCGTAGGGCACGACGCCTTCTTAACGGAGACTCGGCAGATGAATCGCATCCTGCGCAACTTCTTGTTGCTCTCCGCGCCGAATGGCCTTGATGTGGGCCCTGCCTACGTCGGCGACGAATACTATATCTAAAGAGCCGTGTGGCTCTTTTCAGGAGCCACACGCATCACGATCCCAGCGCGTCACGATCCCAGCGCGTCAATGGAAAAAGCCAAGAACGCCATCGCCGCGCCCAAGATGCCGGTAAACCAGGCATCGAAGCGCCGGGAGCGTACCGCAAGCACGCCGACTCGCGAGGAATCACACGTCAGGCGCACCACCGTAAGCCACACCAGCGCCCCGCCCAACAGCAGCGTGGCGCGGCGCCAGTGCTCAAACACGGCATAAAAACCCGAGACCGCGACCGCCACCACGAACAGTCCAATGGCCACCCACTGCACCGCCGGCGGCAGCGCCGAAGGTTTCAGGTGCGCGTCGTGGGGATTGGACAGGGATACCGGCGGCACAGCTTTCCCGCGGGCCTGGTTGGCTCCACGGTTGCGCACGCGGCTGGGGGCTTGGCCCTGAGCCGAGGGCCGGGGAACTCGTCGCGCTTGGCGCTGCGGGGTCGCCTGTGACTGTGCAGGTTGATCCGTCATTCTTGCTACTCACATGCTCAAGTTAGACGTGTGTTTACAGTGCACGTTCTTATAGTGAACGTTATTCAGCGGCGAGCTTTTCGGCGCGCTCGACGATATTGCTGACCAGGAACGCACGGGTCAGCGGACCCACGCCACCCGGGTTCGGGGAGACGTAGCCAGCCTTCTCCCAGACGTCCTCAGCCACATCGCCGGCGAGTTTGCCGTCGACGCGGGATACGCCGACGTCGAGAACCGCAGCGCCTTCCTTGACCATATCGGCGGTGAGCATGTGCGCCTTGCCTGCGGCCGCGATAATGACATCGGCCTCACGGGTTTCTGCGGCGAGGTCCTTGGTGCCGGTATGACACAGCGTCACCGTGGAGTTCTCGGTGCGGCGGGTGAGCATCAGGCCGATCGGGCGGCCCACGGTCACACCGCGGCCAATGACCACGACCTTCGCGCCATCGAGCTCTACCCCAAAGCGGCGCAGCAGGTGGATGCAGCCATTCGGCGTGCACGGCAGCGGCGCTTCCTCGTTGAGCACCAGCTTGCCCAGGTTGATCGGGTGCAGACCATCGGCATCCTTGGCTGGGTCGATGAGCTCCAGCACGCGGTTTTCATCCAGGTGCTTCGGCAAGGGCAGCTGCACGATGTAGCCGGTGCAGGCGTCATCATTGTTGAGCTCTGAGATGACGCGCTCCAGCTCCTCCTGGGAGACGTCGCCAGGCAGATCCTTGCGAATCGAGTTGATCCCGAGCTTCTCGCAGTCGCGGTGCTTCATCTTCACGTAGGAATGCGAACCCGGATCATCGCCCACCAGGACTGTGGCTAGGCCCGGGGTAATCCCCTTCTCCTTGAGGGCGGCCACGCGCTGGGCTAGGTCCTCGAAAATCTCGTCGCGGTACAGGTTGCCATCTAGTTTGGTAGCGCTCATGCACACCATCCTAGACTGATGCCTATGAGCAGCTTGCACATTGTCTTCGACAACCCCGTGATCCCCACCAACACCGGCAACGCTATCCGCACCGCCGCCGTCACGGGCGCGAGCCTGCACCTCATCGAGCCGCTCGGCTTCAACTTCGAGGACAAGCACCTCAAGCGCGCAGGCTTGGACTACCACGACCTGGCAGACCTCAAGATCCACAAAGATTTCGATGCCTGCATGGAGGCCCTGCCCGGCGCGCGCGTTTTCGCGTTCACCACCCACACTGATAAGTGGTTTACCGACGTGGAGTACCAAGAAGGCGATGTCCTCCTCTTCGGCACCGAGCCGACCGGCCTGCCGGAGGAGCATGCCTTCCACCCCCGGGTAACGGAGCGCGTGCGGATCCCAATGATGCCGGCACGACGTTCGATGAATCTCTCCAACGCGGCCTCAACTGCCGTGTATGAGGCTTGGCGCCAGCTCGGCTTCCGTGGCGCGGTCTAACAAGTCGCGGCACAATATGGGTGGACTTTCACATCGAAGGAGACACCGTGCCTAGCCTGCGCCCACTGCTTGATTCCCTCATTACCCGCGTCGAAGCTTCGTCTGCCGCCCACGCCGCGCAGATAGCGCGCGTGGATCCCGTCCACCGCCCCGGCGCGGTCAACCTCGTGCGTTATATGGAATTGCGTTCCCAGGACGCCGTCGAACTGCAGGAAGGCCTCACGGCCTTGGGTGCTACGAGCCTGAGCCACCCGGAGCCCGCGGTGCTAGAGCGCCTCCACGCCGCGCGCAATGTGCTCGACGCCTTCGACGGCCAGGCGCCGATCTACCCCGTGCAGCCCATCGCCTCGGCGTATGCAGACGCCGACGATATCCTCGACGCCAACACCGAGGCCCTCCTCGGCCCCACCCAGGAGGACACGCACGCGCGCATCATGGTGACCCTGCCCACCGAGGCTGCGGAGGATTATGAGCTGGTCCTCGGTTTCGCCCGCGCGGGCATGGAATTAGCCCGCATCAACTGCGCCCACGATGACCAAGCAGCCTGGGCAAAGATGGTGGAGCACGTCCACCGCGCCGCTGAAGAGGTGGGGCGCGAGATTCTGATTTCCTGCGATATTGCTGGCCCCAAGGTCCGCACCGGCACCATCGAGCCGGGCCCGCAGGTCATCCGCGTGCGCGGCGAGCGCACCGCAGCAGGCGAACTGCTGAGTCCGGCAACGCTCGTGCTTCACGACGCCCCCTCCACCGCCCGCGCCCACGGGGTGGCGGGGGAGGCGTCGCCAAGCGCGGCACGCCCAGCGGTAGCGCTAGAGGTAGAAGGTAAGTGGCTAGCAGGGCTTCAGCCCGGCAGCGAGGTCCGCTTCACCGAAGCGCGCGGGCGCTCGCGTGTGTTCACCGTGGAGAGCGTAGAGGCAGGCGTGGCCGTGCTGCACGGGGAGCGCAACTGCTACCTCGCCGAAGGCACGGTGCTCAACCACGGCGGGGAGATCACCCGGGTGCATGGGGTTCCGCCCCTCGAGCAAAAGATTCGCCTGCACCGCGGCGAGGAATTGGTGCTCAGCACATCCGCAGAGCCGGCGCGCATCGCGGAGGGTGAGGTGACCACTATTGGGTGTACGCTGCCGGAGGTGGTCGGTGCGCTCGAGGTGGGCGACCGGGTGATTTTCGATGACGGCGCCATCTCCGGTCGTGTCCGCGAAGTGCGGGTGAATGGTGCGGCGCGCGAGGCCGTCATCACCGTGGAACATGCCGGGCCTACCGGCACCAACCTGGCGGCATATAAGGGAATCAATGTGCCGGATACTGACGTCCCGCTGCCCAGCCTCACCGAGGAGGACATCGAGGCGCTGCGTTTTGTGGCCACGCACTGCGATATCGCGGCGGTCTCCTTCATCCGCACGCCCTCTGATGTGTCCTTCCTCTACGACACACTCGAGGCGATTGCCGCTGAGCAGGACTCGGAAGAGATGGCACAGCGTGTGCGTGACCTGGGCATCGTGCTCAAGATTGAGACGGTTCCCGCCTATGAGCAGCTGGGAAGCGTGCTGCTGGAGGGCATGCGGCATGCCAAGTTCGGCATCATGATTGCGCGTGGTGACTTGGCTGTGGAGCTGGGATTTGAGCAGATGGTCCAGGTACCGGGGCGCATCATGAAGGTCGCGGAGGCGGCTCATATCCCAGTCATCATGGCCACCCAAGTTCTGGAGACCCTGGCCAAGACCGGGCTTCCCTCCCGCGCGGAAATCACGGACGCTGGCTATGCGCTGCGCGCGGAGTGCGTCATGCTCAACAAAGGCCCGCACATCACGGAGGCCATCCAGATTCTGGACCGCATGTCCCGCAAGCTGGGCCAATCACGACTGAAGAATCACCAGCGACTACGCCAGGTGAGCAGCTGGTCCACTCCAAACGCTTAATGCGCCGCGTGGTGAGGATCACCTAAGACAAGTCGCCGAAAACTAGACACACCTATCTTTACTAAGGGTAACCTATATCGGTAGTGCTGATCGAGAAAGAGAGCCCACCGTGACGTTGCCTGAATGTCCACGACAAACCGCCGACGCTATCCCCATGGGATGCACCATCACCTTGGGGAAAGAGTGCATTTCCTGCACCTGTGACGCCGCGCTAGCGCTGCGCCTCGGCGAGCTGGGAATCCGCCCCGGCGCCACGTTGACCATGGGCCCGCGCGTCGCCGGCGGCGCGCGGGTGGTGTCGGTGGGCAGCTGCCGCTACGCCATCGACAAGGCAACACTGCAAGCCATCGAGGTCTAAACCATGGCCACCACGAAACCCAGCTGTCACGGCAATCCGGGCGGCGCGGTCGCCCCTGCCGGAGCACCCATCATCGCACTCGTCGGCTCCCCGAATTCCGGCAAGTCCACGCTCTTTAATGCCCTGACCGGTGCGAAGGCGCAGACCGGCAATTGGCCGGGAACTACGGTTGAGGTCAGCCGCGGCGCCTGGAAGCTGGGTGAATCCACCGCCGATCTCATCGACTTCCCCGGCACCTACTCGCTCGACCCGCTCAGCCCCGATGAGGCGCTCACCCGCGCCATGCTCATCGATTGCCCCGCAGATGAGCGCCCCGACGCCGTCGTCGTGGTCGTCGATGCCAGCGCCGTCGCGCGCGGCCTCAACGTCGCCCTCCAGTTGGCGGAGCAGCCCTACCGCCTCATCATCGCGCTGACGAAGACCGACGTGGCGCTCAACCAGGGACAGGTCGTCGACGCCTCTGCTTTGGCCGAGGCCACCTCCATCCCGGTGGTGGAGGTTGATGGGCGCAGGAGGGAGGGCGTCGAGAAGCTGCGCGAGGTTGTAATGGAATCTTTGGCAACTGAGCCCGTGCAGCTGCGCGAGAATGCTGGTTTGGAGGACCGCTTCGCCGAGCTCGACGCCGCCGCAAAGGCCTCGGTGAGCGAGGTCGAGCACGCCACGCCCCTCTCCCACCGCCTCGATGCGGTAGCCCTTCACCCGGTAGCCGGGCCGTTGCTGTTCTTGGCCGTGATGTGGGTGGTCTTCCAGATCACCACCACCGTGGCCGCTCCCCTGCAGGATGGCTTGGAGGCGCTGGTCTCCGGCCCGTTGAGCGACTGGGCGCGGGCGGGGCTAGAAACCATCGGCTTAGGCCACCCCCTCGTGATGGGCCTGCTTGTCGACGGCCTCATCGGCGGCGTCGGCATGGTCCTCACCTTCGCCCCACTCATGGCGCTAATGTTCTTGTGTTTGGCGGTGTTGGAGGATTCCGGCTATATGGCGCGTGCGGCGGTGGTCACGGATCGCCTTATGCGGGCCATCGGCCTGCCGGGCAAGGCGTTCATCCCCATTGTTGTGGGCTTCGGCTGCAACGTGCCAGCGATTTCGGCCACCCGTGTGCTGGGCAGCCCGCGGCATCGCATCATGACCGCGCTGCTCATCCCGTTTACCTCGTGTTCGGCGCGTTTGGTGGTCTTCGTCATGCTCTCGGCTACGTTCTTCCCGGAGCATGCCGGCAGCGTGGTGTTCATTATGTACGTCATTTCCATCGCGCTGCTCGTGCTGGTGGGGCTAGCCCTGCGCAGGACTCTGTGGCGCGCGGTTCCGGAAGAAGCACTCGTTATTGACCTGCCGACGTATCAGCTACCCACGGTGCGCTTGGCGCTCAGCGTGATGTGGACGCGCCTGAAGGGCTTCTTGCAGACGGCTGGCGGCATCATCGTGAGTACCGTGGTTGTGGTGTGGCTGCTCATGGCCATCCCGGTTGGCGCTGCGGCGCAGGATTCTTCGTGGGGTGAACCACCAGCCCCGGAGGATTCAGCCTATGGCGCGGTCGCGCACGCTATCGCCCCGGCCTTTGCACCGGCCGGCTTCGATTCTTGGTCCCTGACCGGCCCGCTGGTGACCGGTTTCGTGGCCAAGGAGGCGCTGATTTCTACATGGGCACAGACCTACGCGGTCGAGGACGTCACCGATGCCTCCGCGGAAGAGCAGTCGCACAGCGCGCTCAGCGATCACGTGCGGGCTGACTTCGAGCAGGCTTCCGGCGGTCACCCGCTCGCCGCGGTGTGGGCCTACATGCTCTTCCTGCTGGCCTATACTCCCTGCGTGGCCACGATTGCCGCGCAGCGCCGCGAGATTGGCTGGCGCTGGACGTTCTTCGGCTTCGGCGTCCAGCTGGCCACCGCGTGGGTGCTGGCCGTGGCGGCCTTCCAGGTGTTGAAGGTGTTTATCTAATGCCTGCCTCCCCCATCCAGGCGGTGCAGGAAGCCATCGAGGCCGGCGTTCGCTCGCGCGTGGGCCTCGTGGCGAAGACAGGGCTGGAGCCCGGGACGGTCGATGTCATCCTGGATCACCTCACCGCCAGAGGGGTCCTCGATATGGAGCCGCTCGACTCCTGTCCCGCAGGCGGATGCGGGTCCTGTTCGGCCGCCTCGGCGTGTGCCGGCCCTAGCAGCACCCGCGGACCGGTGCTGCTTAAGCTTCGTCGCCGGGCGTAAGTTCCTGCGACCCACGGCTCACACCGTCGCGAGAATTGTTACGCGGATTGTTGCGTAGGTCTTGGTGGAGCCCTCTCTGCAGTTTGCCGTTCGGTTCATTGCTCTGCTCCAGCGCTGCGTCCAGGGATGGCAAGGGGCGGGAGCGCAAGCGGGTGAGGAGTTCGGAGGCGTCGGCAGGCGTGAGGTCTTGACCCGCCATCTTCACGGGGCCGGCCACGAGATCGAAGCGCACTGTGCGCACGCCTGCAAGGTGACCCAGCGGCCCCACCTTGAGAGTGAGCTCCTGGATGTGCGGAGTTCCAATCACCATGACGCGGCGGTTGATGCGGCCGCGGTGCACGATGGTCACGGGAAGCGGGGAATCCACCAGTGTCACCGACTGCTGTTTGCGGTCGATGGGGCTAATCCAGGTAGCCCGGCGCGGGGAGGTATAGGTGGGCTGGGTGTGGCCCTCGGGGCGTGCGTAACCCTCAATCTGCGCGCGGTCCAGATCGGAGATGAGCTCTAAAAGCTCCAGCGCCTGCTCGCGGGTGCCCACCGGTAGGATGCGCGTAGAACCAGATTGCTTGCCGCTGCCCTTAGCGCCGTAGCCGGCCACCGACACATTCACTTCGTACCAGCCCAAACGCCGCCACAGGAAAGGCTGGCTCACCCGCACGCCGTGGATGCGGCTGATGCGGATAGTTTGGCGGCGGCGGTCGGCAAGGCCGTAGGAGACGTTGAGGGCGTTGGTGGGGGCGTCGTGAAGCGCGGTGAATTTCCAGGAAGAATCCACCAAACCCCACACACTTCCCACGTAACCCACGATGATGGGCAACAGCGCGGTCCACATGCCCGGAATGAAGAGCAAACCGCCAATAACGAGCGCGCTAATCAGCGTGGGCAGACGCAGCGCCTCGGCAGCAATCGTGCGCAGAATGGGAATTTCCGGGATCAGGGCGGTGGCTTCCTCCGCTTCTGGTGCTGGCTCACTGGTAGGACCTTTATTCGTGCGCCGCAGCAACTCCGCGCGTAATTCTTCCGCCTTCGCCTTGGACAAGTACTCAATTTTGATGACGGAAGAGGTGCCACCCGCGGTCTCCACGCGCACTGCTGCCAGCCCCAACAGGCGCGCGATGACGGATTCCACAACGTCTACCGCTTGAATGCGCTCGTAGCGCGCAGAGCGGAAAGACGTAGAGATGACCCCATGGCGCAGAGCGATTTCATCCTCGGTGAGCTTGTAGCCCAGCTTGCGCCACCAGATTCCTGACATCAGCCAAATCACCGCGCACACGAGCACGAAGCCGCCGGCACCCAGCAGAGTGCCGCGGCCGATCTCGCCCAAGTGCCCGCTCTGCAGGTAAGACAGAACATCAGAAATCATGGAGGCGTTGATGTTCACCGCAAAAATGGCGAGCAGCGCCAGAATCAGCGACCAAAAGCGCAGCAGCGGGGTGAGGCGGTGGACGCGGGTGTAGCCGTCGACGTCGACAAGCGCGCGGTCCTTCACAGCCCACTCATCCTCTCGCGGGCCTTGACGGCGAGGCGCTCGCGCAGGGCGTCGGCGTCTGCGGCAAGGAGGCCGGGAATGGTGGCGTCGCTGCTGGGCGACGCCGTGTGCAACTGCACCTTCTTCAGCCCCATCGCGCGCTCGATAGGGCCGGCGGTGACGTCGACGAATTGGATGCGGCCATAGGGCACGACGGTGAAGGTGTGCCAGATTTTGCCGCGCGTAACCAAGAGTTCGTCGGCGGTTTCCTGCCAGCCTAAGTTCCTGACTTGCGCGGGGATGAGCCAGAGTTCGTAGAGCGCCCACACGATGAGCGCGCCGGCGACCCAATAGAGCCAATCCCACCAGAAATACGCTGCGGCGGCAGCGAGGGCGGCGAGGATAATGTCCCAGCTCAAATTCGTGATGTAGCGGGCTTTCGTGAGTGACGGGGATACGGGGTTCATGCCAACACACTAACATGAACCCTTGACAAGTTGTTGGGTTTATACAACACTGTGGTGCATGTCCCCAAAGAAAAAGCCAACCCGCCCACTATTTAACCGGGTCCGCGTGCTTCGCGTTGAACGGGACATGACGCGCGCACAGCTTGCCGACACCATCGGGGTCAACCCCCAAACCATCGGCGCACTTGAGCGCGGCGACCACTCCCCAAGCCTGGATCTCGCCTTCAATATCTGCGAGGTCTTTAACTTACCCGTGGAAGCCGTGTTCTCCCGGACCGAATTCACTCCCATGTCCTCCGAAATCTACCGAAAGGACTAACTCGCTCATGTCCGCCGTCACCATTCCCGATTCCGTTAAGACCCGCAAGCGCTACATCACCCTGGCCGATCTCTCCTCCTGCCTCATCATCCTGTCCCTCCCCCTGCAGTTCTGGGACTCCTTTACCTCACTCATGGTGGCCTGCCTCGGAACGCTGCTCACCGCGCTGCTGACCGCCCGCCTGCGCGGAGCGATAGGTGCCGCAGACCTGCCCACGACGGAGCTCGATGAGTACCAAATGCAGCAGCACGTCGAAGCCCGCGACGACGGCCTCAAGTTCTCCCTCGCAGCACTCGTCATCTTGCTGCCAGTGACTGGCCTTATCGCCTGGGGTGCCCGAACCATGCCCATCATGGACGGCGTGTTCGTGTCCCAGCTCTACCTCAAGATCATCCTGCTGCTCATGGTGTGGGTGCCGTTCTCGGTGGCCCGTTCCCTGGCGGGAAAGATGAACCGCGACGAGCTCATCTCAAAAGAATAAACCTCTTAGCGGAAATCCCGCGAGCCGCGCGAAAGGGCCTCGCCGAAGGCCAGCGGCTCCAGCTGGTCCGCGGCAACGGTGACCGCCCCGGAGGCATTCTGCACGATGCCGCGCACGATGAGCGCGGGCGCCGTCCGAGCCGTCACCTTATCCCGAGCCCACAGGCCGGGCGTAACCATCACGTTCATCAGCCCGGTCTCATCCTCTAGGCCGAAGAAGACCACACCGGCCGCGGTCTGTGGTCGCTGGCGGTGCGTGACCACCCCGGCGATGCGCACGCGGGTGCCATCCTCCACGCCCGGCAAATCCGCCGCCGATAGGATGCCGCGGGCCTGCAATTCCCCACGAACCTGCTCCATCGGCTGCTGGTTGTGGGTCACGCCGGTGCTCGCCACGTCCGCCGCCATGAGCTCAAAAGCGCTCATCCCCGGCAAGGACGGCGCCTCAATCGCAGACAGCCCCGGCAGCATCCCTGCCCGTTCCGTTGCGGCCACGCCCGCCTGCCACAGTGCTTGGCGGCGGTCCACCCCAAAGACATCCAAGGCCCCCGCCACCGCGAGGGCCTCCACGTGATCGACAGTGAGATCGGCGCGGCGGGAGAGATCGGGGACGTCGGCAAACGGCGCGGCCGCCTCAATGCGGTCAGCGGCTTTATTACCCAAGCCTTTGATGAGGTTAAGGCCCAGGCGAATGCTTACCTCACCGTCCGTGCCCACCACCACGCGCGCCTCCCGACCCGACTCGTTGACGCTGACCGGCAGCACCTCCACGCCGTGGCGGCGCGCATCCTGAATGAGGGACTGCGGCGAGTAGAAACCCATTGGCTGCGCGCGCAACAGGCCCACACAAAACTGCGCCGGATAATAGCGCTTAAACCACGCCGAAAAGTACACCAAGGAGGCAAAAGACTGCGAGTGCGACTCCGGGAAGCCATAGGCGGCGAAGGCCACGATCTTGGCCCACAGCTTGTCCGCGATTTCCCCGGTAATCCCGTTGGTTTCCTCCAAGCCCTCATAGAAGCGCTGCTTGAGCGCTGCCATCTTGGCCGGCGAGCGTTTCGAGCCCATCGCGCGCCGCAGGTCATCCGCCTCCGCACCGCTGAACCCGGCGGCATCGACTGCAATCTGCATGAGCTGTTCCTGAAAGAGCGGAATTCCCAGTGTCTTGCCCAGGGACTTCTCTAGCACCGGGTGGTCATAGGTGACCGGCTCCTTACCATCGCGGCGGCGCAGATAAGGGTGCACCGACCCACCCTGAATGGGACCCGGGCGGATGAGCGCGACCTCCACCACGAGGTCGAAGAAGACCCGCGGCTTGAGCCTCGGCAGCGTGCTCAGCTGCGCGCGCGATTCCACCTGGAACACGCCCACCGCATCCGCGCGGCAGAGCATGTCATAGACTTCCACGTCAGCCAGATCCAACTCCCACAGGTTGACCACCCGGCCAGTACTCTCCTCCACCAAGTCCATCATGTGGTGCAGAGCTTCGAGCATGCCCAGGCCCAGCAGGTCGAACTTCACCAGCCCAGCTGCGGCGCAATCATCCTTATCCCACTGCAGAACCGAGCGGTTTTCCATGCGCGCCCACTCCACGGGCACGACATCCGCAATCGGCCGGTCGCACAACACCATGCCGCCGGAGTGAATACCCAGGTGGCGCGGCTGGCCCAGGAACTGCTCAGCCAAGGTTTCAACATCCGAAGGCGCGGGCGCCACGCCCTTCGACCACGCATCGGCCGAGCCTTGCGGGTAGCCCAACGCCCGGGCGGCATCCCGCAACGCACCTTTGCGGCGGTACGTAATCACGTTGGCCACCTGCGCCGCCCTCTCACGGCCATGCTTGGCATAGACGTACTGGATAACCTCCTCGCGCCGGCCTGATTCAATATCAATGTCGATATCCGGCGGGCCATCACGGTCCGGGGAGAGGAAGCGCTCAAAAAGTAGGCCCGCGGAAATCGGCTCCGCATTCGTAATCCCCAGCGCGAAGCACACCGCCGAATTCGCCGCCGACCCGCGTCCCTGACACAGGATGTTTTCCCGTTTACAAAAGTCCACCAGATCGCACACGATGAGGAAGTAGCCGGGAAATCCCAGCTGCTTGACCACACCCAGCTCATAGCGCATCTGCTCCCACGCCCTGCGCCGAATCTCCTCAGGGCGCGTGGCATAGCGAACTGCCGCGCGCTCGAAGGTGAGGTGCTCCAGCCAGGACATCTCGGTATGCCCTTCCGGCACGTCGAAGTCAGGCAGGTTCGGGGCCAGCGCCTCCCAGGTAAAACTGCATTCTTCGAGGACGCGAACGGTTTCCGCAATCAGCTCGGGGCGCTCAGGCAGCAGGCACGCCATCTGTTCCCCGGAGCGCAGCCAGGACGAGCCCATGGGGTGGGAGTTGGGGGAGGCGTCGGCAAGCGCGAGGCGTCTGGACAGGGCTTGTTTGGCCTCGGCCAAGCGCGCGCGATCCCGCGTGGCGGCAGCCGGGTGGGCAGTAGCGATGGCGCGTGGAACCGGCAAGGAGTCCAGCAGTAGGTGGTGGTCCGCGTCCTCTGGGAGCTGGGTACATGCGTACTCCAAAACCATGCTGTCTATTTTTATTCCATCGACCAGATGATCGAAATGTTCCGACCACTCCCAGCCCACCAGGAAGAGGCACTCATCCTGCAGCAGCGCACCAATCTCCGGCAGTGAAGGATAGGACACGACCCCCTTCTCCCCCGCCCCCATGTGGGCGCGGGCAATGAGCCGGGATAGACGCCGGTACCCCTCCGGTGTGCGCGCCAGGACAGTCAGCGGGGCCGGGTCGAGGCTAAGCTCCGCACCAAAGACCGCGGGCAGACCCACCTTGGCGGCAGCCTCCGCAAACTTCATAAGGCCATAGAATCCATCCCGATCTACCAGCGCAATCCCCCGCAAGCCCAGCTCGACGGCGCGTGCCACAAGTCCCTCCGGCTCGGAGGCGCCATGCAGAAAGCTATAGGAACTTACCGCGTGCAGCTCCGCGAAAGGCACGGAAGAATGCCCTACTTTCGGCGCGTCCGTGGCCTGCGGCAGATGATCTACCGAGATCGGGACGGGGCCCGGGCGACCAGAGAGGATCCTCTCCACCCGGGACCACGGCAGCGCCTTGCCCCCATTAAACCTCATAGCCTCACACAGTAGATTCGAACACAGGTTCCCGTCAAGGTTGTCGTTGAACAATTCCCTGAATAGACAAAGCGGTTCAATCGTTGCTAGTTTTTCCTGCAGTGCAAACTCCTGCGGTGACACGACTTGCCGCACAAACCAAGAAGGGACACTAGAACCCACCATGAGCATCCGTCGCGTACTTGCCGCCACCTCGGCAGCCGTCATCGCTGCAACCGGCCTGGTTGCTTGCTCCTCCGATTCCTCGGACTCCGCTGAGTCCAAGGAATCCGGCGAGGCCATTACCAAGGACTCCACCATCACCATCGGCACCACTGACGCCAACATGGAAGAGTGGGCCGTATTCCAGGACCTGGCCAAAGAAGCCGGTTTCGACGTCAAGTTGGAGAACTTCGCCGACTACAACACCCCGAACCAGGCTCTGGACCAGGGCAAGCTGACGACGAACAAGTTCCAGCACCTGAAGTTCCTGGCTGAGTACAACAAGGGCAACGGCACCGACCTGGTCCCGCTGGCCGCCACCGAGATCTACCCGCTGGCCATCTACTGGAAGGACCACAAGGACCTCGCTGACATCGAGGGCCAGGAAGTCGCCATTCCGAACGACTCCACCAACCAGGGCCGCGCCATCGGCCTGCTGGTTCAGGAAGGCCTGGTCACTCTCAAGGAAGGTAGCCCGCTGACCCCCACCCCGCTGGACATCGATGAAAAGAAGTCCAAGGTCAAGGTCACCCCGGTGGATGCCGCCCAGACCCCGGCCGCGTATGGCGAGGGCAAGCCGGCTGTCATCAACAACTCCTTCCTCGAGCGCGCTGGCATTGACCCGCAGTCTGCCGTCGCTCAGGATGACCCGGACTCCACCGAGGCTGAGCCTTACATCAACGTCTGGGCTGTGCGCGCAGACGACGCCGATAACGAAACCCTCCACGAACTGGCTGAGCTGTGGAAGGACCAGAAGGTCACCGACGCCGTTCTGAAGTCCTCCGGCGACACCGCCGTGGCCGTCGACCGCTCCCAGGAGGAGCTCCAGGAGATCCTGGACCGCCTCGAAGAGCAGGTCTAAACAAACCCACCACCGACTAGTAAAGGACGAATCATGCGCATCCGCCGTCTCGTAGCAGCCGCCGCTAGCCTGCTTGCTGCTACCAGCTTGGTCGCCTGCTCGTCTGCAAGCTCCGATTTCGCCGCCGGCACCGCCGAAGATCCCATCATCGTCGGCACCACCGACGCCGAACTTCCGGAGTGGGGCGTGCTCAAGGAACTCGCTGCCGAGGAAGGCATCGAAATCGAGATGAAGAGCTTCACCGACTACGCCACCCCCAACCAGTCCCTGGCAGAGGGCAGCACGGATACCAACAAGTTTCAGCACTTAAAGTTCCTCGCTGAGTACAACGTGGGCAACGGCACGAACCTCGTTCCGGTGGCCTCCACGCAGGTCTACCCCATGCCGCTGTTCTGGAAGGGCCACGACAGCATCGACGGCATCGAGGGCCAGGACATCGCCATTCCCAATGACGCTACCAACCAGGGCCGCGCCATCAACCTGCTGGCCGCCAACGGTTTGCTGGTGCTCAAGGAAGAGGGCAAGCTCACCCCGGACCCCGCCGACATCGACGAGGCCGCATCCAAGGTGAGCGTCACCCCGGTCGATGCTTCCCAGACCCCGTCCGCCTTCGGCGAGGGCAAGCCCGCCATCATCACCAACTCCTTCTTCAAGCGTGCGGGTATCAACCCGGCCGACGCCGTGCTTTACGACGACCCGGAAAACCCCAACGCCGACCCGAAGATCCTGTTCGACCCCTACGTCAACGTGTGGGCTGTGCAGGAAAAGGACAAGGACAACGAGAAGGTCAAGAAGCTGGCCGAGCTCTACCTCTCCGACGAGGTGAAGGCCGCAGTGCAAGACACCACGGGTGGAACCACTATCTTTGTGGATAAACCGCAGGCAGAGCTTCAGGAGATTCTGGAGCGGCTGGAAGAAGAAGCCTCCTCTAGCTAAGCAAATCTCCCCCTCCCCCGCGCTCACGCTGGTTTGCGTGACCCGGGGGATTTTGCCCGTTACTCCCTCCTCACTCATCACACGGACACGTACAAAGGAAAACCACGTGACTGAACACCAAGGCGCCCACCGGGGCACCCGGATTGAATTCCGCAATATCACCAAAGTCTTTAAAAACAAGAAAACCACCACGAAAGCGCTTGATGATGTCTCTTTGACCGTCGAGCCCGGTGAGATCATCGGCATCATCGGCTTCTCCGGTGCCGGCAAGTCCACGCTGGTGCGCATGATCAACGGACTGGATAAGCCAACCTCGGGGCAGCTGCTTCTCGACGGCACCGATGTCGTCCCCCTGCCCGAATCCAAGTTGCGGGGCATTCGCCGCAACATCGGCATGATCTTCCAGCAGTTCAACCTCATGTCCTCGCGCACCGCGGCGGGCAATATTGAGTACCCGCTGAAGCTGCAGGGCGTCGACAAGCAGGAGCGTCAACAGCGCGTCCAGGAGCTGCTAGAATTCGTCGGCCTGGCGGACAAGGGCGATAACTACCCAGAGCAGCTCTCCGGTGGCCAGAAGCAGCGCGTCGGCATCGCCCGTGCCCTGGCTAATAACCCTTCCCTGCTGCTGGCGGATGAAGCCACCTCGGCGCTCGACCCCACCACCACCCACGAGGTGCTCGACCTGCTGCGCAAGGTCAACCGCGACCTCGGCATCACCATCGTGGTCATCACCCACGAGATGGACGTCGTGCGCTCCATCGCCGACAAGGTAGCCGTCATGGAAAACGGCCACGTCATCGAGGCCGGCAGCGTCTATGAGGTCTTTTCTAATCCGCAGACCAAGGTGGCGGAGAAGTTCGTGGCCACCTCGCTGCGCAATACCCCGGACGTCGTTGAGGCCGATGACCTGCTGGCCCACGAGGGCCGCCTGTTCACCATCAACCTGACGGAAAAGTCGGGCTTCTTCGACGCCGCCGGCAAGCTCGCGGACAAGGGCGTGTCCATTGCCGTGGTCCACGGTGGCATCACCACCTTGCAGAAGCACTCCTTTGGCAAGATCACCGTGCGCCTCAACGGGCCGGAAGCGGCCATTGAAGATTTCTACGCACACATGCAACGCACCACCGATATTGAGGAGATCCAACGATGAACGTCACCTACCTCGCGCAGGCCAATTGGGATCGACTGGGCGGCACGCTTGTCGACGCCATCAAGGACACCCTCATCATGGTCGCCACCACCCTGGTGGTCGCCGGCATCATCGGTCTCGTGCTGGGCATCCTGCTCTACACCACGCGCCCAGGCGGCATCCTGCAGAACAAGCCTATCCACTTCGTCATCAATATCCTGGTGAACTTTATTCGCCCGATTCCGTTCATTATCTTGCTGGCCTTTGTGCAGCCGCTGACGGTGGCGGTGCTGGGCAGCTCCATCGGCCGCGAACCGGCCACGTTCGTCATGGTTATCGCGGCTACCTTCGCGGTGGCGCGCATCGTCGAGCAGAACCTCGTGGCGCTGGATCCGGGCGTGATTGAAGCAGCCCGCGCGATGGGTGCTTCGCCGTGGAAGATCATCACCACGGTCATCATTCCGGAAGCACTCGGCCCGCTGGTGCTGGGCTACACCTTCCTGTTCATCGGCATCGTCGACATGTCCGCGATGGCGGGCTATGTCGGTGGCGGTGGCTTGGGTGACTTCGCCATTGTCTACGGCTACCGCGCCTTCGAGTGGGAGGTCACCGTGGTGGCCACCCTCATCATCATTGTGCTGGTCCAGGCAGCTCAGTTCTTCGGCAACTGGCTCTCGGCCAAGATTATGCGCCGCTAGCCGCGTCGCGCCTGCGCATGGCTCGGCGCGGTTTAGAGTGCCACGCCCGTACTCTAAGCGCCGCGTTCGTATCTTATGCGCCGCGTCCTTATCCTACGTGCCGCGTCGCAAGACGCGGCGCATAGCAAAGTAGGAAGAGGTCTTCGGCTCGTCTCCACAGGAAGAGACGACGCCGGAGGCCTCTTTTTCTTCGAGCTCTACGTCCCATGCGCGGCCGTCGCGGTGGCGCACAACGACGCTATTCTTCGCGGCGGGGGTTTCCGCCGCGTCGACGGTGAGGTCGCCGTAGTGGAGGGGCTCGGAGGCGTCGAGAAGCTGGCGGGCTACCGCAAGCTCCGCTACCTGGCCTTGGGGCGTGTGAAGACCGGAACCTCTGTTGGCGGGGTAAAAATACTCGCCGTGCAGTGCCTTGCCCACGAGTTCGCGGCCGGCTTCCACGTTGAGGCGGCCAAAGGAATATCCCCAGGGCATCAGCAACACCGACGGCGCGAAGCGGTGCCCTTTGGTGTGGGAGGTTTCCCACACGGTCTCCTCAAATTCGCACGCCAGGGAGGCGGCAAGCGGGCGCCCCTTGATAGCGCAGCAGGCGTCACGCTTGGCGTGGGTACATACGAGCACCAGGGGCAGGCAGGTTCCGGTGGGATGCTCAAGATCGAGTTCAAGGATGTCCTCTGGGCCGGTCAGGACGTAGTCCTGCACCAGTCCCTCTCGCGCCCACACGACGAAACAGCGGAAGTGCCCCGTGCCCCGCTCGTGCCCGGCACGCCCAGGGCGGCGAATGAGTTGCAGGCCCGCCACGCCTTTGAGCTTGGCCTTGAGCTTCGCAGTCAAGCCGGGGCCAAAGGTACGTCCGTCAAGCACGTCACGAGACCAGGCCGTGGGCCACTCAAAGAGGACGTACACAGATTCTTGTTTTGCGGTACCGGCCAGGGGCTCGACCTGGACGTCGGAGCAGAAGGTCATGGCGCCATCTTAACTGGCATCACTTTCTTCACAACAATGTGGTTACGATGCTTAGCTCGATGCATATAATTCCCCGTAGTGCCACTACGCTCGAAGTCATGCCGAAACATAACCTCTTGCGCACAGCCGCCCCAGTGGCCGCACTCGTTGTCTCGGGTGCACTCGCGCTTCAGGGATGCGCTCCGTCTTCCGCTCCGGACGGCAGCTCCGACGGCCCCACGAAGACTCTCGACGCCACCCTGTCCGGCGCCTCCACCTCCACGGCTACCGTTACTCCCACTGCCCCCTCCCCCGCCGCACCGGCTGGGCTGACCCCGCTGGGCGACGCCAACATGGAGATGAAAACCCTCCGTCCACCAGCTCCCTCGGAACTGGTGGTGACCGATGTCCGCGTGGGCAAGCATGAAGGTTTTGACCGCGTGGTCTTCGAGTTTGTCGGGGACGGTTCACCGGGCTGGTTCATCGATTACACCGATTCCCCCGCCCAGCAGGGCTCCGGCAACCCGATTGCTTACAACGGTTCCACCGCGCTCGACGTCAGCATCGACGGCACCGCCTACCCTTTCCAACTTGATATGGAAGACCCGAATATCGGTACCGTGAAGGGCGCCGGCGGGCTGGTGACCCAGGTGGTCAGCAGCGGCACCTTCGAGGCCCGCTCGCAGTTTGTCATCGGGCTTGATGGGCGCCACCCATACTCGGTTCAGGTGCTCAAGGCACCGACGCGCCTGGTTATCGACATTCTGAACTAAACAGTTCAGGCATAGGTTGCCTCCACCGACCAGCGTCCGCCTGCCCACACGAGGAGCCAGGCGCGCTGGCCTTTCTCGTTTTCCCCGACGACTTGCAGGCGCGCGCAGCGCTGCGCCGCACCTGCTTCCCACCACTCAGAGTCCACGGGCCACGGGCCAGCCCAACCGGTCACCCGGTAGCGGTGGCGCCCCCACCCCAGGCCCGCCGGCTCCCCGGAGAGGAGGGCCTCGGCGGTGACGATGATGTCTTTCGATGAGGCGTCGATAAGCCGGATCCGCGCGGCCGGGTGCGCCAGGCTTGCCGGGAGCGGCGCGGGGATGCGCCCGGGCCAGGTGCCCTCCGGCTGCGGGTCACGCTGTTCGCCGTAGGGGACGTACTCGATGCGCTCGGCCACCCCACGCCCGCCCGCCGGGCGGGGCTGCAGCACGCGATCTACCCCCAGCTGGGATTGCACCCGCGCGATGACGCGCTTGGCCTGCTCCGCGGATTCGCCCGCGCCCCACAGGAGCCCATCCCCCGGCGGGGTAACCTCCACCGGCTCCAACGCCAGCTTGACGATGCCCCCTCCCTCACCCGGCGCACTACCCGCCCGCGCAGCACTCAACCAACCATCGAGCTGCCAGCGCACGCGGTCCGCTGTAGCGGCCTCGCTGAGCGCTTCCTGGATACGCCAGATCCGCTCCAGGCGCTCGCCCCCCTCGAACTCCGCGGCAACGCACAGCCGCAGGCACACCACGCCGGCCTCATCGAGTAGCACGTGCAGGCGCGCCGCGAGCTGACGCGCGGCAAAGGCCGCAGCATCCACGCGCTCCAAGGGTTCTTCGAAGCCCTGCTCCACGCCTAAGTCGGGGCGCACAAGCTCCGGCGCCACGCGCCGATCCGGTGCCGCCGCAGCCACCGCGTGGCATCGCCGTCCAGCCTCGCCGAAACGGGTGGTGACTTGGCGCAGCGACAAGCTCGCCAACTCCCCTAACGTGCGCACGCCCAGCTGCTCTAAGGCATGCACCACGTCCGCCGTGCATCCCAGCGCCACCTCCGCGGCCAATACCCCCACCGGCTGCTGAGCCAGAAAGCTACGCGAGCCGCCTGCCGGGACTACCGCGCCCAGGTTGTGGTGGCGCGCGGCAATCAGCGCGGTGGCGATCTCATCAGCGACGCCGACGGTGGCGTCGAGGTGGGATCTGGCGGTGGCGTCGACAAGCATCTCCACTGCTTTCTCCTCGCTGCCGTGGAAACGCCCGGCCGCGCCCGCATCCACGATGACCAGGCCCGGACGCAGCACCTCCACCGAGGAGGCCACCGCGTCCAGCCCCGCGGCAATCTCCGCGAAGACCACGCCGTCTCGGTCCGGGTTGGCCTCCTCCACGCGCAGCTCCGGTAGGAGAGCTTGGGCCTGGCGCACGCGCATCCCGCGGCGCACCCCCGCCCGGCGCGCCGCCGCGTTGCACACCGCCACGCGGTGCTGGGCAGCGATAGCGCATGCTGCCCTGTCTGCGTCCTGCAGCGCCTGGATAGGCCAATCCGGGAACCACAGCGCCGCGACCCTCACACGACCTCCAAGTGCGGGCGCGCGTCCGGACGCTGCCCACATGTGAGCACTCCACGGCGCGGGCGCATGCTTGCCGACGCCACCCGCACCCCTATATCAACCCCCCGAATCCGCCCGCTGCCCCGGCCCACGCCATGCACAGCGATAACTTCCGCGCCTATCTCCACGGCTGTGCCCGGCAGCCGGGTTCCCACGGTAAGCAGGGCCGCCTGCCCAGCCCGCACTTTTGCCAGCACGGGGCGCGCCCGCGTGGGGCTCAGCACGCCTGTGCCTTTGTGCACGACTAGATCCAGCCCCTCGCACAGCACGCCGGTCACCGCCCAGGGCTCTACGCCTGGATCGGGCACCGTGATAACCCGGGAGACATCACCCTCCTCGGCCACTTGTGCGAGTAGGAGATCGGGCCAACCCACCACCCCGACGTGTCCGCCTGCCGCGCTAACATGGGATATCAGCTCCACCACGAGCGCAGCACATTCCGCACAGGCGGTTGCCTGCTTGCGGGGCAGACCACCACCCGGGAGCAGCTCAGATAGCTTTTCAGGGACTCCGAGGAGCTCCGCCTCCGGCTGCACCTGCGCAGAATCATCCGGGGTTTCCAGGCGTTGAATCTGGGTGCGCAGAACCGCAATCTGGTCAGCCCGGGAGCCACCCGCTACACGAACACCTGTTTGATTCATGGCTCCTATTATGAACCTCTCTCCGGACGCGCGCAATTGCGCTGGTAGCGTTAGGCGCCATGAATCCCCTCCGCGCGCACACCACCCCTATCCCCACTCCGCCGTGGGTACGCCTCGGTGCCTCGCTGCTAGCTGGCGCTGCCGTGGCGGCAGGTAGCAGCCGCATCCACTTCGGCCTCGCGCTAGGACTCAGCCTGCTCTTCCTCATCGCCGCCTGCGCGCTCGTATTCCTGCACCCCTACCGTGCTGATCTGCGCGATTATGCCCAGCGCCACAACGTCACCATGCTGCCCAACGCCGCACAGCTCATCCCGCTTATGGCGCTGTGGCTGATGGTCATGTTCTCCCCGCTCCTCGCGCTTCCTGCCTGGGGCAGCGCGCTGGTGTGGGTGCTCGTTTCAGGCGCGGCCTTCTTGCTCTTCCCCCACGTTGACGGCTCCCGCAAGCTCGCCTACGCGCCCCCTGCCTAACCCCGCCGGACTAACTGCGTGAGCGGCGACCACCTCCACCGGCCCCCGATCCTGGTTTGTGCGGGGCTGTCTGCGCCAGCGCCTTTGCCAACCCGCCTCGGCCGGGCGTCTAAGCCAGGTCGCGCGAGGTGGCCCAGCGCGTGAGCTGATGGCGGTTGGACTGCTGCGTCTTGCGCAAAATATTGGAGGCGTGCGTTTCCACCGTCTTCACCGAAATGAACAGCTGCTTGCCAATCTCGCGGTACGTATAGCCGCGCGCAAGCAGCCGCAAGACCTCCAGCTCGCGCCGCGTGAGCGCATCCACCGCTGGGTCGTGCCCCTCCTCCGACTCCGGGGCGGGCGAACCGGAGGCAAAAGCATCAAGGACAAAACCCGCCAGGCGCGGCGAGAAATACGCATCCCCGCTGTGCACCTGCACCACCGCCTCGGCCAGGTCCGGGCCGGAAATATTCTTCGTCACATACCCGCGCGCGCCCGCCCGAATCAGCGCAATCACATCCTCCGCCGCATCCGACACGCTCAGCGCCAAAAACACCGGCCGCGCCGGCTGATGTGCCGTCCCATTAATAACGGCGAGGCCGCCGCCGTCGGGCATGTGGACATCAAGAAGCACCACGTCCGGGGAGGTCCGCGCAATGCCCTCCAGCGCCTCCGCGACAGTGCCAGCATCACCCACAATCTCAATCTCCGGGGCCGCCGCCAGCTCCGCGCGAACGCCTGCGCGAAAGACGGAGTGATCATCAACCAAAAAGACCTTCACCATGCTCATAACGCTACCGCCAGCTCCACCTCGGTGCCTTCCCCCGGGGTCGAAGAAATCCGCACGCACCCACCTGATCCCTCTACGCGCGCGCGAATACTGTCACGAATCCCGTGCCTATCAGCGGGAATATCCTCCACATCGAAACCCACCCCGCGATCGCGCACAAAGATACTCAGCTCGCCCGCCAACAACTCCGCGTAGACATCCACCACGTCCACGCTTGCGTGCTTGCCGGCATTCACCATGGCCTCGCGCGCTGCCTGGATAAGCAGCTTCGCGGATTCCGTTAGCTCCGCGTCTTCGCCCACCGTCACCGCGGATACCCGCATATCAAAGAGATCCTCCACTTCCCCGCACGCCGCTTCGAGAGCACCAAAGCAGGTGGTGGGGGTGGCAGAGGGGGCGTCGAAAAGCCAGGCGCGCAGCTCCCTTTCCTGGGCGCGCGCCAAACGCGTCACCTCACGCGAATCCCCCGCCCTCTTCTGAATCAGCGCCAGCGTCTGCAGCACCGAATCGTGCAGGCGGGCGGCAATCTCGGCGCGCTCCTCCGAAACCGCCTTCGCCGCCTGCTCCTGCGACAGCGAACGCCAGAGCTTCAGCACCAGCGGCACCACCAGCGCCCCAAAGCCCACCAGCGTCAGCGCCGTGGCCAGGATCGCCGAGCCCGATCCGCTTTCCCACGTCACCGCCGCCACCACGACGCCACCGATGACCAGGACGGCACCCGCCGCCACGGCAACCAGACCCACCGGCGTGTTCAAGCCGCGGTCATAGGCCAACCACGCCAACACCGCGCCGATGGCCACCACCGCCAACGGCACCGCCGCGCTTAACGACGCCCCCGAAACCCCCAACACGCCCACCGCGCTACCCGCCAGCGCCAAGAGCACCAGCACGAGGGAGAGGGGGCTGCGGCGGGTGGAGGGGGCGTCGTCAAGCGCGGGCGTGAAAATCCACAGACCGGCATAGGCCATCGCCCCCACCCCGCCCAGCAAGGTCAACGCGGTCAAAACGATGCGCACGGAGAGCGCCGAGACCCCAAGATTCTGCGCCAATCCCGCCGCCACGCCGGCGACCACGCGGCCAGACTGGGGGCGCGACATCATGGGATAAGGCGCCGCGTTTTCTGCGGGCACATAGGGCGAAGTCATACTAGCTATGGTCCCACGCCCCATCCTCGGGCACATCAGGGACAACCCTGAGGCCGAAAAACCAGGGCGATTACCGATACCGCCACGCGGCCCCACGCGGCACCATAAAAGTATGACGAAGAACAGCACGCTCAACCAGATGTGGACGACCCGCCCCGTCCGCCTTCCCAAGAAACAGGGCGGCGACGCGCAGATCGCTGGTGTCTGCGAAGGCATCGCGGTGCGCTACCTGCTCGACCCCACGATCGTGCGCGTGGCCTTCGTGGTCGCGTCACTCGCCTTCGGCGGTGGCATCGCCGCCTACCTCGCCGCGTGGGCGCTCATGCCGCGCTTTGGCTCGCCCTACTGCCCGCTCGATGCGGCCTTGGGCAAGGATGGTGTCAAGGAGGAACAAGAGCTCGGCTGGATTCTGATTGTCGGTGTTCTTCTTACTTTTAGCTCCGGCCCACTGTTCCTCAGCGGACAATTCCTCGCCGGACTTCCGCCCGCTGTGTTGACCTTCGGACTGTTGGCGCTGGCGTGGTACGCCCTTCACCAACGCGAACCGCTACCGCCCAGCGGGCTATTGGCCGCCGAGCAGCCGGTGCGCGAGGAACCTGTCAACCTCAACCCTTATACCCCGGCAGACGGCCACCCCTTCCCGCCAGGGCGTAGGACTCCGCCGTCTTGGGATCCACTCGGCGTGGTGCCCGATGCCTGGGACCTGCCGGAGCCGGGCCCGCGGGAGGAACCGACAAAGAAGCGCGGTTCGCAGTGGGTCGAGGGCGCGATTGCCCTCGGCGCTGTGGGAGCGGCCCTGACGATTGCCTTCCTTGGAGTCACCTTCGTCGCCGAGGCCGACGAGGAGTCCGGTTTCAGCTTCCGCTTTAACGCCGGTGAACAGCACTTTGCCCCCACCCATGAAGAGGAGCTTAAGGAATACTACGACCTGGGCATCGGCGAATCGACGGTAGACTTCAGCCAGCTCCACGGCCTGAAAGACGAGCACGATGTCACCGTCGACGCCGGCATCGGTGCCGTCGAGGTCATCCTCCCGAAGGACATCCCTGTCTCGCTGACCTGCGATGACGGCCTGGGTGAGAGTAACTGCACCGAACGTCAGGACCCTGATGCACTGTTGAAGATTCACATCGACGCAGGTATCGGCGAGCTTACCGTCACCGGCTAAACTGGCCCACCATGATTCACTTCGGCAACGACTACCACCGCTCCGCTCACCCCCGCGTCCTTGATGCCATCGCGGGGGCAGGCGGGGCTTATGCCGGCTACGGCACCGACGAGCTTTGCAACACGGCCGCTGCGCGCATCCGCGCTGCCTGCCAGGCACCGAACGCCGAGGTGCATTTCATGGTCGGTGGCACGCAGGCCAACGCCACCATCATCGCCCACCGGCTGCGCCCCTGGGAAGGTGTTATTGCGGCGGATAGCGGGCACATCGCCACCCATGAGACGGGTGCTATCGAGCACACCGGGCACAAGGTCATCACGCTGCCAAACCAGCTGGGAAAGATCACCGCCGCACAGGTCCGCGCGTGCATGGATGAGTACCGCGCCTCCGGGGTGGAAGAGCACATGCCGGAGCCGGCGCTGGTCTATATCACCCAACCCACTGAGTTTGGCACCGCCTACTCCCGCGCCGAACTCGTGGCCCTGCGCGCGGTCTGCGATGAGTACGGGTTGGGCCTGTTTGTCGACGGCGCCCGCCTCGGCTACGGTCTGTCCGCTTCAGATATCACCCTGCCGGACCTGGCCGCGCTTGTCGACGTCTTCACCATCGGCGGCACCAAATGCGGCGCCCTCTTCGGCGAAGCCATCGTCTTCCCCGCGGGTGCGCCGCGCTTTCGCAATGCCATGAAACAAAACGGTGGCCTGCTGGCTAAGGGCTGGTTGCTCGGCGCGCAATTCGCTGCCCTCTTCAGCGCCCCACCTAATGCCCCCACCGACGCGTTAACTGGAGCAAACGCAACCTGCACTCGCGCTCAAGCAGCCACCCCGGGCAATGAGGTAAACAGCGCGGCAGCAACCACCCTCTACGAACAGATCTGCGCCCGCGCCAACGCCCAGGCCCAGCGCATCGCCGAGGCATTCCGCGCCGCAGGCATCGACATGCTCTTTGACTCTCCCACCAATCAGCAGTTCGCTCTGCTAACCCGCGAGCAGGAAGACAAACTCTCGCAGGACTTCGTGTGCCAATTCTTCGAAGAACACGAAGGCCTGCGGGTGGTGCGTTTTTGTACGGCGTGGTCGACGGAAGAGGGGGACGTCGATAAGCTCTGCGCTGCGATTTCTGCGCTCAAGTAGCGTGGTTCCCCGGCCTGGTTTAGGCTGTGGGCTATGCAACTGGGGGGTTACATTCAAGCACTAGCGCGCGGGCTGGACGTCGTCGAGCAATGCGCCGGTGTTACGCGCGCGCAGCTGGTTCAGATGGGTGCGCGACCAGATTTCGCGGAGAAGCTGCTGAATCTGCACGCGGTGTATTTCGGGGACACGATGTTCCGCTCCCGGCAGCGCAAGGCACGCCGTACGGGCCACGACGTGTTCACGCTCCTTGAGATTGAGCGCTACTGTTCCAAGCTTAAAGCCCGCAGGGCCTGGGAGCTGCGCCAACTACTGGCTGCTACCCCGCGGGAGAAAATCCCCATGGTGGCGAAGGCCAAGCTCAAAGAATGGCGTCCGCCGAAGGACCCTGCACCGGGCGTGCGGGTGACGCGGCGCGCGGGCCGCAACCACACGCTGAGCATTACGGATTCCTCGCTCAATATTTCCAAGCTGTTGGCCGTGCTCAAGTCCACGGATCAAGATTTGCTCACCGCAGCGCATACCGTGTTCCGCGGCGGCGGTGGTTCCGGCCAGACGCTGCAGTCGAACGTCATCGTGCGCTTGGATGAGCTGGACCGCATCGTCGATGGTGATGGTGAAGAGATCGAACTGCAGCTGACGAATGGCGCGACGATGACGGGTGCGGAGTTCGTGCGCGAAAAGCTTGCCGACGTCGGCCTCATCACCCTCGTCCATCCCCATCACGGCCCCGTGAATCTGTACATGGCGAGCCGCTTTGCCAATTTAAAGCAGCGGCTCGCCTTGTCTGCGGAGCACCCGACGTGCGCGTGGCCGGGATGCAACGCACCCGCCGAGGACTCACAGATTCATCACCTCACCCGCTTCCAAGATGGCGGGCCGACGAATATGACCAACTTGGTGCCGTTGTGCGCCTACCACAATGCGGTCAATGACGATGACCCGGAAAAGCCCACCGGCCGCGGGCACCTCGACCGCATCGATGGCCGCGTGCACTACCTGCCGCCGTGGGCGGGGCCGCCAATTCCCATCGAAAGCCCGGCTCACCCGCCGCATGCTACTAAACGTACAGCTAATCATGCTCCAGAGAGTAGGGCTGCTCGAACATCCACGGATCCGCCGACATACGGCTCGCCCGGACCGCCTTACGGCTCCGGCCCTGGGGCGCCGCCGCGTGACTCCGGCGAGCCTCCGAACCGCCCAACGAGCTCCTCCGGCCCGTAGAGCCTCGCCCCTGGGCTCGGGGGCGATACTGCTCCGCAGGCTCACCAGTCCCCGACACGCTGCGTCACACAGCCGCTTTAACCAGCCGCTCGCTGAGAAAACCCACTCGGCGTGCGGCTACTCGCGCGCGCGTTATAGAGGTATGCGTATTAGTGCTGTGCGACGTACAGGCTGGAGCTTGTAGCGGTCAACCTGGAGGGTACGCAGGAGCCTAGCACCCCCATCTGCGCCAATCCGCAGCGTTGAATGCTAGGGCCGAAACGGGGAACGCGGCCGCGCCCCGTTGGTTAGAGGCACGGCCGCGCTACGCAGCGTCGGGGAGTTTGCTTCCCTTCGCGCTTTGAGCACTACGCTATCTCGCTGAGAACGCCGCTGCACTGATGCAGTGCTTGTTCCAGTATCTTTCGGCAGTGTTTATTCCCACTCGATGGTTCCCGGCGGCTTCGAGGTTACGTCGAGCACCACGCGGTTGACTTCCTTGACCTCGTTGGTGATGCGGGTGGAGATCTTCTCCAGCACGTCGTACGGCAGGCGGGTCCAGTCCGCGGTCATGGCGTCCTCGGAGGACACTGGGCGCAGGACGATCGGGTGGCCATAGGTGCGGCCGTCGCCTTGGACGCCGACGGAGCGGACGTCGGCAAGCAGCACCACCGGGCACTGCCAGATCTCGCCGTCCAGGCCAGCGTTGGTCAGCTCGGTACGCGCGATGAGGTCCGCCTGGCGCAGCGTCTCCAGACGCTCCTCGGTGACCTCGCCGATGATGCGGATGCCCAGGCCCGGGCCCGGGAAAGGCTGGCGCGCCACAATTTCCTCCGGCAGGCCCAGCTCACGGCCAACCGCACGGACCTCATCCTTGAAGAGCAGGCGCAGCGGCTCGACGAGCTCGAACTCGACATCATCAGGCAAGCCGCCCACATTGTGGTGGGACTTAATATTCGCAGTACCGTCACCGCCACCGGACTCCACGACGTCCGGGTACAGCGTGCCCTGCACCAAGAACGCGGCATCCTGGCCGTCCAGAGCCTGGTCGACGGCGCGCTCGAAGGAACGGATGAACTCCGCACCGATGGCCTTACGCTTGGCCTCCGGCTCGGTCACACCGGCCAGCTTGTTGAGGAAGGCCTCGCGCTCATCCACGGTGATGAGCTTGGCGCCAGTCGACGCCACGAAGTCCTTCTCCACCTGCTCACGCTCACCCGCGCGCAGCAGGCCGTGGTCAACGAAGACACAGGTCAAACGGTCACCGATAGCGCGCTGCACGAGGGCTGCGGCTACGGCGGAATCCACGCCACCAGACAGGCCGCAGATTGCACGGCCTTCCTCACCGATCTGCTCGCGCACATCGTTAATGAGCTGCTCCGCAATGTTCTCTGCGGTCCAGTTCTGCTCCAAGCCTGCTACCTCAGTCAAAAATCGCGTGAGCACCTCCTGGCCGTGCGGCGAGTGAAGAACTTCCGGGTGGTACTGCACACCGGCCATCTGCTTGGACAGGCACTCGAAGGCTGCCACGGGAGCGCCTTCCGACGACGCGGTCACCTCAAAGCCCTCCGGGGCTTCAGTGACCGAATCGCCGTGAGACATCCACACCTTGTGGGTGTCCTCCAGGCCCTTGTGCAGCACGCCGCCGGACACGGTCATGTCCGTGCGGCCGTACTCGCGGGCACCAGTGGAGGCCACGGTGCCGCCCAAGGCTTGGGTCATGGACTGGAAGCCGTAGCAGATACCAAAGACCGGGATGCCGAGCTCGAGCAGCTCCGGCTTCAGAGCAGGGGCGCCGTCCGCGTATACGGAGGACGGGCCACCGGAGAGGATCAGCGCGGCCGGGTTCTTGGCCTTGATGTCCTCCACGGAGGCAGAGTTGGGGACAACCTCGGAGTAGATGTTGGCCTCACGCACGCGCCGGGCGATGAGCTGCGCGTACTGGGCGCCAAAGTCCACCACGAGGACAGGACGCGGGGTTGCATTTGGGTTAGTCACGGTCATCAGTTTAACGCAAGAACCCGCGCCCTAGACCGCAGGGAGAGGTCCAAAATCTTTAGCGGTGGCAGCCGCCTTGCCCAATGCCGCCCGAAACGCCCGCAGAGCGGGGTGCCCCTCGCGTCCAGCACGCACCGCTGTGTAGAGCGTGCGGGTGGGATTACCAGGCAAAGCAACCACACGTACGCCTTCGATCTCCTCAAGAAAAAGGTCCGAAATCACCGCCACCGCGTGGCCCGTGCGCACCAAGTGCGCGTGCAAGAAGGGATCCGGGGTTTCATAGAGCACGCTGGGGTTAAAACCATGCCGGCGGCACAGACGGTGGACGAAGCGCCCCAATAAAAACTCCTCCGGGTCCATGGCAAAAGGGATTTCGCCATCGAACGCTGCAAAATCCTCTAAGCGCAGTGTGTTCCAGGGGCCGGTGAGTGGGGTGATGAGGCGTAGGGGGTCGTCGAGAAGCAGCTCCCGGTGGGTGTGCTCATCCGTGGCGGGCATGTCCGACTCATACTCTTCACCCAGGATGAGGTCCACCTCCCGGCGCGCCAGCAGCTCCATCGCGCCATCGGCTTCGCGCTGGATGATCTGCACGCGCAGGTCCGGGTACTCCCTGGCTAGCTCCGTCAGCGCCCGCGGGACCAGCGAGGACATGATGGTCTGAAACGTCGTGACCTTGATCGTGCCACGCACCGCGTTGGTGGATGCAATGACCTGTGACTCGGCCTCATCCGCCAAGGCGAGCATCCGCTCAGCATAAGACGCGAGGATTTTCCCCTGCTCCGTCAAACGCACTCGCCGGCCGACTTTCTCATAGAGCGCCACGCCGACGTCTTTTTCACACTGTGCCAGTTGTTGGGAGATGGCCGAGTGCGTATAGCGCAGCGATTCCGCCACGGCAGTGACGGTGCCGAGGCGTTGCAGCTCGGAGAGAATGCGCAGGCGATGAAGATCCAACATGACAGAATGCCTAACAGGTACGTGTTAAAAACTGTAGATAGACTAACAGTTCTTCCCACCCCACAATGGACTGCATGACCAATCCCCTTGCCGTTCTGTGCGTCATCGGCTCGTGCATTTCAATCCAGCTCGGAGCGAGCCTCGCCATCCAGCTTTTCCCCATCGGCGGGCCCTGGGGCACCGCTTCGCTGCGTTTGCTCTTCGCCGCCGTGATCCTGCTCGCCATTGCGCGACCGCGCGTGCGCACGTGGAGCCGTGAGAAGTGGATCTCCGCGAGCATTTTCGGCCTCACGCTGGGTCTGATGAATGGATTCTTCTATGCCGGCATCGAGCTTGTTGCGCTAGGTCCTGCCGTGACCATCGAGTTCCTCGGCCCGCTACTGCTGGCGGCGTGCCTCTCACGCTCGCCTCGCGACGCCACCTGCGTCGCCCTCGCTCTTCTCGGTATGGGTTTGATGGGCCTGGACTCTTTCAACGGAGATCCCCTCGACCTGCGAGGTGTGTTCTTCTTGCTGTGCGCCGGCGCGATGTGGGCTGCTTACATCCTGGCCAGCAAGAAGGCCGGCGCGCTCTTTAGCGGCCAAGACGGTTTGGCCGTGGCTTTCCTCATCGGTGGCTTGGTGCTCCTGCCAGTGGGTGGGCGCGGGGCGATGGCTCTAGCGAGCGATCCTTCGCTACTGCTGCTTGCTCTGGGCACGGGCGTGCTGGCTTCTCTCATCCCCTACTCGTTGGAATTCCTTGCGCTGCGCAGGCTTGCCCCCAACGTCTTTTCCATCCTGATCGCTTTGGAGCCCGTCTTCGCCGCACTCTTTGGCTGGCTCCTGCTCTCCCAGAACGTGTCCCAGCTCAAGCTGGCGGCCATCGGGCTGGTCGTGGTGGCCTCGGTGCTGCAAACCATGGCACCGGTGCGCGGGCGCGTGGTTTTCCGCAAAGTGGCACTGCGCCCACGCCGCCTGAAAAAGCCCCGCCTGCTGTTGTTTCAGAAGCCGCGCAACTGCAGCTGCAACTCCAACGTGGAAGCACCATCGGTGCTCAACCCCGCAGAGCGCTAAGCCAGGACACGAGCCGCCAAGACAGCGAAGTAGATCGAAGCTTTGTCGATCACCGCAGTGTTCCTCCGGCAGTCGGCTGCCCCGACGGGTAGCCGCACCTACAGGCAGCCGCTCCCGCCGGTGGCCGCGCGTACGGGCAGCCGCGCCTGCGCACAGCTGCGTCCGCAGCACTAACGGACGGCCAGACCAACCTTCTGGAAGGACTTCAAATCCGTGTAGCCGCACTTTGCCATGGCGCGCTTGAGTCCACCGACCAAGTTGAGCTCACCCAGCGGCTCGTTGGACGGGCCATGGAGCACGACCTCCAAGGAAGGCGCACCCGCTGAGGCATCCTCGGCGGCGCCAGAAGTTGCGTTGCCAGAAACGTCGGTGCCCGAAACATCGGCGCCAAAAGTGCCGGTGCCCAGGAGGGAATTGGCCACGCCAATCGGCTCAATGAGGCCGCGCGGGAAACGCGGGTGGCCGGCCGTGGACGGCCAGTACCAGCCCTTGCCACCAGCCTCCGCCGCGCGAGCCAGGACTGGCCCGAGCACGACCCCATCAGCGCCACAGGCAATGGCCTTGGCGATGTCTGCGGAGGTGAAGATGTCGCCGTCGGCAAGCACGTGCACGTAGCGGCCCTCGGTCTCATCCAGGTAGTCGCGGCGTGCGGCCGCAACATCCGCGATGGTCGTCGCCATGGGGATATCAATACCTACGGTCTCCGGGTTGGTGTTCACACCGGCGCCGACGATGATGCCCGCAGCGCCCGCGCGCATGAGGTGCAGCGCCGTGGTGTAATCCGCCACGCCACCGGCCACCACCGGGGTATCCAGCGAGCCGATGAACTCCTTCAAGTTGAGCGGCTCGCCGCCAGTCTGCACGTGCTCGGCGGAAATCAAAGTGCCGTGGATGAACAGCAACTCCGCGCCGGCCTTAATAACCACGGGCGCCAGCTCGCGGGCGTGCTGCGGGGAGACGCGCACGGCCACGGTCACGCCGGAATCGCGCACCTGCGCGATGCGCTCTGCCAGCAACTCCTCATTCAGGGGTGCTGCGTGCAGCTCCTGCAGCGTGGACAGGTCGCCGAAGTTCTCCGTCACGCGGGCAATCGCGCCTTCCAAATCCTCGTGACGGCCCCACAGGCCTTCGGCATTGATGACGCCTAGACCGCCCTGTTTGCCCATCTCGATAACAAATTCGGGTGTGGCCAGCGCATCAGTCGGCGCCGAAACGAACGGAACGTCGAAGGTGTAGGCATCGATGTGCCATGAGGTGTCCACGTCCTTGGAGGAACGGGTGCGGCGAGTCGGCACCAGGGAAATCTGGTTCAAGTCATAGGTGCGGCGGGCCTCGCGGCCCACGCCGATTTCTACGTAATCGCGCATTCTTAGTCCTTAGCGGTAGTTCGGAGCTTCGACGATCTGCTGAAGGTGGTGCGGGTGAGACTCCTTAAGGCCCGCAGCGGTGATCTGGACAAACTGCTTGGTCTTGAGCTCAGCCAGGTTAGCGGAGCCGGTGTAGCCCATGGAAGCGCGCAGGCCGCCCACGATCTGGTGAACGATGGCATCAATATCACCGCGGAAAGGCACGCGTCCCTCCACGCCTTCTGGCACCAGCTTGTCCTCACTCTTGACGTCGGCCTGGAAGTAGCGGTCCTTGGAGTAGGAGCGCTTCTCGCCCGTCAGGCCGCGGCCCTGCATGGCACCCATGGAACCCATTCCGCGGTAACGCTTGTACTGCTTGCCCTGGACCACAACGATGTCACCCGGTGCCTCCGTGGTACCGGCCAGCATGGAGCCCAGCATGACGGCATCGGCGCCGGCCGCCAGGGCCTTGGCGACGTCACCGGAGTACTGCATGCCGCCGTCACCAATAACCGGCACACCCGCCGGACCTGCCACGGCGGCGGCCTCCATGATGGCGGTGATCTGCGGGGCACCTACACCCGCCACAACGCGCGTGGTGCAAATGGAACCCGGTCCGATGCCGACCTTGATGGCGTCGGCGCCGGCCTCAATCATGTCGCGTGCAGCAGCACGGGTGGCCAGGTTGCCACCGATGACGTCAATGCGGTCACCAAAATCCTTCTGCACGCGGGAGACCATCTCCAGCACGCGGTTGTTGTGGGCGTGGGCGGAGTCGACGACGAGGACGTCTACGCCGGCGTCGACAAGCTGGCCTGCGCGCTGGTAGGACTCCTCACCGGTACCGATGCCCGCCGCCACGAGAAGGCGCCCGGAAGCATCCTTGGAGGCGTTGGGGAATTGCTCGGTCTTGACAAAGTCCTTGACGGTAATGAGGCCGACGAGCTTGTTCTCATCATCAACGATGGGCAGCTTCTCCACCTTGTTGGCGGACAGCAGCTCCAGCGCCTCTTCCTTGCTGACGCCTTCCTTGGCCACGACTAGCGGCATCGGGGTCATGATCTCGGAAACCTTGCGGGAGAAATCCGGCTCGAAGCGCATGTCACGGTTAGTGCAGATGCCCACGAGGGTGCCTTGCTTATCGACGACCGGCAGGCCCGAAATCCGGTACCGCGCGCACAGCGTGTCTACCTCGTCGATAGTCATGTCCGGGGTGGCCGTGACCGGGTCGGTGACCATGCCGGACTCGGAGCGCTTCACAATCTCTACTTGCTGAGCCTGCTCCTCTGCGGAAAGGTTGCGGTGCAGGACGCCGATGCCGCCCTGACGCGCCATGCCGATGGCCATGCGGGCCTCGGTCACCGTATCCATCGCGGCGGAAGCCAGAGGCACGCCGAGGCGAATGTTGCGGGTGAACTGCGCCGAGGTATCCACCTCGGAGGGAACGACGTTGGATTCTGCGGGAAGCAGCAGAACATCATCAAAAGTAAGGCCGTAGAGTGCAATCTTGTCGGGGTTGTCTCCGCCGGTGTGGACGTGGCTCATGAGGGTGGGGCTCTCCTAAACTGACCAGATAGTTGTATGCGGTAGCCCTCACTGTAGTGCGTGGACGCCCCGTAGTGGTAGCCGTGGGTATAGAAAAAGTCTCTATAGGGAATTGCCTTGCGCGCACGGAGTCAATAGGCTCGCAGACGTGAACTTTTTCGCCAACATGCCCCGCGATCCCTTCGCGGACGACCCGAACGACCCAGCTTCCTTCCTCGAGGAGGATGAGCACGTCGAGCCGCTGTCTGAGGAGGACCGTCTCGCCGTCATTCATGATCTGGCCATGGTCCAAGAGTTTGCGCGTGTTTTGAGCCCGCGCGGCATCGACGGCATCTTCTTTTTCTGCGAGGACTGCGAAGAAAACCACTTCTACGAGTGGGACATTATGGCCTCCAACATGCAGGCTACGCTGGCAGGCCAGCTCGCCCCCGTGCACGAGCCGGGTGCCGAGCCGGATCCGATGCGCTATGTTCCGTGGGATTATGCGGTGGGTTACCTCGACGGTATGGATTCGCGCTACTAGCGCGGCTGAAGTACCGCGCAGCTCAACGACAAGAACCTCTTTCCTCCTGGTGTGGGAGGAAAGAGGTTCTTTGTGGTTTTATTGCTGGAACTGCGGCGGCGGGAGCTGACCGTTATCCCCAGCGCCATCCGAGTTGTCATTCTGCGGTGGCGTCGCCTGCTCTCCACCACTCGGCTGACTTGGCTCCGGCTGGTTCTGCGTCGGCGGCTCCAGTGGGTTACCTGCCGATACCGTACGTGTCACCACGACGGTAGAGACCGCAGTCTCGGTCTGCGTGACGGTCTCCGGCTCCGGTGGCTTCTGCTCCTCTACAGGGGCGGGCTTCTCCACCGTCTGCGTCTGCGTCACCGTGGTGCGGGGCTGTTGTTTCGTCGTACTCGGGGACTCCGCCTCGCGTTCCCGCTTGGCCTGATCCACCATCTTCCGGGCTTCTTCAAGCAGCTGACGGGTGCCGTCCATATCGCCCTCAGCGGAACGCCTCTCCATTTCATCGAGTGTTCCGGCGAGCTCGACCACAGACACATCGTGCTCGTCTGCGCCGAAGAGCGACTGGTTCACGCCATACAGCGGGGAACCCGGTCCGGCGTTGACCACCACAGCTCCGGTACCTGCAATGAGCAGCGTAGCTGCGGCCGCTCCAATGAGGCCGTGCATGAATGGCTTGCTCCGACGGCGACGTGCCGCGCCGAGGGAAATAACCTCCGGCTCCTCCTCCGCGCCTTCGATGAGGGGGGCCGGGGGCATCTGCTTTTCGACGTCCCCGCGCAGCTCCAGCAGAAGACCCGCCAACTCATCACCGCCATCGGAGGGATCCGTTCCTTCGGAGAGAGTGGTGAGGAATGCATCATCATCGACCAAAGGCTGCAGCTGCTCAGCGACACCCTGCTGAGGCTGGTCCTTTTTTGCCATGATGTCCTCCCTTCCTTATTAGTAAAATTTTAATTTGTCGGTGCCAAGTACCGATGGCTCACTGCTAGCTCTGGGCTAGCCCAACTACTGGTTCACACTGCTGGTTCACGACGTCTCGTGCGAATCGAGGGATTTGCGCAATTGCGCAAGTGCACGATGTTGCGCCACGCGGACTGCGCCAGGGGTAGACTCCACAATTTCCGCAGTCTCCTCTGCCGACAGCCCCACGAACACACGCAAGATGATAATGTCCCGGGCCTTGTCACTTAACGTATCGAGCATTGCCCGCACTCTGTTACTACCGTCTACTTCAAGGGCGGATTCTTCGGGGGTAGCGTCCTGAGCGGCGTCTTCCGGAAGGTCTTCCGTCGGGTGGGTGTGGTCGCGGCTGAGGGCCCGGTGAGCGTCGGTCACCTTGTGGGCAGCGATGCCATACACATAGGCCATAAACGGGCGGCCCTTGTCCTTGTACGTGCCAATCGACGTCGCCACCGCCAAGCAGATCTCTTGTGCCACATCCTCCGCCGTGGGCTGGCGGTGACCGCCAATGCGTGCGCGGCAATAGCGCAGGACCTGCGGGTGAATGATGCGCATGATGCGCTGCAGGGCACGGCGGCTACCGTCGACGGCTAGCGGAACGAGGTCCGCTAGTTCCTTATCGCTGTCGCGCTTCGCCGCTGTGGAGGAGCCGCCTGCGCCTGTAGCATGTGTAGCCACTGCCATCCTTGCTCTTCTGCTTTGTGCTCTTCTGCCTAAAGTCTTTTCTGAATGAATTCGTTTAATTCATTACTACATATTCTGCATGAACATCATGTCATAACCATTTGGCGAAACCCGAAACGACGGGTCCATTCCCCGGCTTTTGAGCTGTGATAAAAAGTTCATTCATCGTTCATCTTAACCTTAAATGCAGGTCATACTGGGTAAACGTGAGGAATTTCGGCTCGTTACACCTGCATGTCAGCAATGCTTAACGCGCCGTTTACCAAGGGAAGACACACTTCTATCTCGTCTTACTTCGCCCTAGCGCTCACGGGACCATCTCCCGTGTTGAGTCGCGCTTACAGCACGCCTCGCGCTTGGAAACTCTATCTTTGACGAATAAGGAGAATCGAACGTGTCTCAGCCTTTCCTGCTCCCCGGGCCCAATACGGACTTCTGGGATTGGCAGCTACACGGCGCTTGCCGTGGGGAAAACTCTGACGTGTTCTACCACCCAGACGGCGAGCGCGGTCGCGCCCGCGCCCAGCGCGAAAACCGCGCCAAGGCTATTTGCCACACCTGCCCAGTCATCGAATTGTGCCGCGAACACGCCCTCGCATCCGGCGAGCCCTATGGCGTGTGGGGCGGCATGAGCGAATCCGAGCGCGTCGTTGCCTTGCGCTCGCGCCGCACCCACGCGACCGTCGGCGCCTAGTCCGCCCTCCCCCAGCCATGGCGTTAAGCAGGCTGCGCTGATATTCAGCAGCCGGCAATTGGAGGCCGGTAGAAGCCGCCAGTTCTACAGCACCTGCGCTAGGTAGCGGGCGGTCAACGTGTCCTTGTCGAGGAACTCGCACGGCGGGCAGGCCGCCACGACCTCGCCGCCGGAGAGCATCGAGAGCTACTGCCCCAACGTCAGGTAGCCCAGCCCCAAATCCAGGGCTGTCTCCAACCCGCGCAACGGGGCCACGGCAAGGGGTGCGTTGATGGTACGGAGCCATGCGGCGGCGTCGGCAAGCTCCATGTCGCAGACCTCCGCGATGGAGACGCCGTTGAGGTAGGACTCCCGCGCGTGCTGCGCCAAGCGCGTACCCTGGCTGGGCAGTCCACAAAGACCACTGCGCGCTCGACAAAGGCACGCATATGCTTCTGTAGGGACGCTCAACACGTTCCCGCGTGACCAGCCCCATGTAACTCATGTTGACGCCGCCGACCTTGGTCTCATACAGGTTGCACTTTTGTTCCTCGGTAAAGCCCTGGCCCGGCACGTCGGCCGGATACAACCCGGGCTCGGCGTAGGCGCGCCACATCCACGAGTCCACCTTCATGCCGGGGTACATGATGGCGCCGTCGTTGAGGGACAGGGACTCATCGACGAGCTGGCGCTTGTCGACGTCCCCCCCACCTCGCCCCTGCCCTCACACCACGGGCACATGCCGCCGGTGCGCTCGAAGCGGCGACCTTTCTTGACTCCATTGACCTCGATAGCGGCCTGACCGAAGGCGGAAGGAACGTTGAAGGAATAAGTTGCGGGCCCGCCCGCGCGGGGTTCTGCCAGGCGGGAGAAAAGCACGCGCAGGTGCCCGATGGTGTCGGTGGCGGTGATGAGTTCTTGTTCTACGGCTCCACAGTCTGATAACGGGGCGGAGATTCCCGCCCCCACAGCAAAGGCCCGCCTCCCCGCGATGGATGCGGGCGGCGGGCCTTCCTTATGGCCACGCGGGGAGCCACCGCTCCCTGCGGGAATTCCTTATGGCTACGCGGGAACCCTTGTGGCGACGCGGGAACCCTTGTGGCGACGCGGGAAACGTAGGTTTCCCGCGTGCACGTTTAGTGCGCGTGCGCGTGTCCAGCCTGAGCCGGCTCTTCCTCGGCGGGCTTCTCCACGACGGAAGCCTCGGTGGTGAGCACCATGCGGGCCACGGAGGCGGCGTTAACCACGGCGGAGTGGGTGACCTTTACCGGGTCGATGATGCCCTGCTCCAGCAGGTTGCCGTACTCCAGGGTGGCGGCGTTGAAGCCTTCACCGTTGGCCTGCTCGGCAACGCGGGCGACGACGACGGAACCATCCAGGCCGGCGTTCTCAGCGATCCAGTAGGCCGGGCGGGTCAGCGCACGGGCCACAGCCTGCACGCCAATCTTGGCCTCGCCCTCGAAGCCCTCGGCAAAGGCCTTGAGCTCCTGGGAGATCTGAACCAGTGCGGAGCCGCCGCCGGCGATAACGCCTTCTTCAACGGCCGCGCGGGCGGCGTTGATGGCATCCTCGACGCGCAGCTTGCGCTCATTGACCTCGGTCTCGGTAGCGGCACCAACGCGGATGACGGCAACACCGCCAGACAGCTTGGCCAGGCGCTCCTCGAGCTTCTCCTTATCCCAGGTGGAATCGGTGCGCTCGATCTCGCGCCGGATCTGCTCGCGGCGCTCCTCGACGGCCTCAGCAGTACCTGCACCATCCACAATCACGGTGTCCTCCTTAGACACGGTGACGCGACGTGCAGAACCGAGAACCTCAGGGCCAACCTCCTTGAGGTTGATGCCAACCTCCGGGTCGACGACCGTAGCACCGGTGACAACAGCCAGGTCATCCATGAAGCCCTTACGACGCTCGCCGAAGTACGGCGACTTCACGGCGGCGACCTTGAGGACCTTACGGATGGAGTTCACGACGAGCGCCTGCAGCGGCTCGCCCTCGATGTCCTCAGCGATGATCAGCGTCGGGCGCGAGGACTCCGCGATCTTCTCCAGCAGCGGCAGGAAGTCCGGCAGGGAGGAGATCTTGTTGCGGACGAGGAGAATTGCGGCGTCGTCAAGCACGGCGTTGTAGGTCTCCTCCTCCGTCGCAAAGTACGGGGAGAGGTAGCCCTTGTCGAAGGAAATGCCCTCGGTCACGTCCACGGTGGACTCGATGGTTTGGGACTCCTCGACGGTCACGACGCCGTCCTTGCCCACCTTGTCCATCGCGCCGGCAACCATCTCGCCGACCTCCGCATCGCGGGAGGACACGGTAGCAACCTGGGAGATTTCCGCGGAGGAGTTCACCGGGGTGGCGCGCTTCTTGAGCTCCTCGACGACCTTTTCAGCGGCCGCCTCGATGCCCTTGTTGAGCTCCACCGGGTTAGCACCGGCGGCAACGTTGCGCAGGCCCTCGAAGACGAGTGCCTGGGCCAGCAAGGTCGCGGTGGTGGTACCGTCACCGGCGATGTCGTTGGTCTTGACGGCCACGGACTTCACCAGCTGGGCGCCGAGGTTCTCAAAAGGATCGTCGAGATCAATGTCGCGGGCGATGGTGACGCCGTCATTCGTGACGGTCGGGCCACCAAAAGCCTTAGACAGCACGACGTTGCGGCCGCGGGGGCCGAGGGTGACCTTGACGGCGTCGGCCAGCGTGTCTACACCGCGCTGGATGCCCTCGCGGGCCTCCTGGTCAAATGCAATCAGCTTTGGCATAGGGTTAATCGCCTACTTTTACTTCTCGATGACAGCGAGCAGGTCGCGAGCGGACAGCAGGAGGTACTCCTGGCCGTCGTACTTCAGCTCGGTGCCGCCGTACTTGGAGAAGATGACGGTGTCGCCCTCGTTGACGCCGACCGGGACAACCTCGCCCTTGTCGTTGGTGCGGCCCGGGCCGACGGCTACGACGGTGGCCTCCTGCGGCTTCTCCTTCGCGGAGTCCGGGATAACCAGACCGGACGCGGTGGTGGTCTCAGCTTCAACGATCTGGACGAGGACCTTGTCCTCCAGCGGCTTGATGTTTGCCATGATGATTTCCTCCAAAGTGTTCCTAGTGCACGTCCACGTGGACGTGCGTGTGCCGGTTGTGGGTAGCCCAGCACAGCCGTCGTCGCGGGTGAACAACTGTGGGTCAAAACAACCTGCCTAGCACTCTACCCGCGCGACTGCTAGCCCTCAACGTTGTGGGCCGCTAACCCGTTCGCCCTCCGCGAACGACGCCGCTCGTGCGTGTACAAAGCCGGCCAGCGCCAGCTTGACGGCGCCCAGGGCGATAAACATTGCGCCGAATATTACGGCGAAGGACGGCCACCATAGCTCCTCCAGGATTGTCCGACCGAGTGCGTCTTGTGGGGTAAGGAGGCGGTGGAGTGGGAGGAGCGTCGCCAAGCACAGCGCACAGACCACGCCAGCCGCAGTCAAGGCGAGGCAAGCCGCCTCCCCTACTTGCACGCGCATCCAAGCCAAAGGGGCAGCACCTGCCAAGGTAAGGCCACGAATATCGGCTGCGATGCGGCCGTGCATCAGCAGCGAGGTAAGCACGGCGCCCACGATGCTAGGGGCAAAGACAGGCCCTAAAAGGGCGACGAAGACTTGCCAGGAGGACAAGGTACCGCCGGCGCCTGCGTCGTTCCCAAAGCGCAGACCCGAGCCGACGGCGACGATAAAGCCACCGACGAGCACCCACGGCACGATGTGCGGGGTGGAAAAGGACCGGCGCACGCGCACGTTGGCCCCAGCGATGCCGGCCGCGCGGGTCCATTGATCCAGGGCAGGCATAAGCCAGGGTAAGAAGAGCGCGACGAGGATGACCAAGCCCATCTCGGCCGACAGGAGGTCGCCGGGGTCATCGATGTGCAGGCACCCGTAAACCGTGCCGCCGATGGCCGCGGATGCGAGCAGGAATTTCACCATGAGCCACACCGGGTGTGCGGTGGCGCGCGGGCGAAAGACTCGGCGCAGTGGAGGGAGCGCGCCAACTAGGGCCGCGGACATGCAGACGGCTACCGCAATGACAACAACCTGGCCGGTTATGGCAATATCTGGCATGGGGATGCCGTCACTGCGCAGGGCACGCACACACGGTGCGAGCAGTGGACGGGCCGGCAGCACACCGAGTAATCCGGCGGCCGCGCTGACCACCGCGACTTGGCCCAGAATGAAAAACAGGATCATCCATCTCGGCATGCCCACCATGCGCCAAGAACGATAGACCGGTTCACGCTCGGCGATAATAAGGCGCATCTGAGACAGCGTCACCAGCACCACCACGCACAGTGACATTGCCAGCACCGTGCCGCCCAGAGGCCCAGCGGGGTTTTCTTCGGCTCCGGAGGAACCGACCAGCATGGCTAGCGCTAGGGTGCACGAGGTGGAAGACACCACCAAGGTCAACGCTACGGCCAGCCACGATAGCCAATTGGACTGTAAGTCCTTAAGCCACACCAACATGGGCCGCCTCCTCCAAGGAAATGACCCGGTCGGCCGCCTCGGCGGCAAGGTGCGAGTGAGTCACCATGATCACGCTGGCTCCATCGCGGGCGACGGCGCGAAGGTGGGATAGGACGGTGGAAGCGGTGGCGTCGTCAAGCGCGCCCGTAGGCTCGTCAGCGAAGATATAGGGCGCTTGGGCCAGCAATGCCCGGGCGACGGCCACGCGTTGCTGCTGCCCACCAGACAGCTGCGCGGGCAGGCGACTCTCCAATCCAGCGAGACCGAGCGAGTCGAAGACCTCTGCCACCCGGCCGCGTGTAGGGCGCCGTCCGGAAAAACGCGCCGTCAAGGTAGCATTGCGCTGCGCGTTGAGGGATTCCAGCAGGTTGTAGTCCTGAAATACAAATGCACGCTGCTTGCGCCCCGGCGCGTTGACTTGGCCGGACGTGGGCTTATCTAGCCCGGATAGCAGGTTCAGGAGCGTGGTTTTGCCGCTTCCGGACGACCCCATGATGGCCACGAATTCACCTGGGGCGATGGACACACTGACGCGATTGAGCACGGTGCGGCGGCCGTAGCGCTTACTAAGGTTTTCTGCTTTTAACATGCCTCTGATTCCACTCGGCCACGCAACGCAATGACATGGAGCGGGCTACCCGGAAAATGGTGGAGCTAACTCCACTGCCCTTCCACCGGCATGGCGGATAGGGTCGAAGACTATGCGAACCCTCAAAGCCTGTGCGTGGAGCCTCCTCCTCGGCGTGCTGTGTATCCCAACCTTGGTGATTTCGGTGTTGATGCTGCCGTGGATCCCGTTGGTGGGTCGCGCCACGGAGTTTGTCGGCCGGTTGGGCGCAAAGTGGATGGGCGTGGAAATTCCACCCCGGCGCGCAGATCGATGGTTTGATTGGCAGCAGTTCTATCACCTCGTGTTGCAGTTATTGATTTCAGCTGCGTGTTTTACCGCGTGGACGGCCCTGGGTTTCACAGCGGGTGTGCTAGTGATAGCGCCATTCGTGCCTAAGGCTGAGTTCTCCGTTGGCGAGTGGTCCACCTCCAACCGTCCGCTGATTTTCTTCACCTGCTGGCTGGCCGCGGCAATGCTGGCGGCTCTATTGGTAGGCCTCAACCGCCTCTTGGTCTTGGCGTCGACCACGCTAACGCGGCTGGCATTGAGTCCTTCGGCTGAGGAATTGGCAGCCTCGCGTGCCACACTCATTGATGCCTTCTCCGGCGAGCGCCGCCGCATCGAACGCGAACTGCACGATGGTCCGCAGCAGTACCTCACCGCGCTCAAGCTCAACTTGGCCGCGGCAAAACGACAAGCCCCGTCCCAAGCACAGCAGGCCTTGACTGACGCAGAACATAATGCCTCTTTGGCCCTGGCTTCATTGCGGGCGACAGTGCGTGGCATTGCGCCGCAGGTGCTTTTCGATGACGGACTTATCCCCGCCCTCGACGAGTTACTCGCCCATTCCGGGCTTGAGACCACACTTCGTGTAGAGGGCGCTGAGAGCTCGATTGACGAGACCACAGCACTGCTGGCCTACCATGCAGTCGCCGAGGCGCTCACAAACGCCTCTAAGCACGGCGCAGCCACCGAAGCCGCGGTAACGGTCGCTTTTAGGGATATGCTGCGCCTAGAAATCGTAGATAATGGCACGGGACCCACGGACAAAGAGCTGGACGGTGAGAGTGCAGCTGTGGGTTCGGGCACGGGCCTCGCCGGGCTGCGCGAGCGTGCTGCTGCACTCGGCGGCACGGTGACCTTTGATGCTGCTAGCGCCAATGCTACGGGTGAAGGCGGCGGCCAGCTGCTGGTCAAACTACCGCTGAAGGAGGCGAAATGAAGCTACTACTCGCAGAAGATTCCGCGCTCCTGCGCGCGGGGCTGGAGCAACTACTCAGTGCGTTAGGCTATAGCGTAACGGCAGTCACAGATGCCGAAGCACTGCGCGCCATCGCAGGGCAGGAAGACTTCGACCTCATTATCAGCGATGTGCGTATGCCGCCCACGATGACCGATGACGGGCTTCAAGCCGTGCATGATCTGCGGGCAGCCAACCCCGCCCAACCCGTAGTGGTGCTCAGCCAATACGTAGCGGCAAGCTATCTCGACCGCCTCCTGGAGCACGGCGGATTCGGGTACCTACTCAAGGAGCGCGTTTCTGATGTTGAAGAATTCGTGCGCACGCTTAACGATGTCGCCCGCGGCGGCACCGTGGTGGACCCAGAGGTGGTCACGGCGCTGCTTTCCGCAAGGCACACTGGTTTAGCCCGGCTCACCGCTCGCGAGCGGGAGGTACTGGGGCTTATGGCCCAAGGATTGAGCAATAAAGACATTGAGGACGCGCTCGTCCTTACCTCCGGAGCAGTAAGCAAGCACGTCTCCAATGTATTTATAAAACTCGGGTTTCGACCCGAGGACTCCAACCGACGGGTGAAGGCCGTATTGACATGGCTGCGGCACACCGAGCGCTAGAAAAGCGCTCAGGCCCTACAAACAAAGGCTGGAATTAGACCTGCCGGTGGGAGTTCAGCACAGCCGCGCGCCACAGCTGGTACTCCTCCGGGTTGTCCTCGCGGTAGTTCTTCACCGCGCGGATGCCGTGCTCCACGGCTTCCACGACTTCGTCGATGTTCTTATCGTCACCGTCGGCAGCGACAAAGATGACCGGTCCGCAGATGGAGCGGATTGGGTCCTGCAGGAAAGCGGAGTTGCCGGTAGCCGCAGCGTTGCGGGCTAAGGAGGCCACCGGGTTCGGGTCAGCGTCGTCAGCCTTCGCGTTCGGGTTAAACAACGCCGCGTAGGTCTGGCCATCATCCTGGAAGGCCACGGAAACGCGATCCTCGGTGGTACCACCGAGGAATTGATTTGCCTGTTCGAGCTCAAACTCGATGATGCGGCGGGACAGATCAGGGTTAACGAGGAATCCAGTGGTCATAACGGTGTGAGCTCCTTGTGTGTGAGCCGGACGATTATCGGTCATCACACTACCGGCACCCTGGGGGTTGCGCATCCGCTAGAGCGCACCCCCAAGTACGCCTCCGCTAGAGCGCGGCCGTGACCGGCGTCCTCAATCTCGACGACACAGAGCGCGGTACGAATCTTCTAGCGCGCAGCGGCGACGAGGGGGACTTCCACCTCAAGCTGCGTATCCGTCCCGCATGCCAGGCCGGAAGGCTCGGCGCCTTCGTGAATGAGCTGGGCGGCCACCGCCGCAATCATCACGCCGTTGTCGGTGCATAGCTTGAAGCGCGGCACACGCAACTCAATGCCCGCAGACTCGCAGCGCTTTGCCGCAAGTGCGCGCAGCCGCGAATTCGCTGCCACTCCGCCGCCGAGCAGCAGCACCTTGGCGCCTGTGTCCTGGCAGGCGCGCACAGCTTTGGCAGTCAGCACATCTGCCACCGCTTCCTGGAAGGAAGCACACAGGTCCTCAACCTGAACAGTCGAGCCTTCTCGCTCGGCCTTTTCCACGTGGCGCGCCACCGCAGTCTTGAGCCCTGAGAAAGAGAAATTGTGGCGGTTGGGCCCGCGCAGGTCCTCAGCCTTGGACAAACCCCGCGGCAGGTCGATGGTGGGCTTTCCTTGGGCAGCCAGCTTATCGATGATCGGCCCTCCCGGATACCCCAAGCCCAGCAGACGGGAGACTTTGTCGTAGGCTTCGCCGGCGGCGTCGTCAAGCGTGGTGCCCAACTCCTTCATGGGTTTGCCCACGGCTTCCACCTCGAGCAGCTGCGTATGGCCGCCGGAGACGAGCAGTGCCACCGAATGCGGCAGCTCCTCGCCCTCCAGGTTCGCCACCGCGACGTGACCGCCGAGGTGGTTGACGCCGTAGAAGGGCACGCCCCACGCGGAAGCAAAAGCCTTGGCTGCCGACGCTCCGACGAGGAGCGCGCCGGCTAGGCCCGGGCCCACGGTGGCGGCCACCGCATCTGGCTTCTCGACGCCCGCTTCCTCCAACGCCGCCTTCATCACCTGTGGCATGGCCTCGAGGTGGGCGCGGGAGGCAATCTCCGGAACCACGCCGCCGAAGCGCGCGTGCTGCTCCATGGAGGAGGCGACGACGTCGGCGCGGATCTCCATGTGGCCGTTATCAGACAGCTCGATGATGCCCACGCCGGTTTCGTCGCAGGAGGACTCGATGCCGAGGATTAACATCTTTCACTCTTTCGTGGTCGATACATGGTGTGGGCGTCCGCACCGGAGGGTTGATAGTAATTGCGGCGCAGGCCGTTGATGACAAAATCATAGGCCTCGTAGAGGCGGATGGCCGGATCGTTGCCTACGCGCACTTCGAGGAAGATGGGCGCGTCGTGGGAATCTGCACGTTCGACGATGGCGTCCATCATCAGCCGCGCGATGCCCTGCCGTTGGGCCGCGGGGTCGACGCCGATGGTGCGGATTTCGTACTCCGGCCAAGCAGCGGGGCCCATGCGGCCCACGCCGGCGTAGCCGAGAACTTCCGCGTGGTTGTCGTTGTGGCCCACGCGGTTGACGCTTGCGTCAACCGCCCAGTACGTGGTGTGGCCCGCCGCGATTTCCTGCTCGAAGGCTCGCGCCGGCCATGGGCTTTCGCCGGGGAAAAGGACCTTCTCTAACTCGGCACAGCGCGGCGCGTCCGCGGACGCTAATGGCCGCAGCCTCATGATGCCGCTGTGTCCTCGATGCCGCCGACCAAGGCAGCCGAGCGCGGCTTGGCCTGTGGTTCCACGGCATCGGGACGGCGAAGGTAGAGCGGGACAAGCGGCTCAGGTTCAGCGGACAGATCGGCGCAGGCAACCAAACCCGCTGCGCGCGGGGTAGCCCACTCACGGGGAAGGTCAGCGATGCCCTCCGGCAAACGCGGGGCAATAGACTCGGGGAACACTAGGCGCACGCTTTCCGGGCTCGCGAGTCCGGCGGCGCTCAGATCAAGGGTTTCCGGCTTCGATACGTTTGGGCCGCTGCGACGCTCCCCATCGGCAAAGGTGGCCCAGTAGACCTCTTTGCGGCGGGCGTCGATGGCCACCAACCACTCCCCCGCGCGGCCGTGCGCGATGGCGTCCAGAGTGCACACACCATGTACCGGCAGGTCAAGGGCCACTCCCAAGGCAGAAGCGGTAGCCATGCCCACACGCAGACCGGTAAACGGCCCGGGCCCCATGCCCACGACGATGGCGGAGAGATCTGGGTAGGTCAGGGAGGCGTCGGCAAGCAGCTCTTCGATAGTAGGGATGAGCTGCTCGTTGTGGGCGCGCGTACCGCTGATAACACGGTCGATGCTCTCCCCGGTGTCGGTATCAACGATGCCCGTGACCAGATCCGTGGTGGCGGTATCGAGTGCGAGAACCTTCATTAGCCTGCGAGGTGCCAGTCGGTCTCAACGTAGTCAGGGTTGTTCTTCCCCAATTTCTCCACGTATTCCGGGGTATCGCGCATAAACTGCAGCGGCTGTCCCTGCTGGAACGGCAACAGCGGCGGGATATTCTGGCTAGCAGCTTCCGGTGTCTTCAGCTGCTGCAGGAAACCATCACAGAGGTCCACCTTCGCGCGCGGCAGCTTCTCCGCCTTGAATTCGTTGTACTGCGAGACCAGCAGCATGTAGTTCACGTCATCAGGCACAGCCCCATCGACGAAGTCGATATTCAGGTTTCCCGTCTCCACTCCGCGCTCCTTGAGCTGCTCTTCGGTGATACCCGGGCAGACGGCTGCGGCCGCACTCCACTCTGGGCCGTACACATCCTGCGGGATGAACATAGCGAAGTCCAGATTCTTCGGGTAGGCGCTCAGGGACTGAGCAACGGTTGAGGGCTCCTTCGACTCCGCGTCCGCCGTCCGGACCATCGGCAGCACGATGAGCGCGGCAAGGAATACGGCGAAGCCGCCGATAACGACAGTGGTGATGAATTGACCAAGCTTGTTCATAAAGGTGGTGTTAGCTCCTCACGCGGGGATAGCGGGAATAAACAGTACGGGGATATCCTACGCGACGACTATCAAACAATAATCAAGGCCAAGACCTGGCACATGAGAATCTTGCCGATCATCGTCGTGGGATACACGGTGGCATAGCCGCGCTCTGCCAGCTGAGTACCGGTCTGGGGGTTGAGGTAGGCCATGATCGCCGGGTTCGTGGTCATACCCGCGGCGATGCCCATCGACTCATCAAACTTCAGGCGCAGCACCAGCATGGATACCGCGACGATGCCGATGGCGGAGACCAGCGACAGCACCATGCCCACACCGATGTACTTCAGGGAGGTCGGATCCGACAGCGCATCACGGAACTGGCCGCCTGCCGACGTACCCACGCCCGCCAAGAACAAGGTCAAGCCCAGCGTGGAGATTGTCTGCTTGGCGTGGAAAGGAAGCTGCCAGTTAATCGGGCCCGAGCGGCCCAGCGCGCCCAAGATGAGGCCAATGACGATCGGACCGCCACCGAAGCCGAAGGAGAGCGTCGTGCCGCCCGGCAACGGAATCGGGATAGCGCCGAAGAGCAGACCAATGAAGAGACCGAGGGCAAAGGGGAAGAGATCAACGTTGCCGAGTTTGGCTTCGGAGTCGCCGAGGAAACGGCGGACGTCGTCAAGCCTGCCCGGCGCGGTGATAACGCGCACGCGGTCCGAATAATGCAGGACGGTTTCCTCGTTCGGTACAACGTCCGAGTCACCGCGGCGCACGCGCGCGATAAGGAAGCCTTCCTTCACAGTGTCCAAGTCCTTGAGCTGATAGCCCGCAACACGTGGGCTGGACACGGTCAGGCGGCGGTAGACCAGGCCATCTTCCTCGTGGAGGTTGAGGTGGATCTCCTCACCCAATTGGGAAATCGCGCTATCCAGCGCTGGGGCCGTGCCGTTGAGCAAAAGCTCCATGCCGGCGCGCAGCGGCAGCTCCGGGTAGGCCAGGTTGTGGTTGTGGGGATTGTTGACGTGGCGGGTAGCGATGACGCGCTCGCCAGTCACCTCCTGCAGCTGACCTACCGTTGCGTCAAAGTCGCGGGTCAGGCGCACCGCCCGCCACTCCAGTGGCTCCGCAATCATGCCCTCGGCGCGGGCGTCCTCAACGTGGTTCACACGCAGGACTTTCGCACCAATGGCGGCCACCAGAATGGTGCCGATAATGCAGCCTGGGTAGGCCAGCGAATAACCCACCACCGGGGTGCTATCGCCGCCCAGCGCCTCGACGACCGCTGCCATACCCGGCGTCGAGCTCAGCGAACCTGCAAGGGTACCCACGCTGATCGCGGGGTCCAGATCAAAGAGGCGCATCGCCAGGGTTGTCAGCCCCGCCAGAATGAAGAAGAAGACGATGACCACCATGGACATCTTCCAGCCGCGCCGGCGGAAATCTTCGAAGAAGCTACGGCCGAAGTTCAGGCCGATGACGTAAACGAAGATGGCCAGGCCAAATTGGTACACGAACGCCGGGACCACGATGTCCGGGTTCGCTGCGGACAAGCCCAAGGCCACGAACATCGCAGCCGCGGCGCCGAGCGAGATGCCGAAGACATTGATCTTGCCCACGGCCAGTCCCACCGCCATGATGAGAAAGAGCGTCAGCAAGGGCTGTTCAGCAAGAAAAGCCAGCACGTTAATTCACCCATTTCCATGTAAATACGCGGACATCATCGTCCGAGTCGCGGTTAATTGTGATAGCGAGGTACGCATCAGACAGGCGCTCCATGAAGCCCCCACCCCACTCGGCAACGACCACGGCGTCCTCTATTTCGGTGTCCAAGTCTAGGCTGTCCAGCTCCCCCAACGGATCCTCAGAATGGTCGAGGAGGCGGTAGGCATCCACGTGCACCAACGTCGGCCCGCCCACGCGGGAAGGGTGCTCGCGGGCGATGACGAAGGTCGGTGAGGTCACCCGCCCCTTCACCTGCATCCCGCGGGCAATGCCCTGCGTAAAGGTGGTTTTCCCGGCACCTAAGGGGCCGTCGAGGATAACCAGGTCTCCTGCTTCCAGCGCCGCGCCTAGCTCTTCACCAAATGCCTGGGCATCCTCTGGCGTGGCGGCCTCACGGCGTCCTTCGTGTGGAAAATCACTGCGCATCGCTAGCTCCTTCGCGGTATGTACGCTCGGTGCGCCCGGTGGGGCGGCACACCACTTCATAGTTGATGGTCCCGGCTGTCTCGGCTAATTCTGTAGCGCTCATACCGCCGCGCCCGAAGATAACGGCAGTGTCTCCGGCGCGCACGCCGTGAGGGTTCGCGCCGAGGTCGACGACGATCTGGTCCATGCAGACGCGCCCCACCTGCGGGTAGAGCTCACCACCAATGCCTACCTGCAGCGCCCCCTGAAAGGCGCGCGGTAGGCCATCGGCATAGCCCACGCTGACGGTGGCGAGCTCGCGGTCGCTATCCGCGGTCCAGGTCAGGCCATAACACGTGGACTCCCCCGCCGAAATCGGCTTCACTGCGACGACGGAAGCCTCCCACGTCATGGCGGGTTCCAGCCCATGGTCGCGCCCGGCGACCGGTTCGAGCCCATACAGGGCCACACCGACGCGCACCTGTTCAAAACGCGCCGAGGGGCGAGTCAAGGCCGCGGGCGAGTTAGCCAGGTGGTTCAGCGGGCACTCCAGCCCCACCTCACGGGCAAGCGTTAGGGCCTGGCGGAACTCAGATTCCTGATGATCATTGTGCGGGTGCGCCGGCTCATCAGCGCAGGCGAAGTGGGACATGAGGCCGAGGACGGTGATGTGGGGGGCGTCGGCAAGCAGGCGGAAGGTCTCCTCCCACGCATGCTTGTCGACGCCCGATCGGTGCATCCCCGTCTCCACCATCACGAAGACTTCGGTGGGAGTCTCAGCAGCAATGAGTGCTTGGGCGTGCGCCAGCGAAGGGATACCGATCTGGATACCAGCGGCGAGGGCCGGGGCGATGTCCTCTGTTGGCTCCCACAGCCAAGCAGCGATGGGGAGGGTGTCAATGACCTTCCGCAGTGCGACAGCCTCGGCCAAGGTGGCCACCCCGAAGGCGTCTGCCCCAGCCTTCGCCATGACCGGTGCGCAGCGCTCGATGCCGTGGCCATAGGCATCCGCCTTGACCACGCACATGAGGCGGGCCGGAGCCACCGCCTCCTTCACGCGAGCAACATTGTGGGCAATAGCGTTGAGGTCAACGGTGGTTTTTAACATACCCACCATTGTGCCACTTGAGGGCTCAGCGCTATTCGACGGTCACGGACTTCGCCAGATTGCGCGGCTGGTCCACGTCATAGCCCTTGGCGGTGGCTACACCGCAGGCGAAAATCTGCAGCGGAACGGTAGCCAGCAACGGCTGCATCAGCGTCGGCGCCTGCGGGATGCGGATGATGTGGTTGGCGTAGGCCTCGACTGCCTCGTCGCCCTCTTCCGCGATGACGATGGTGATAGCACCACGGGCGCGGATCTCCTGGATATTGGAGACAACCTTGGCATGCAGGGAATCGCGGCCACGCGGGGAAGGCACGATGACGAAGACCGGCTGCCCTTCCTCGATGAGCGCGATGGGGCCGTGCTTGAGCTCACCGGCGGCGAAGCCCTCCGCGTGCAGGTAGGCAATCTCCTTGAGCTTGAGCGCGCCCTCCAGCGCGACGGGGAAGCCGACGTGGCGGCCCAGGAAGAGCACCGACTTGGCGTTCTCCATAGCGTTGGCTAGGTCGTAGACCTGCTGCTCGTTGTCGATGATTGCCTGGACCTTTTCCGGCATGCCACGCAGGTCTTCGAGGACCGAGTTGACCTCATCGGAGAACATGTTGCCGCGCAGGCGCGCCAGGTAGAGGCCCAGCAGGTAGGTCGCGGTGATCTGCGCCAGGAAGGCCTTGGTGGAGGCCACGGCGATCTCCGGGCCGGCGTGGGTGTAGAGGGCGGCGTCAGACTCGCGCGGAATGGAGGAGCCCTGGGTGTTGCAGATAGCAATCACCTTGGCGCCCTGCTGGCGGGCGTGGCGTACTGCCATGAGGGTATCCATGGTCTCGCCCGACTGGGACAGGGCCACGACCAGGGTCTTTTCGTTGACGATCGGATCGCGGTAGCGGAATTCGTGAGCCAGTTCCACCTCACACGGGATGCGGCACCAGTGCTCGATGGCGTAGCGCGCGACGTGGCCGGCGTAGGCGGCGGTGCCGCAGGCGATGACGATGATCTTGTCGATGGACTTGAGCACCGACTCCTCGATGCGGATCTCATCGAGGATCAGGTTGCCGGTCTCATCGAGGCGGCCCAGCAGGGTATCGCGCACGGCTGCTGGCTGGTCGTGGATTTCCTTCTCCATGAAGGAGTTAAAGCCGCCCTTTTCAGCAGCAGCGGCATCCCACTTGATCTCGAAAGGCTTGCCCTGGGCGGGGTTGCCCTCATAGTCAGTGATTTCGATGTCATCCGCGGTGATGGTCACGACCTGGTCGTTGTCCATCTCCACGGCAGACTTGGTGTAGTCGATGAAGCCGGAGACGTCCGAGCCCAGGAAGTTCTCCCCCTCACCCAGGCCGATGACCAGCGGCGAATCGCGGCGTGCAGCCACGATGCGATCCGCCTGCTCGGCGTGAATAGCCAAGAGGGTGAACGCACCTTCCAGACGCTTGCCGGTCAGCTGCATAGCCTTGGTGAGGTCACCGCCGGCTTCGTTGTGGAACACATCTGCCAGAAGGGTGGCGGCTACCTCGGTGTCGGTCTCGGAGACGAAGTTATGTCCCTTGCCCTCCAGCTCGCTTTTAAGCTCAGCAAAGTTCTCGATGATGCCGTTGTGCACGACGGCGAGCTTGCCGCCATCCACCACGTGCGGGTGGGCGTTCAGATCGGTCGGGCCACCGTGAGTAGCCCAGCGGGTGTGGCCGATGCCCAGGACGGAATCCTTCAGTGGACGCGCAGCGATTTCGGCTTCCAGCGCAGCGACCTTTCCGGCCTTCTTGCGCCAGCCGATCTCACCATCGGCGTACATTGCGACGCCTGCTGAGTCATAGCCGCGATACTCCAGTCGGCGCAGGCCCTCCAACACAACGTCTAACGCAAAGTACTCACGGCCATCGGTATTTCGGCCAATGTATCCAACGATTCCACACATGGGAAAAAATTTTACAGCATGATTTATCATGCCGAATCTCAAGGATCGCGTTTAATTCTCCCCCCACTGCCTTATAGTGTCCACCGCTTTACCTACTCTTTGCTCTATTCTGTAAAGCGTGTCTGCGAATTTGAAGAAGCATCTCGGTACGTTGTCCAAGCGCGGCCCGCACCGCGTTCTCGTCGGGGACCTGTCCTATGCAGGGCTGGAAGGCAAGGTCTACACCCCAGCTGAGGGTAAAGGTCTGCCTGCCGTGGCATTTGCCCACGACTGGACGAAAAGCGTTAAGGACTACCACGCCACCCTGCGCCACTTGGCCAGCTGGGGCATCGTAGTGGTTGCTCCCGATACAGAAACAGGCGTCTTTGCCAAGCACCGCAACTTGGCTGCCGACCTCGAATCGGCTTTGCAGATTGCCGCTGGTGTCCGGTTGGGTGCCGGAAAGATTTCGGTGTCCCCCTCCAAACTGGGTGTCTTTGGACACGGCATGGGCGGCGGCATAGCCACCTTGGCCGCCGTGGATAACCCAAAGGTCCGCGCCGTCGCTGCCCTCTACCCCGCCGATACTTCCCCCTCTGCAGTTCAGGCCGCCCACGCTGTTAAGGCCCGCGGCCTTGTTATCGGCGCAGGCCAGGATGATATCTTCCGCGCCGGTAATCCCGCGAAGCTAGCCAACGCCTGGGGCGGCCCGGTGGCCTACCGTGAGATTGCTAAGGGCACGCAGTCCGGTTTCAGCGAGGATAAACTCTTCAAGTTGGCGCTTGGTTCCGGCTTCTTTCAAGGATCCGCCGTTGAGACAGCCCGCGGCCTAGTCACCGGCTTCTTGCTGTCCACCCTGGCTGGTGAGTCCAAGTATGACGCCTTTGCGGCTGCCGACGCCTCCGCCAAGGGCGTCGAGAGCTTCCTCGGCGAGGACCTCACCAAGCACGCGGGTTTCTAGCGACGGGAAAGGTTTCGACGAGCTAGCACCGCAAGGCGCACGTGTGCTCCGACTAAAGCAGGACGATCGTTTATTCGTCCTGCTTTAGTCTTTTTAAGCGGGGAACTTCAAGGAGAAGCCAGGCGATAAGGCCAATTCCTGGGAGAAGCAGCTGCGCGGCCGTCCACAGCTTTATGTGGGCCATATCTCTGTCGCATTTAATCTCAATGCCAAGCACGACAAAAGCCACCAAGAGGTACAGCATGGGAAGAACTCCCCACAAGACGTCATAAACCCAAGGAATTGTCATGTGGTCTTCCCCCAAACCTTGGTTGATACGTGCAGTGGCTACTCACGCCACAGTAACACCTGGGGCTGCTGGCGCACTGAGGAGTTTCCCGGTTTCCGTGTCACCCGCGCCTGAGCACTGATTGCACTTGGCCGCGCGGGCGGCCTCGCCCCTGCCTTTGGCTTTGGCTGTGCGCTCCGCCCCTAGAAGCAGGGTTCCGCCGCTGCGCCTCTGTAGGCGATTGGGCTTGGGCGGCACGCTGCGCAGACTTTTCCAATTCGTCCTGTGCTTTAGCCATGGCTTTCTCAAATTCCAGCAGCCGTGCGGCTGTGCGCTCGCGGAATCCGCGCGCGAACTCATCAAAATCATTGTGCGGCATTACCACTGCCCTGCCTTTCGTGCGTGTACGGAGGAGGTTTCTGAACTTTCTTGCGGGGGCATTTCTGGCGTGGCCTCAGCCCCAGCGGCCGGACCTGGTACTGGCTCAGGTGCAGGTGCTGGCGCCGGGGCTGGCTGCGGCGCCGGTGCCTCCGCTGCCTGCATGTGCGCAAGTTTCTCTGGCGGTGCCTCTGGCTCAGGAACGTTGTTCAGCTCCGGAGGCGGCGGCGTAACACCGTTGTCAGGAGCAGGCTCTGGTGCAGGCGGTGGGCAGGGTTCGGGCTCTGGCTGCGGTTCTGGCTCGGGTACAGGCTCCGGTACGGGCTCCGGCTCCGGCAGATTCTCCACGAAGTCCATAGCTGCCTCAGCCAACAGACCCAGCCCCAGAATGGCAACGCCCACGCCAAGCAGGCCTAAGCTTCCACAGCAGGCTTCTTCAGGCTTGCACTCACCTGCTTCCGCACCGGGTGGCTGCTCTGGCTCTTCGCAATCATCGCTTTCTAACGACTCTTCAGGACACTTGGCCTCCTCAGCCACCGGCTCCTCGTCCTCTGGGCAGTCCACCACCTCCTGCGGCACAGGCTCGATGGGAACGTCAACTCCTGCATCAGCGGGCTTCGTGGTTCCTAGTTCTCGCTGATGCTCACCGCAGTCACAGGTGTGTGCCGCTTTCTCTTCTGTGCAGCGGCACGGTGTGTGCTCCTCTTCTGGTGCCGTTGAAGCGGGCTCAGTCGGCACATGGCTCGGCTCAGTCGGCGGCGCAGGCTGTGGCTTCTCTTCAACCGGTGGGCAGTCTTTTTCAGGCACCGTGGCGGGCTGGGTGGGCTCCGGCTTTTCTGGTGGTGCCACCGGTGTTTCTGGTTTCGGCTCTACAGGTTGCTGCGGTGCAGCTGGCGCCGAAGGCTGAGCTGGCTGTGTGGGCTGAGACGGTGTGGACGGGGCCGGAGCTGGTGACGGCTGGGCCGGTGCACAAGGTTCAGGCTCAGGTTGCGGGCACTCTTTCCGCTTCTCCTCACAGCCGCATTCGGGCTCTGGCGGGGTTTCCGGCAGCTCCCGCTCGCACACCTCGGTGCAGCGCCGTTCAAACTCGTCATAGCAATTCTCAATGGCGGTATCGCGGTCCCGGCACGTTTGCGTGATGGTGTCATTCGTCTGATCGATAAGCTCCCCACCAATGCGCGATATCACCGGGATGATGACCTTTCCCAGAGGGTGCCGCTGCAACAGCATGGTCAAGATGTTAATCAGTGGAATCACAGCAGAGATAAGCTCTGCCACCGCGGAATCAGAAACATCAACGACGTCTTCGATGGCATCCGAACACTGCTGCGCGGATTCCACCAAATCACCGGCTTCGTCCCTTTCCTTGTCGAAATCGTCTTGTACGCCGCGCAAATGATCCATGATCGCTCCCCCGGCCAGCGATAGAACCGTACCGAGAAGGAATTCCCGCAACCCGTTACCACCGCGCCCTGGGCGGCGAGCACCCATCGCCGACGCAGTGTTCGTAACCAAGTCGCCTGGGTTAATCCCATCGACCGACCCCACCATGTCCCCCAACAAGCCAATAGGCGTGCTGGGCCCGGAATAGCCTCCTTGGCTTGCCGCCTGGAACTGGGACACCGCTTGTGAATAATCACCCAAGAGTGACTTGACCATCGTGGACATCAATTCACCCCTGCTTCCTGGTCACCGAGTTGCCCGGCGAGGCCGCGGTCCACGTCCCCGAAAGCACGCAGTTGTTCGCGCGCGGCATCCGCTGTGGCCGATATGTTCTCTAACCGCCACGCACCGCGTTCATGGAGCCGGTTCAACAGGGCCTGAATCTGTGCGCCGTGCCCGCCGAAATCACGCCCCGCGGAGGATTGGGGAAAATTCGGTCTATCCCCGCGGTGCGCGTCACTTTGGGCACGGGTTTGGTCCACGACGGCGTCGAGAAGCCGCGTGGCTTCATCCTCATCAAAAAATACGTCGGGCATATGTGCCCTCCTTCTCGTCCACAACAAACAGTGATTCCTGCTTTTATTGGACTGAGCAACATCCCCTTTGGTTCCCACACCACCCCACAAAACACGAAACCCCAGGCCAGCAGCCTGGGGTTGTGGTGGAATGAGTAGAGCTACACTGCAGCAACGACGGCCGCAAGCTTGCCTGCGACCTTGCGCGCCTGCTCCTTTTCAGCAGCCTCCACCATGACGCGGAAGAGCTCCTCCGTGCCGGACGGGCGCAGCAGAACGCGGCCCGTATCACCGAGCTCTGCCTCGGCAGCAGCGATAGCTTCCTTAACCTCAGGGGCGTTAAGGATGACAGCCTTGTCGGACACCGGAACGTTAATGAGCACCTGCGGCAGCACCGTCATCACGGAGGCCAGCTCCTTGAGGGTCTTCCCGGACTTGGCCATGCGCGCCATGATGGACAAACCGGTCAGCGTGCCATCACCAGTGGTGCAATCATCCGGCAACACCACGTGGCCGGACTGCTCACCGCCCAGAGAGAAGTCACCGCGATTGAGCTCTTCCAGCACGTAGCGGTCACCCACGGCGGTTTCCTTGACCTCGATGCCCTGCTCCTGCATGGCCAGCTTCAGGCCCAGGTTCGACATCACGGTGGCCACCAGGGTGTTGAAGCGGAGATCGTTTTCTTCCTTCATACCCACGGCGAGGATCGCCATGATCTGGTCACCGTCAACGACGTTGCCTTCGGCATCCACGGCTAGGCAGCGGTCAGCGTCACCATCGTGTGCGAGGCCCAGATCGGCGCCGTGCTCGACGACGGCCTCCTGTGTCTTCTCAATGTGCGTAGAACCGCAGTCCTCGTTGATGTTGAAAGCATTCGGCTTGTTATGGATGGCGATAACCTCAGCACCCGCAGCCTCATAGGCCTGCGGTGCAACCTTGGAAGCCGCACCATTTGCAGTGTCGACGACAACCTTGATGCCGTTCAGATCCGTGGTAACAACCTCAGCCAAGTGCTTCAGGTAGCGCTCGCGACCATCCGGAGCCTCCGAAATAATACGACCAATCTTGGTCGCAGTCGGGCCATCTTCAGTGAGATTGTCCATAGCAGCCTGGATGCGGTCTTCCACCTCATCCGGCAACTTCTTGCCGCCCGCGGAGAAGAACTTGATGCCATTGTCTGGCATCGGGTTATGGGAAGCGGAGATCATCACGCCGAGATCTGCCCCAAAGTCATCGGTAAGGAACGCGATTGCCGGGGTAGGCAGCACGCCGACGCGCACGACGTCAACGCCTCGCGATGCCAGACCCGAGGCAATCGCCGCATCCAGCATCTCACCCGACACACGCGGGTCGCGCCCGATAATCGCGAGCGGGCGACGCTCATAAGATTCACGGTCTGAAGTAAGAACTTCCGCTGCCGCCTGGCCCAAGCGCAGCGCAAGAATCGGTGTGAGCTTCTTGTTCGCGAGGCCGCGAACTCCATCGGTTCCAAAAAGTCGAGTCATAGTTGTTCATTATGCCCGCTCCCCGTTGTGTGGCGCAGATCGGTCCACCTTTGGGGCTTGGTTATACCCCGCAACATAGCAGGAAACTCGCCCCACCCCTGCCATACACGGCGAAAGCCGCCACCTCCACGAAAGGGAAGCAGCGGCTTTCGGAAAATGCAGTAAGCGAAGATTAACGCTTGGAGTACTGCGGGGCACGACGTGCCTTGTGCAGACCAGCCTTCTTGCGCTCCACGGCACGAGCATCACGGGTGAGCAGGCCAGCCTTCTTCAGGGCCTGGCGGTCAGCCGGGTTGTAGATGTTCAGTGCGCGGGCGATAGCCAGGCGCAGGGCGCCTGCCTGACCGGTCGGGCCACCACCGTTGACGGTGACCTTGATGTCGAACTGACCCTCGCGCTCGAGGATGGTCAGCGGCAGCAGGATGTCCTGCTGGTGCAGCTTGTTCGGGAAGTACTCGTCAAAGGCGCGGCCGTTGACGGAGATGTTGCCGGAACCAGCAACGAGGCGAACACGAGCGATGGCGCGCTTACGGCGACCAACGGTCTGGATCGGGCCCTCGTGGATAGCCGGGGCAGCGGTCTCAACCTCAGCCTCGGTATCGGTTGCCAGGGAATCACCGATGGTGTTGGTGAACTCCTCGGTAGCGGCGGTTGCTGCAGCGATGTCGGCAGCGTCGGCTACATTGTTGTCGATGTTCTGCTCGGTCATTACTGTGCCACCTGCTTAAACTCAAAGGTTTCCGGCTTCTGGCCGGCGTACGGGTGCTCCTCGCCCACGAAAACGTGCAGCTTCTTGATGGAGGCGTTGGAAAGCTTGTTGTGCGGCATCATGCCCTTTACAGCTTCCTCGATAACGCGGACCGGGTTGGCGTCCAGGGACTGACCAAGGGTCATGGACTTCAGGCCGCCCGGGTAACCGGAGTGGCGGTAGCGCATCTCGCGCTCGCGCTTGTTGGAGGAAATGTGGATCTTGTCCGCATTCAGGATGATGATGTGGTCGCCGCAATCAACGTTCGGTGCGTACTGGGGCTTGTGCTTGCCGCGCAGCATGTCAGCCACGGTGGAAGCGAGCTTGCCCAGAACCACGTCGGTAGCGTCGATGACGTACCACTTGCGGGTGATGTCACCGCTCTTCGGGTGGAAAGTAGACAAAATGACTCCTTGAAAGTCTGTCTCGGAACTGCCGGCCATCGCTATGTAAGCCCCTACGCGGTACATACAGCGGCCGGTGGAGACCTGCAGCACGCGCGCACCAACGTTCAACGAGGTGCGGACACATAGGTGTTTCACTTTAGTACGCAGCGGATCAAAAACCCAAAACGCCGATATCGCCCCTCACCAACGCCTCCATCCCAGCTAATTCGGGGTGGGGGTTCGAGACAGAAACGTTGATGAGAAGCGATACCGGCGCCTTTTACTGAGTGGGCGGAGGGTGGTGTGGGTCAAGGTGGCGCGTCCAGCCCTTCCATTCTCTGCGCCACTCCCCTAGCCTCCGCGTCTTCCCCCCTCCCGCTCACTGCTCATGGTGGTGAATGGTCAGGCAGAAAGTGTCCGCACACCCAGCTCAAGACTCACAGTAGGAGTGGTTTAGCCCCAGCTAGCGGCAGCGCGACGGTTGACGTCGCTCATATTGTCATTGCCCTGGGAAACCGTGGTGGAGATGGTCGCTAGCACCGTGTTGAGCTCGGCGGCTGCCTTGTCCCATTTCGCCTGCGCCGCGTTATATGCGGCAGCGGAATCTCCCTCCCACGTCGATACCATCGGCTGCAGGGTGGATTTGAGGTCACCGAGGAGCCCGTTGATGCGGCCCGAGGTGGAGTTGATGTCGGCGGCGGCACCGGCGATGGCGCCAAACTGATACTTGATTCCAGACATTGCGTGTTCCTTATCTTCTGTGTTCGTGCGTGGTTCAGCGTGTGCAGTAGTCAGTGAAAGCAGCTCGTGTTTAGAGGGCCAGGCCCGCGCCGCCAACGTTCTCGAAAGACTGGGCGTTATCAGCCTCGACCGAATCAAAGTTGCGGGCATTGTCCCTGATGTTCTCGCTGATGGCGGTCAGCGCCTCACGCAGCTGCTGCGCGGAGGAGTTGTAGCGCTGCATTAGGTTGTCAAAGGAAACCTGCGCGCGGCCTGCCCAGCTGCCACGGACGGAGTCCACAACACCCTGCAGGCGGGTGAGCTCCCCCTGTACCTCGTCGTTGGTGGAGTCGACGCGGCCAGCGGTGGCCACCATTACGTCGGCTTCTGTGCGGAACGTTTGAGTCATGTCCTTCTCTTTCTGTCTTGTTCCCTACCTTGGGGCGTATCCCTTATTCCTAGGGATTGGTGTGTGTTTCTTCCCCCGAGAAGCACCCTGTGTCCTTCTCACCCTTATTGGACTGAGCTAGTAGCTCATCGGTTCCCGCTAATTTCCAGATCCTTTGAGATTCGCAGAACTTTCCCGCTTAGTCCTTCTTGACCAGCGATTCTGCCGCCATTCGGCAGGCAGCCTTCTGCACTACATTGGGCTCAAACTTGGTGTGACAGCCCACGGACATCTGATGGCCCTTGTCTTCCCACATCATCCACGTCACCCGGGAGCCGTCGCCGGGGTCCTCGGTATACGTCAGCCGTCCAGAGTCCTCTACCGGATCACGGAGGGCAGGATCGGATTCGATCTGCTCTTTAATCTCTGTGAACAACGCGTCGACAGGCACATTGAAAAGCGGATCAGCAGCCAGGAGGATGCGCAGGTTGGGGTCTTCACCGGCAGCGGTGACCAGACCATCCTCCACGCTGGTGCGGAATCCTTGAGGAAGCACCAGGGACATTCCCTCCACGTCGATGGCCTGCTGACCGGGTCGCAGCTGCCTGCTTCCGGATTCCTGAGCTCCGGTCCCCTCAGCAGAGCTCTCGGGCTGTGCCTCCGTGTCGGGATTCGGGGCCATGCCCGAAGTGCCGGAGGCGGCAGATGCTCCTTCAGCTGTCTGATCGGGAGTCGACGCTGCCACAGCCGCATCCTTGCGACCCACCGCCCACCACGACACCCCGGCCACCACGAGCACCATGACCGCGATAGCGATGTAGAAAAGATCGATACCTCCCAACAACGCGGACCAGCGGGATTCCGCTGCACGGTGCGAGCGCCCGCGGCGGACAGGCCGGGACAGCTCGGCAGTCGCCGCGTCCTCATCCCCAAGGTCCTCGTGCTGCGTGCCCACGACCGAACGGGAAGAAGACGGTGCAGCACTAGCCGCAACAGACACGGACGGCGGCGATGGTTCTGGTTCCTGCACGGTCGCACCCGCACCAGCGAGCTGACGGCGCAGGATATTCACGGCTTCGACGCTGACCTCCGTTCCGGAGGGATCCGCCACCACATCAACGCTGATATCCGGCCATTCCGCCCCGCAGACTTTTTCGGCTTGGTCGAGGACTGCCTCCAGCGCCCAACCTTCGGCGATTCCAGTGCCGGGCAGGTCATAGCGATAGATCGTCTCTGGGCCTTCATAGATCGTGGCGGCATCGAGCACCGTAATAGCTAGCGTGGTCTCGGGCGCGGTTGTCGGGGTTCGCAGTGCATGCGTCGTGGTCATTGGTTCTCTCCCTTGTTGCTTGTGGTCTGTGGTGAGGTATGTGAACTATCGGCGCTTGGCACATAGACCTGCGCCAAGCCTTGGGATACGCCGCGGACGACCCATTGGCCGCGGCCGGGCGGCAATGCCGTCGGTTTGACGCCGAAGATGGCGCCTTCGTCACGGTCGGCGTCGAGAAGCAGCAGCGCCGGCTGCAAGTCCCGCACCGCCGAGAGGAACTGCCCAAACATCGCGCGCCCAATGCCACCTGCTTTGCGCGCGAACACCAGGTGCAGCCCCACATCGCGGGCGTGCGGGAGGAGCTCCAGCAGAGGTGCTAGCGCTATCTCGCTGACGAGGTCGAGGTCATCGATGACAAGGTAAATATCTGGGCCCTGCCACCAGCTCCGCGCGGCGAGCTGGGCAGGGGTGACGTCGGCGCCAGGGAGGCGCTGCTCTAGGGTGCGCACTGTATCGAGAATGGCTTGGGTGGCCGCGCTTGCCGACGCCCCATAGGCCGCCACCATCTCCTCATCCAGCGTCCCCAAATGCGCGCGGCGCTCATCGATGACCACCAGGCGGGCTTCCTCCCGACTCAGCTGGCTGATTCCGGCGAGAATCACGCTGAGAAAATGCGATTTGCCGGAGCCTTGAGAGCCAATGCACACGAGGTGAGGCTGGACGCCCGGATCCCAGTCGAGGACCTCTAGGTCCGGACCACCAATGCCCCAGGCCACCCCGTCTGATGACGAACCATCTTCCGGCTCAGGCAATTCGGTGAGCACAGTGGGCAACATTTTCAGCGGTGGAACCGGAACAGCATCCGCATGCACGCCACAGATATGAGCGATATCCTGCGGTGAGGTCGCTGCAAAAAGGAGGTTTTCCCCTGCTAAAGTGATCCCTCGCCCAGGTGCTGCCGGCAACTTCTGCTGCGCCTTGCGGTCGATGAGGGAATCCATGGCTTCGCCCAAGCGCAGCTCAAGGCGGGCCGCGATGAGATCCCGAATCGACGGCCGCAAACTGGTCCACCGCGCCGCTGCAATCAAGACGTGAACGCGGGCGGAGGCACCGTCAGCAACCAACTGGGTAATCGGCTCAGCTAAGTCCTCAAAGTCTGCCCCGGAGGTGCCGATGTGGTGCCAGCCGTCCACGATCAAAAAGGTGTGGCGAGGTTCCGGGCGGCGCACGAGGCCGGCGACTTCATCGACGATGCGCCGCACCTTTTCCGGTTCCTCACGTCCGGCTACCCCAGCTACATGAGGCAGACGGTCCAACACCCGCAGCTGCCCGCCTCCTAGGTCGATGACATAAAAGCGCACCTGGTCCGGCGAATGCCACAGGGCCATACCGGAGGCGATGCTGCGCAGCGCCATCGACTTTCCTGACTGCGGTCCGCCGCACAGTGCAAGGTGCCCACCGCCCGTCGTGAAATCCACGAGCAGCGGGTCTTGACGCTGGTGATAAGGACGATCAATAAGCCCCACCTCCGCGCGTAGCCCGCCACCTGCGCTGAGTGAATCCGTGCGCAGAGCGGCAACGCTGGATAGCTCTACCACGGGCGGCAAGGGTGGCAACCAGATTCGCCTCGCTGACTGGCCGCGCTTGGTGGCTTCCTCCCGGGCGGCAGCCACCACTGTGTCCAAGAGTGTGCTCGAAGAATCCACGAGCTCCGTATAGTCCGCGTTCTCCTCCGCCGTACGATGCCCACTAAAAAGCTCCACGCGTGCCGAATGCCGCGTATGTTCGGCCACCTCATCACGCACTACCCGGCGCGTGACCGGGCCAGAAACATAAGAAGCCTGAAAGCGCGTGGGGGCATCGGCATCCGTTTTGAGGTAGCCGGCTCCCGGCTGGGCGGGGAGGTGATAAGCATCAGGCACACCGAGGACCTGGCGGGATTCCCCGGCGGAGAAAGTCTTCAACCCAATGCGATAAGACAGGTGCGAGTCCAATCCCCGCAAGCGCCCTTCCTCCAAGCGCTGGGAAGCGAGCAGCAGATGCACGTGCAGCGAGCGGCCGAGCCTTCCCACCGCGACGAAGAGTTCAGCGAAGTCCGGGTGCTGCCCCAACAGCTCCGAAAACTCATCCACCACAATGACCAACGCCGACAGCGGCCCGTGCTCCGCCACCGCGGCAGCGGAGGCGTTGAATTCGCCCACGTTGGCAAAATTTCCTGCCTTGCGCAGCAGCTCCTGGCGGCGATTCATCTCGCCGGAGATGGCATCGTACATTCGCTCCACCAGGGTGGATTCTTCTTCCAGGTTGGTAATCACGGCGGAGGTGTGCGGCAGTTCCTCACAGCCCAAGAAGGTGGCGCCACCTTTGAAGTCAACGAGCACAAGATTGAGTTCCTCCGGACTGTGCGTGGCGGCCAGCGCTACGACAAGCGTTCGAAGTAATTCCGATTTTCCGCTGCCTGTGGCACCAATGCATAACCCATGCGGCCCCATCCCGCCCTGCGCGGACTCCTTTAAGTCAAGCATCAAAGCGTGCCCGGACTCGTCGACACCGATGGGCACACACAGCCGCTCAGCAGGGCTGCGCCCCTGCCACATGCCGGAGGCTTGGAGCGCATCTACATCCCGAAAGCCCAGCAACGAGGGCACATCCGCATTGCGGCCATGCCGAGGCGTGGACGCGACATCGCCACCGAAGGGGCGGTGATAGGGCGCGAGGGTGCGGGCAAGGAGGAGGGCCGTGGGGACGTCGACAAGCGCGCAGCTTCCTAGCTCCTCCTCGCCCGCGGCAGTAACCACGGAGAGCGTGCTTTCCGCCCGCAGGTAGATGCCCTCTTCCTCGGCGCGCCGTCCCAGCGGCGAATGGGGTGTCACCCCCACGGCGATGGTGGTTGTGGGGCTATCCCCCGGCGCGTCACTGCGCAGCACACCAACGCTATGCCCTTGTTCCTCCGTCATGACGCAGATGCGAAACTGCGCCTGGTCAGGCTCCCTGGAATGCGGCAGCCACTTCAACCATCCCCATTCCGCACCGTGATACTCAATGCCCACGGTCTCCGGGCCATGCAGCACCGCCAGGTGTAACAGCAGCGCGCGGGCCACCCCAGCGGCGTCTTCACCGGCCAGGCCGACGACGCGAAAGGCCTGCAACTGGATGACCACCGGCATATCCGCGAGGGTTCCCACCGCACGCACGGTCTGGCGCAGGCTCACCGCGCACACCGGGTCGAGGTCTTCCGCCGCACCCGAATCCGGCACATTAATGGGAGTGCACAGGGCCATCGGCCCCGTCCCCACCCGCACTTCCAAGGCATCCGGGGCATCCGCCGTCCGCTCCCACAGCCGCGGGGTGGGAATCAGCGCGCCAAGCTGTTCGGAGTCAGGGTTGCGGTGTTCCTCGTGCGCGCGCTGAGCCGCCCCACGCTCTAGTGCTTCCTCCCGCAGTGCCTTGAGGTGGCGCAAGTAGGTCCGGCGGGTCTCATCCGGATCGTGCCCGCCTGCCTGTGGGTTAAACATCATGGCCATGCTGGCCAGCATCATGAGCGGGAACATGAGGCTCATGGGACTGATCCGTCGTGCATCCCCCGCTCCGAGAACCATGAGCGCCACCATGCCCAGCATGGCCGCGATCATCACCAGCGGCATGAGTAAGCGCACGAGCGGCACCGGTTGTGCGCGGGCTGCCTCCGGCACCGCCTCGGCATCAATGCTGCCCTGCGGCAACGGTGGTGCTGGCTCCCGATAGGCCGCCACCCCAGTGCCAACGACGCGTGTAGGTACGCGCATGTCAAAGTCCTTCCCCCCGAAGTACTCCACCGCCTCCTTAAGCGGTGGACAGCGTGCCACAAGTAAGCCACAATGTGAGGCAATGGGCAAGGGGTTGCCCAGAAAAATTTTTCGGGGGAGGTACTTTCCATGACTCGCGCACTTGCGCATTCCATTCACGTCACCGTCCGCATCCATGCAGGCCAGACCCGCAAAGAAGCAGATGTATCGCTACCGCTTTCTTCCAGCGTCGGGGAGGTGCTGGGAGAATTGCTCGTGCTTGTCGACGTCCCCCCGGCCCCCATCCTCTGGCGCGCCACCACCGCGGCGGGCAAAACCATATCGATGACCACGCCACTCGACCGCACCAGTTTGGAAGACGGCTCCGTCCTGGTGCTCAGCCCAGATGCGCCGACACCGGCGCCCATCGTGCGGGATGCCGCGGAGGCACTCGCTGCCGAGGCCTCGACCACGCAGCTGTCTGGTCTAGCCGGGGTCTGGGGCGTGGCAGGGCTTATCGCCGTCGGCGCCTTGCTCGCCGCCGCCCTATCTCCCTCGATTGGCTGCGCCGCCGCTGCACTCCTCGGCCTCGTGCTCGCGGCGTGGACCCGGCGCGGTTCTCTGCTTGCAACCGCCCACGTTGCTGCTGGTCTGGCGGGGGCGCTGTCCACTGGTTCGCCTGTGGCTACTGGCCCAGCCGGAACCGTGATTCCGGCCGCACCACTCGTGGGTGCTGCGGCGGCCGTGGGTGCTGTGGCGGTGCTCTCCCACGTGGTGCGTATTGGCGGATTACGTGCTCGGGCAAGTGCCGCCACGTGGTGCCTGCTCGCGCTCGTCGGTGTGCTTGGCCCCGGCCCGTTACTTGCCTCCACTGTGGTCCTGCTAGCGGCCTCTCCCCTGCTGACCACGCGGCTTGCTGGTCTCCGAGTGCCGCAACTGCCCACCGCCGGGCAGGACTTGAGTATCTCGGATGAGGATCCCACGGATAACTCACTCAAAGCCCGGCACGCCGGGCAGGCCTACGAAGGTATAGCGGTGGGCTGCACGCTGGCGGGCATTCCTTCCCTCTTTCTCGTCGCGCTCAACGCTCACACGGACGCAACCGTGGTTGCTTCCCAGGCATTATGCGTGAGCATCGCCGGAGCGGTCATCGTGCATGCGGCACGCCATGCCCGGCTCATTGCGGCGTGGGCACTGGGTATCTATGGCCTGGCCGCGGCTAGTGCCGCGGTGGCGGTACCTCTGCGCGAGTGGCAGCTGCTTAGTGCCCCGACTATGGGAACGTGGGTGCTCAGCGTGATCGTGGGTCTCATCGTGGTGGCCATGCTTTCAGTACCGGTGTGGGCAGGCAAACTACAGCAGATTGAGCCAACTACCATCGTGTGGTTCGAGCGCGCCGAGGCACTCGCGCTCGCCGCTTGCCTGCCGCTCGCCGCGCACCTGGCCGGGCTCTTCGAGTTCATTCGGGGGTTGGGCGCATGACAGCTCTAAGCAGAATCAGCGCTGCCAGCGCAGCCCTTGGCGCCGTCCTGGCTTGGGGTTCCTGCGTGTTGCCTGGGCCGGTAGCTGCTGCCCGCGAACCGGATACCGCCTGTGCAGTAGCCACACGGGCTCCGGCAGGACCACAGCCCTCGGCGCAGTACTCGGAGTATCGTACGCGGTTGCATTCCTTTGCCACGGGTGCCGGGGTGAAGGTCGCGGTCATCGACACTGGAGTGGCCGCCCACCCACAGCTGCACGTATCACCAGGAGCGGACTTCGTAACCCCGGAGGAACCAGACCCGCTGCGGGATTGTGACCTGCACGGAACGGTGGTGGCCGGCGTCATCGCAGGTAAGGAACTCGGCGTGGCTCCGGATGCGGAAATCTACTCCATCCGGCAGACCAGTTCGCATTACCGGGCTCCAGCAGCAGAGAGCAGTGAAGCGGAACGAGCTGGCTCCGGCACACTGGCCAGCCTGGCTGCCGCCATCGAGGATGCTGTTAACGCAGACGCAAAGGTCATCAACGTCTCCGTGGTCTCCTGCGTTCCGCAGGATGCCGCGGCAAGGGTGGACCGCGCTGGTGTGGATGCGGCGCTTCGCCGTGCAGAAGAGGCTGGGGCGGTGGTCGTGGCGGCGTCGGGAAACGCCACGGCTGGCGGCTGCGAAAAGGATGACGTGGTCTTTCCCGCGGAAGCCGAAACCGTCCTCGCGGTCGGCGCCTTAGCTACGCCGCATGACCTCGCGGAGTACTCCATCGCCGCGCCCCTCAGCGCGGAAGGAAACGTCCCTCTTGCGCTTGAACCCGGCGGCGGCTGGGCCACGGGAAAAGGCGACGCTACCTTTCAAGGCACTTCCTTTGCTGCGCCGCTGGTCAGCGGTACTCTCGCTTTGCTGGTGCAGCGATACCCCGGGGACTCCCCGGCACAGCTGCGCCAGCGCATTATTGATTCGGCCGAACCCGGGCACGGGGTGGTGGATCCTCTTACTGCGGTAACCTATCGGCCCCCGAGCGATTCCCGTAAGGATCGCTCGATTGCGGTCGCACCAGCGGCGGCATCGAAAGACACGTCCTGGCCACAGGTGCGTTTGCTCCTCGGGGCCTTAGGCATGCTCATCCTCGTGGCGGTTTTCAGTGCTCAGCCTTTAAGGCCTCCGCGCGGCTTAAGGTAGAGCCTTCCGGCAACAGGCGCAGGATCTCCCACGGCACCTGCTCCGGTTCCTCCACGCCCAGCGCGCTCAGCTCCGCGGCACCAGCCAGCTCGTGGCGTCTGCCAGTGGCGGACACCACGTGATAACCGTGCCCGCTATCCACGCCCACGCCAGCTTGGAGTCCGGCGAAACGGTGCGCGGGCGAATCTCCCGGTAGGTCCACCGTGGCCGCCACCGGCCGCAGCATGCCAGCACCCTGTTCGTGTGTCGCACACAACCAGCCTTGCTCGGGAGACAGGAAGTCCACGCGGGTGGTGGGCAGGTTGAAGGTCGGTGGGACGTCGCCCAGCGCGGCCACCTCTTGCGCCTGTGCGGGCAGGCGCTGAGCACCCACGCCGACGAGCATCTCCGCCTGGGTGGGGGTGATGGAGAAAACACCGTGCTCCGTGCGCGCCCACAACTGCTCGCCGGTGTCGAGGATCTCAGGCGGCGCGGCTGGAAAGCTCAGCGGCTCCAGCTCTGTGAAGGCGTTGAGCAATTCCTCGGGCATGGTCCACACAGCGGTTTCTGCAGTCATCCCCAACGCGCGGCGCAGGACCCTGCCCTGCGTGCTCGTAGCCTCAGGCAACACGACGCGCCCCTGGCCCGTCAGCAGCCACTGCGTTCCCGCGGATTCCACCACGGCGGCGTGCTCCGCATCGAAGGTAGGAACGGCATGGTGGGCCACCACGGTGACGATGCCGACGCGGCTGCTGGACTGCCAGTTCTCGCCTTGCGTAGATTCCTCCAAACAGGCCGACCAGCCTGACTCCTCCCCCATCGCCGTGCCCAGGAGGTTAGGCGCATCCGCAATTCCCAGCGGTGTGCCCAGGTTCACCTGCTCCAGGAAGCTTTCGCCGGCGGCCTGCGCTTCGACCGGTTCGTTGGCGATGAGTCTGGCCGAAGCCAGGTTGGTCACCGGATGATAGGTGCCATTCACTAGCGCTAAGAGCTGCCCCTCAGAAGAACGCACGACGGGCGCATCCCCTGGCTGCGGGTCCGGCTGCATCCACGCGATGAGCCCCGATCCGAGACTCAAAAAGGCCACGGCGGCCACCCCGCCAAGCAAGGCGCGACGCCGTCGCTTTAGCGGATCATGAATCATGCGGATATCCCCGAAGACCAAGCCGTGCTCGAGGCGACGCAGTAGAAACTTGTGCCCGGATACTTGGGCCTTGGTAGTAGGCAACGCGCGTGCCATGAGAGTCCTCCCCGAATCAGTGCGCCACCCTCCCACGGCGCAGTGAGTTCTAGATTAACCCAACTCGGTATCCTCTGCAGCGCGACGGCTGCGGGTCATCTCCGCGCGCGCGGCTAACTGTTCCGCATCGGGATAGTCCACGCCGACGAGGCTCAAACCCGCTGCCGGGGCGAGGGGAATCTGGGAAGACCTGCTGGTCTCTTTGAGCATCTGGTCTGCGAAATCCACGTCACGGGAGCCTTCGCCCACCCGCAGGCAGCAGCCTACGAGACAGCGCACCATGGACCAGCAAAAAGCATCGGCGCTCACGTGCGCCTCATAAAGCTGCGGTTCGGCTGGCGTGGAGACATCCTTCCACTCAAATGCCAACAGCTCGCGGATGGTGGTTGCGTGCGGCTTGGCTTTGCAGAAGGCCACGAAATCGTTGAGGCCCACCAGCCTGTCGGCGGCTGCCTGCATCAGATCCAGGTCCACCGGCTTGAACCAGGTCGCGGTATCGCGCGCGCGGGTCGGCAGTGCCCCGCGCGGATGCGTCGTAATGCGGTAGACATAGTGGCGGCATAGCGCCGAAAAGCGCGCATCAAAATCGGGCGATACTTCGGTGCAGGCGTGTACACGGACGTCGACGGGCAGCAGCTTGGCCAGGCGCCTGACCAGTTTGGCAGGGTCACCATCGATGCTCCGTTGGCTCAGCGCCTCACGGGTGGTGTCGAAGTGAGCCACCTGACCGCTGGCATGAACGCCCGCGTCGGTGCGCCCGGCCACGGTGAGCTCCACGGGGTGGCGCAGCACCATGCTCAGCTTCTCCTCCACGGTCTGCTGCACCGTGCGAAGCCCACCTTTCTGCCGAGCCCAACCATGGAAGTCGGTGCCGTCATAGGCCAAGTCCAGTCGCAGGCGAACGCTTTCACTCATGGGGGTTGATGATACCGTGCGCCCGAAGCGCCGTGCAGACTGCGTCGGTGGCCCGTTTTAACAAATAGTGGCCTAAAAACTGCAATTTTTGGACCCTTATTTGTTAAAACGGTACTTCATCCAGAGCACCTGCGCCGGGGCCCGTAAAAGACGACAAAGGCCCGCGTCCCACCACAGTGGTGAGCGCGGGCCCTATAAGACCTAAAGAAGAATTACTTCTCCTCGGTGGTCTCCTCTGCCTCAGTCTCGTCAGCCTTAGCGGACTCAGCCTCAGCCTCTTCAGCCTTAGCTTCCTCGGCCTGCTTGGAGGCAGCAGCGCGGGTAGCGCGGTTTGCCTCGGAGGTCACGGTCTCCTCGAGAACGAGGGAGATCTGGGACATCGGGGCGTTGTCGCCGGAGCGGTTCTCCAGCTTGATGATGCGGGTGTAGCCACCCTCACGGTTCTCGAACTTCGGTGCCAGCTCATCAAAGAGGTAAACAACGACATCCTTGTGCGGGATGAGCTTGAGAACTGCGCGACGGTCAGCAACGGTGCCGGCCTTCGCCTTGGTGATGATCTTCTCGATGTACGGACGAAGAACCTTCGCCTTGGCATCGGTGGTCTTGATTGCGCCGTGCTCGATCAGGCTCGCAGCCATGTTGCTCAGCAGGTGCTTCTGCTGGCTGGCGGAGCCGCCGAGACGCGGACCCTTCTTGGGGGTAGGCATGATGTACTCCTCGTGTGCGGATTAATTGAGCGCGCGACGGGGCGCAAAAGTCGCGCCGTCACGATTCAGTGGAATTCTTTACTCGGAATCGTCGGAAGCCGGGTCTTTGAAGTCACCGGTTTCTGCGTCGTAGCCTTCCAGCTGGGTCGGGTCGAAGTCCTCGGGAGTGTCCTTGAGGGCCAGGCCCAGGTTAGCCAGCTTGATCTTTACCTCGTTTATCGACTTCTGACCGAAGTTGCGGATATCCAGCAGGTCCGACTCGGTGCACTCAGCGAGCTCACCAACGGTGTGGATCTCCTGACGCTTCAGGCAGTTGTAGGAGCGGACGGAGAAGTTCAGATCCTCGATCGGCATGCTGTAGGCGGCGATGTACTCCGTCTCCTGCGGGGACGGGCCAATCTCGATGCCCTCAGCAGCGGTGTTCAGCTCGCGAGCCAGGCCGAAGAGCTCGACCAGAGTGCCGCCGGCGGAAGCCAGGGCGTCGCGTGCGGAAATCGAGTTCTTGGTCTCGACGTCGATGATCAGCTTGTCAAAGTCAGTGCGCTGCTCAACACGAGTAGCTTCGACCTTGTAAGAGACCTTCAGCACCGGGGAGTAAATCTGGTCAACCGGAATGCGGCCGATTTCTCCCGAGGTAGCAGCAGCCGGGACGTAGCCACGGCCGCGCTCGACGACGAGTTCCATCTCCAGCTTGGCGGACTCATTCAGCGATGCAATGTGCAGATCCGAGTTGTGGATCTCCACGCCAGCCGGCGGCTGGATATCGCCTGCAGTGACCTCACCCGGGCCTTCCTTGCTCAGGTACATCACAACCGGCTCGTCGGAGTCGGAGGACAGAACCAAGCCCTTGACGTTCAGGATGATCTCGGAAACGTCTTCCTTCACACCGTTGATGGTGGTGAACTCGTGGAGCACACCGTCAATCTTGATGGAGGTTACTGCCGCGCCCGGGATGGACGAAAGCAGCGTGCGACGAAGCGAGTTGCCAAGGGTGTAACCGAAGCCCGGCTCGAGCGGCTCGATGACGAACTTAGAGCGGGACGAGTCGATGAATTCCTCGGTGAGCTGAGGACGCTGGGAAATAAGCATGGAGTTTCTCCTTGTCGGCGCCCGCTATATGACGCCGGTAGAAGGGGTAAAGATGAAAGTGTCGAAGGATTACTTCGAGTAAAGCTCGACGATGAGCTGCTCCTGCAGCGGGACGTCGATCTGAGCGCGCTCGGGCAGCTGGTGCACGAGGATGCGCAGGGTGTCCGGAACGACCTGCAGCCACGCCGGAACGTTGGCGTCGACCAGGCGGTCCTGAGCCTCTTCGAACCATTCCATCTTCTGGGAACGCTCACGAACATCAATGATGTCGTACTGCGTAACGCGGAAGGAAGGAACGTTGATCTTCTTGCCGTTCACGGTGAAGTGACCGTGAGAGACAAGCTGGCGAGCCTGGCGGCGGGTGTTGGCCAGACCGGCGCGGTAGATCACGTTGTCGAGACGGGACTCGAGCAGAACGACGAGGTTGTCACCGGTCTTGCCCGGGAGACGGTTAGCCTCGGCGTAGTAGCGGCGGAACTGACGCTCCAGCACACCGTAGGTGTACTTTGCCTTCTGCTTCTCCTGGAGCTGCAGCAGGTACTCAGATTCCTTGATGCGGTTGCGGCCAGCCTGTCCCGGAGGGTACGGGCGACGCTCAAATGCCATGTCGCCGCCGACCAGGTCGACGCGCAGACGGCGGGATACGCGGGTAGCGGGGCCAGTATAACGAGCCATTTTCTTACCTCTTCCTTTCCCTTAAACCTTGCGGCGCTTGGTCGGACGGCAGCCGTTGTGCGGCTGTGGGGTGGCATCCGTGATCGAGGAAACCTCGAGGCCTGCAGCCTGCAGGGAACGGATGGCGGTCTCGCGGCCGGAGCCCGGACCCTTGACGAAAACGTCAACCTTCTTCATACCGTGGTCCATGGCCTTGCGGGCCGCGTTCTCTGCAGCCATCTGCGCAGCGAACGGGGTGGACTTACGGGAACCCTTGAAGCCGACGTGGCCGGAGGATGCCCAGGAGATGACAGCACCGTGCGGGTCCGTGATGGACACGATGGTGTTGTTGAAGGTGGACTTGATGTATGCGTGGCCAGCGGCCACGTTCTTCTTTACGACGCGACGACCACCACGGCGCGCGCCGGAACGAGTCTTGGGTGGCATATTTTACTTCTTCTTTCCTGCGATCGTCTTCTTCGGGCCCTTGCGCGTACGAGCGTTGGTCTTGGTGCGCTGACCACGAACGGGCAGGCCACGACGGTGGCGGATGCCCTGGTAGCAACCGATTTCAATCTTGCGACGGATGTCAGCCTGAACCTGGCGGCGGAGGTCACCCTCTACCTTCCAGGTAGCTTCAATGACGTCACGCAGCGCCGACAGCTGATCGTCGTCGAGGTTGTCGGTGCGCAGGTCGGGAGAAATGCCGGTCTTTTCCAGCAGTTCCTTGGCACGGGAAGGCCCGATGCCGTAGATGTAGGTGAGAGCAACCTCCATACGCTTGTTGCGCGGGAGGTCAACACCAGCTAGACGTGCCATATGGCTAGTCCTTTCGGGTTGTTACGATGGTTTTCTCCTCATCCGTCCCCCGCCACGCATACGCTTCGCCCCGGACCGTGCCGGGGTACTGTGGGCATGCTTAGCAGCGTGGGCTCAGGCCATCGCAGCCTGAGGTGAAAAAGGACGCAGCTAGTGCGTCCCGTGGGTGAGGAGGCTTACAGTCTTTACTTGTAGCGGTAGACGATGCGTCCGCGGGTCAGGTCATAAGGAGACAGCTCCACAACAACGCGGTCCTCCGGGAGGATGCGGATGTAGTGCTGACGCATCTTGCCCGAGATATGGGCGAGTACCTTGTGTCCGTTGTCGAGTTCGACGCGGAACATTGCGTTGGGCAGGGGTTCGACGATGCGACCCTCAACCTCGATTGCGCCTTCCTTAGCCATAACCTCTACTTTTCTGGTGAAGTGCGTGCCACGCTTGGCGACGCCCCCACCTGCATGTTTGATGTCTACTGCCTGGTGCCTCCAGCAACCACTTTGGCCGCATACAGACACCAGCACTAAAGCATACGCTGCGAGAACGGGTTTTCCAAATACAGAAACCTCCCGTCACCACATGGTGCGGGAGGCTGATGCCATGTAGCGGTGACTCGCTCACCGCAACGTCTTAGTAGATGAAGACCTTCGAGCCCATCGGCACATCATTCCAGTAGCGCACCGCATCCTGATGGGTCAGGCGCACGCAGCCATTGGACTGGTATGCCGGGGAACCCTCATGGAAGGCGTGGCCATTGTTGGTGAAGTACATGGCGTAGGGCATCGGGGCGTTGCCGAACTCCCAGGAGATCTCGTCCTTGATCTTGCGGTTGATGTAGAAGGTACCAGCCGGGGTTTCCTCACCCGGCTTGCCGACAGACATGCCCTGAGCGACGTAGGTGACGTTGCCGTTGCCATCCTGCAGCCAGGTACGGCTCCCACCACGATCCACGCAGATGCGTGCATCTGCCGGGCAAGGACCAACGTCGAAGCGCTGTGCCTGACGCTCAGCCTCAGCCTTGCGGGCAGCTTCCTCAGCGGCAGCCTTCTCGCGGGCAATCTGCTCAGCGTGGGCGCGCTCTTCAGCTTCGCGAGCGGCGCGGATCTCAGCATTCTTCTGGTCAATCAGACCCGGGAAGATCAGCTCGATGGCACCATCGATAACTGGGCGGAGGGCGTCAGCCGCCTGCGGGTTAACGCTCTGGAGCGTCTCCAGCATCTGGTTGCGGCTATTCCACGCGTTCTCGCGGGTCTGGCCAGCGAACTCATCAAGCTGGGACTGAACATCGGAAGACAGGGTGTCGATCGAAGGAACCGTCTGTGCGTTAGCGGCCGGAGCCACCGAGAGAGTGGCGGTTACCAGGCCAATTGCGGTGGCGCGACGTAGGGAACGGGCGCCAACTAGGGAGCGAATCTTAGACATGGCAAAAAGTATAAACCTTCCTTAGGCAAAATGCCTACCCAGGACACAGGTTTTAATAACGCTGAGTCAGGATGCGCGGACCATTCTCCGTGGCCGCCACCGTGTGCTCCCAGTGGGCAGATAGTGAACCGTCGAGCGTCACGACAGTCCAATCATCGTCGAGAACTTCATTGTCCTCGGTACCCAGGGTCAGCATCGGCTCAATGGCGAGGACGGAGCCCTCCTGAATAATCGGGCCACGTCCCGCCTTACCTTCATTAGCCAGGTAAGGCTCTTCGTGCATTTCACGGCCAATGCCGTGGCCACCGTAGCCATCGACGATGAATAGCTCCACGCCGAACTTATCCTCGGCGCGATAGGTAGCCTGCTCGAGGGCTGCGGAGACGTCGGTAAGCCGATTGCCGGGAACCATGGCCTTGAGGCCTTCGTGTAGGACCCATTCGGTGGCGTCGCTCAGCGCCTGTGCCTCAGGGCTGAGCTTGCCGACGCCAAACGTCCACGCACTATCCCCCACCCAGCCGTCTAGCGTGGCACCGCAGTCGATGGAGACGAGGTCTCCCTCGGCCAGGAGAAGGTCTTTGTGAGGAATACCATGGACAATCACGTCATTGACGGAGGCGCAAATAGACCCCGGAAAGCCGCCATAGCCCTTGAAGGTGGGCACGGCGCCGGCATCCCGAATGGTGTGCTCGGCTACTTCATCGAGTTCGAGCGTACTCACCCCCACTGCCGCAGCGGCCCGCACGGCTTGCAGAGCGCGGCCGACAACTTCTCCGGCCGCCTGCATGGCGTCGAGCTCGCCCGGCGTGCGGGCGGGAATGGTCTTGGTGCGTCGTCGAAAAGCCATGGCGAGGTTGGCAGATTACTTGCCCATAGCCTGAAGGGTGCGCTCGTTGATCTCCTCAACGCTTCCTTCAGCCTTAATGGAGATGATGGCATCGCCGTAGTGCTCGATGAGCGGGAAGGTCTCCTCGCGGTAGACACCTAGGCGGGTGCGAATGGTTTCCTCTGTGTCGTCCGCGCGGCCGCGAGCAAGCATGCGCTCGACCACGACGTCCTCGGATACCTCAAAGTTCAGGACGCCATCGAGCTTCAGACCCTTGTCGGCGAGTAGCTTCTCCAGGATGTCGGCCTGCTCCACGGTGCGCGGGAAGCCGTCGAGAAGGAAGCCGTCCTTGGCGTCATCCTGGTTGAGGCGGTCCTCCACCATGCGAGCCGTGACGTCGGTCGGCACCAGCTTGCCGGCATCAATGTAGGACTTGGCCTCTACGCCGAGCGGGGTGCCCTCACCAATGTTGGCGCGGAAGAGGTCACCGGTGGAGATGTGCGGAACGCCGAGCTTCTCGCTGAGGAGAGCGGCTTGGGTGCCCTTGCCGGCACCGGGAGGGCCAAGGAGTACGTAACGCATTACTTAAGCAGTCCTTCGTAGTTGGATTGTAGGAGCTGGGACTCGATTTGCTTGACCGTGGTCAGGGCCACCGAGACCATAATGAGGATGGCGGTACCACCGAAAGCGGAGGTACCAGCGGCACCAGCGCTGCCGATTCCAAGATCCAGGAGGATATTCGGCAAGACGGCGATAACCGCGAGGTAGATCGAGCCGACGAACAACAGACGGTTCATGACAAAGCCTAGGTACTCGGCGGTCGGTCGGCCCGGGCGAATGCCCGGGATAAATCCACCATACTTCTTCATGTTCTCAGCCTGCTCGGCCGGGTCATATTGAACCGAAACGTAGAAGTAGGAGAAGAAGATGGTGAGCACGAAGTACAGGACGATGTACTGCCAGGAGCTCGGCGACTGCAAGTGCGCGATGACATTGCGCTGCCACCAGTTATCAGACACGCCCGCGGAACCGGAGTTAACGATCTGGGTGATGAGCACCGGCATGTAGATCAGCGAGGAAGCGAAAATGACCGGGATAACGCCGGCCTGGTTGACCTTAAGCGGCAGGTAGGTGGAGGAACCACCGTACTGGCGGCGGCCCACCATGCGCTTGGCGTATTGCACCGGAATCCGGCGCTGGCCCTGCTCGATGAAGGTAATGCCCACGACGAGGAAGATGAGCCCGGCAAGAACCATGGCGAAGACCAGGCCGCCATTGTTCTGGAGGATGTTAACGCCGTCGGTAGGAAGGCGGGTAGCAATACCGGCGAAAATCATCAGCGACATACCGTTGCCGATGCCCTTCTCAGTAATCAGCTCACCCATCCACATCACAAGGATGGCGCCGGAGGTCATGGCGATAACGAGCACGATGAGGGTGAAGAAGTTGCGGTCCTCCGCCAGGACGCGCACACCTTGTCCTAGAAGCTGCTCGCGGTCCGCCAGAGCCACGATGCCCGAAGACTGCAGCAGCGCCAACGCCAGGGTGAGGTAGCGCGTGTACTGCGTCATTTTGGCCTGACCGGACTGTCCCTCCTTCTTCAACTGCTCGAAGTGGGGAATGACCACGGTCAGCAGCTGCACGATAATCGACGCCGTAATGTACGGCATGATGCCGATGGCGAAGATGGACAGCTGCAGGAGCGCACCACCGGAGAACAGGTTGATCACCGAATAGAGGTTGCCTGCTTCCTCCGTGAGGTCACGAAGCCGGCCGGCGATGGTGGCGTAATCAACGCCCGGCGACGGGATCTGTGCGCCAACGCGGTAGAGGATAATCAACACGAGCGTGAAGATGATCTTCTTACGCAGGTCGGCATCTTTGAAAGCCTGCAGAATGGCGGACACTACTAAATCCTCCTGGCCTACCGCGCTTGCTATGCGGTTCGAATTCGCCGCGCACGGGGGTGGATCTCATCTGTTCCCAAACTTTAAGAGTCTTTTTAAGGTCTCTCATAGGAACGGTTGAACACTTTTGACCCCATCACCCTACCAGCCTCGGCCTCATTCGCCACATTGAGCCCGCCCATGCCACGCCGCTGGGCTCCCTATGGTTTTCCCCCTTAGCGCCTTCTACAGATCGGGCCTACCATGGACCCCGTTGCTTTAAGGCAATGTCCTTACAAGATTTTTACGTCTTTTCGACCTTTCCGGCGACGCCTGGAGTGTCTCGGAGTATGGCCGTTCTTGATCTGCCAGACACTGAACCGAAAGAAGTATGTAATTTTATGAGTAAGCGATTCACCCCAATGACCGTGGCTGAGATCATCGATACCTTCGTTCCCAGCCCCAACCCCTTCCGCTGGGAGGCATTCGACGGTTCCTCTACCGGCCCGGCCGATGCGCAGTTCACCGTCAGGATTAACAACCTCCAGGGCTTGGCCTATATCGCTACTCACCCAGGGGACGTCGGGTTCGCCCGCGCCTATGTCACCGACGGCATCACGGTCGAAGGCGAACACCCGGCGCATCCCTATGGCATCTTCGACGCCTTGCATGCGATGTATGACAAGTTCTCCCGCCCGGACGCCAAGGCACTGGCCCGGGTAGCCCGCTCCTTAGCCTCGCTGGGTGCCTTCCAAATCCAGCCGGTCCCAGAGGTTGAGCGCGCTTCCTGGCTGCGCCGCAAGCTGCACGAAGGCCTGTCCAAGCATTCCAAGGAGCGCGATGCAGACGTCATCTCCGATCACTACGACGTGGGCAATGACTTCTACGAACTCTTCCTCGGCGATTCGATGACATATACCTGCGCCTACTACCCCTCCCCCGACGCCATGCTGGATGAGGCTCAGGAAAACAAGTACCGGCTCATCTTCGACAAGCTGCGCCTCAAGGAGGGCGACCGCCACCTGGACGTCGGCTGTGGCTGGGGCGGGATGGTGCGCTACGCCGCTAAGCGCGGCGTGAAGTCAGTCGGTGTGACCTTGTCCAAGGAACAGGCTGAATGGGGCCAAGCCAAGATTAAGGAGGAGGGCCTCGAGGACCTGGCGGAAATCCGCTTCCTGGATTACCGCGACGTCACCGAGGAAGGCTTCGATGCCATCTCCGCCATCGGGCTACTCGAGCATATCGGTGTCAAGAACTATCCCAGCTTCTTCAGCTTCCTTCACGGCAAGCTCAAGCCAGGTGGTGTGATGCTCAACCACTGCATCACCTACCCGGATAACCATAAAACGCCGAAGGGTGGGTTCATCGACCGCTATATCTTCCCCGACGGCGAGCTCTCCGGCTCCGGCACCATCACCAAGTGCATGCAGGATGCCGGATTCGAAGTTGTCCACACGGAATCCCTCCGCTTCGACTACATGCGCACGCTGCATGATTGGTGCGAGAACCTCAAGGAGAATTGGGAGGAAGCCTGCTCGCTGGTGGGTCTGCCCACCGCGCGCCTGTGGGCCATCTACATGGCCGGCTCCGAGTGGGGCTTTGAGCACAACATCATCAATCTGTACCACTTCGTGGGCGTCAAACTGGGCGAAGCCGGCTCCCGCGCCGGCGTGCCAGAGCGCCGCTGGTGGGAAGATTCGCGCTTCTAAAGACTTAAGGGAGTTTTATGTTGACCGATCTCATCCGCAATCACCGCAGCGTTGACGCAGTAGAGATTCCGCCGGTGGGCTGGAAGGCGCACCGGGAGGGCGTCGATAAGCTCCTGCGTAGCTTCCACGCGGTGCCGAAAGATAAGCGTGTGCGTTTGGCCAAGAAAACCTCGAACCTGTTCCGCGGGCGCAGCGGTGAGCAAGCCGGGCTGGACGTCTCCGGTCTGGATGGGGTGATTGAGGTCGATCCGATCGCACAGACCGCCGAGGTCCAGGGCATGTGCACCTACGAGGACCTCGTCGACGCCACCCTGCCGCATGGGCTTATGCCCTTTGTGGTGCCGCAGCTCAAGACCATTACCCTGGGCGGCGCCGTGACGGGGATGGGAGTGGAGTCCACGAGCTTCCGCGATGGACTGCCGCATGAATCCGTCCTGGAGATGGACATCCTGACCGGCACGGGGGATATTGTCACGTGCTCGCGCGAGGAGAACGTCGATCTCTTCCGCCTCTTCCCCAACTCCTATGGCTCCTTGGGCTATGCGGTGCGCCTGAAGATTGAGTTGCGCGCGGTCAAACCCTATGTGGAGCTGCGGGAGGTACGCTTTCACGACTTCGAGTCTTTGGCACGCACGCTTGACGACGTCTCCCGCACCCACACCTATGACGATGTCGAAGTGCACGGCCTGGATGGCGTGGTCTTCTCGCCGGAGGAGTCATACCTCGTCATGGCCCGTTTTACGGATGAGGCGGGGCCGACCTCCGACTACACGCGCGACAAGATCTTCTACCGCAGCCTTCAGCACGCCCGCGGCATCCGCCGCGACCGCCTCACGGTGCGCGACTATATCTGGCGCTGGGACACGGACTGGTTCTGGTGCTCGCGCGCTTTCGGGGCGCAGAATCCGCGCGTGCGCAAGGTGTGGCCGCGGCAGCTGCGCCGCAGTTCCTTCTACTGGAAGCTCGTGCGCCTAGACCGCAAATACGAGCTGGAGTACAACTTCATCAAGAAGCCGAAGGGCCTGCCCCGCGCCGAGCGCGTGGTGCAGGACATCGAGGTCACACCGGACAATTTGCCGGAGTTCTTGGATTGGTTTTTCCAAGCCTCCGACATCCAACCAGTGTGGCTGTGCCCGATTCGGCTGCGCGAGGGCGTCGAAGACCTCGTTGACGCGGGCACGCTGGCCGCTGATTCCCCAGCTCCGTGGCCGCTGTACCCCCTGCGCCCGGGCCAGACCTGGATCAACGTGGGCTTTTGGTCAGGCGTGGAGGGCAATCACGTCGACCCCTCTGCTCCAGGCAATGGCGCCTTCAATCGCGTCATCGAGGACAAGGTGAGCGAGCTAGGCGGGCACAAGTCATTATATTCCGAAGCCTTCTATTCGCCTGAGCAATTCGCGGAGCTTTATGGCGGCGACCTGCCGGAGCGCATCAAGGCCGTCACCGACCCGGATGGCCGCTTCCCCGGCCTCTACGAGAAGACGGTCAACGAGGCCTAACGGCCCCGCATAAATTTCATGCCATACGGTTTCTCCCAAAAGGCATTAATACCTTTTGAGAGATGCCTTTTGCGGCACTCTCCACGTAAAACCCCAGGTCAATACATAACACGCAAGCCATAAGGCACCCCTCAAAAGGTACTCATGCCTTCTGCGCCCAGGGCTGCCCCGAAAACGCCAGAAGCCCTCCCGAAGGCCACCGAAAGGTGGCGCCGCGGGAGGGTTATGGCTCTCACAGAGCCTGTAAGAGAATTACTTGGTTGCGGTGGCGGTGCCGCCAGCAGCCTCGATCTTCTCAACAGCAGACTTGGAGAACTTGTCAGCGGTGACGTTCAACTTAACGTTGATCTCACCGTTGCCCAGAACCTTGACCGGCTGGTTCTTGCGAACCAGGCCAGCAGCAACGATGTCCGCAACGGTGACGTCGCCACCGTTAGCGAAAGCCTCTGCGAGGTCAGCAACGTTGACTACCTGGTACTCAACGTGGTTCGGGTTCTTGAAGCCCTTAAGCTTCGGCAGACGCATGTGGATCGGCATCTGGCCACCCTCGAAAGCAGCTGGTACCTGCTTACGAGCTCCGGTGCCCTTGGTACCGCGACCAGCGGTCTTACCCTTGGATGCCTCACCGCGGCCGACGCGGGTCTTGGGCTTGTTGGATCCTGCGGCCGGGCGCAGGTCGTGGAGCTTGATGATATCAGCCATGGTTTACTCCCCTGCCACTTCTTCGACGGTGACCAGGTGACGCACCTTGTGAACCATACCGCGGATGATCGGGGTGTCCTGCTTCACAACAGAGTGTCCGATGCGCTTGAGACCAAGCGACTCCATGTTTGCGCGGTGGTTCGGCTTGGTGCCCACAAGGCCCTTTACCTGAGTAATCTTCAGAGCCATTGCTTATGCCTCCTGACCTGCGCGCTTGCGCAGCATCTGGGCCGGTGCGACCTCCTCGAGGGACTTGCCACGACGTGCGGCAACTTCCTCAGGGCGAACCAGCTGCTTGAGGCCGTCCACGGTAGCGCGGACGACGTTGAGAGCGTTGTCGGAGCCCAGGGACTTCGACAGAATGTCCTGCACGCCAGCGCACTCAAGCACCGGACGAGCAGCACCGCCGGCGATGACACCGGTACCCGGAGCGGCCGGCTTCATCATCACGATGCCAGCTGCGTCGCGACCCTCTACCGGGTGGGTAATGGTGCCAGCAATCATCGGGACGCGGAAGAAGTTCTTGCGAGCCTCTTCTGCACCCTTCTGGATTGCGGCCGGGACTTCCTTGGCCTTGCCGTAGCCGACGCCCACCATGCCCTGGCCGTCGCCGACGACGACGAGAGCGGTGAAGGACATGTTGCGGCCACCCTTAACGGTCTTAGCGACGCGGTTGATGGTCACAACGCGCTCGATGTACTTATCGCGCTCGTTGTCCTGGTGGTTGCGGCGGTCGTTACGACGGCCGTTGTTGCGACCCTTGCGGTCGTTGTTGTTCTCGGCGGAGCGTCCGCCGTCACGCTGTTCACGGTCCGACATTAGGCGTTCCTTCCGTTGATGTTTCCGTATGCCTTAATCATTAGAACTGCAGACCACCTTCGCGAGCGGCTTCGGCCAGCGCAGCAACGCGGCCGTGGTACTTGTAGCCTGCACGGTCGAAGACGACCTGCTCGATGCCAGCGGCCTTGGCGCGCTCAGCGATGAGCTGGCCTACCTTGGCAGCCTTAGCCTTCTTATCGCCCTCGAGTGCACGCACGTCGGCTTCCATGGAGGAAGCGGCAGCCAGGGTGTGGCCAGCCAGGTCGTCGATGACCTGAACGTGCATGTGGCGGGAGGAGCGGTGAACGACCAGACGCGGCGCCTCAGGGGTGCCGCGGAGGGTCTTACGGATGCGGAAGTGGCGGCGCGCGCGTGCTTCACGACGACGCGAGGAAATGTCCTTGCCAACCGGGGTGCGCTTTGCGTTTTCAGTGTTAGCCATTGCTTACTTACCCGTCTTTCCGACCTTGCGGCGGACCTGCTCGCCGTCGTAGCGAATACCCTTGCCCTTGTAAGGATCGTCCTTACGCAGGCGGCGGATGTACGCGGCGACCTGTCCAACCAGTTGCTTGTCAATACCAGATACGGAGAGCTTGGTTGCGCCATCCACAGCGAAGGTGATGCCCTCCGGAGCCTCGATGAGGATCGGGTGGGAGTAACCCAGAGAGAACTCCAGGTCCTTACCCTTCTGCTGGACACGGTAACCAACACCGAAGATTTCCATCTTCTTGGTGTAGCCCTCGGTCACGCCAACAACGGCGTTGTTGACCAGGGAGCGGGCCAGACCGTGCAGGGCGCGGTTCTTGCGGTCGTCATCCGGACGGGAGACCTTGATCTCGTCATCCTCGACGGCTGCGGTGATCGGCTCCGGCAGCTCAACCTCGAGGGTGCCCTTGGCACCCTTAACGTTGACAACCTGGCCATTGATGGTGATGTCGACGCCCTTCGGGACGGCGATAGGTGCTAGACCGATACGAGACATGTGTCAATCCTCCCTTACCAGACGTAGGCGAGAACTTCTCCGCCTACACCCTTCTCCTGAGCCTGACGGTCGGTAAGCAGACCCTGAGACGTGGAAATGATAGCCACGCCCAGGCCGCCCAGAACCTGCGGCAGTTCGGTGGACTTTGCGTACACACGCAGACCCGGCTTAGACACGCGACGCAGACCCGAGAGGGAACGCTCACGGTTGTTGTACTTAAGCTCGAGGGACAGCTCGTGGCCCTCGACGGAGTAGTCAGCGATGTAGCCTTCCTGCTTCAAGATCTCAGCGATGTTCGCCTTGAGCTTGGAGGTCGGCATCGACACGACGTCGTGGTGCGCATTAGATGCGTTGCGCACGCGCGACAGCATGTCGGCAATAGGATCAGTCATAGTCATATGAGTGACCTTTAACCTTTCTCGTTGCGGTTCCCACAAAAGCTCACCAAAGCGTTTTCCGTGTGATTTCGGGCTACTCACGCTCCCCGCGGTCAATACCACGAGGCGCTCGCCACCCTTTGATACAGACAACGGTCCGCTATCTACGGCGAGGGGCCTACAACAAAGTAGATGTGTTCAATTCTTCCGGCTTGGCACGTTTCCGCACCTCCTGCACTGTTTTCGCGGCACAGGAGTGGAAAAATGCAAGTCCGTCGGATTACTCTACCCGCTGACATGCAGTTTTCCAAAACGCGTTAGCATAGGAAGCCATGAGCGAAACACCTGATCCGATCCGCACCGCCCATCAGTGGCTGAAGGAGGCTGCCGAGCTGATCGGCGCCTCTCCCGAGGAGGCCACCGCTTTGATCAAAGAACTTCTCGATCTGACCAAAGACGTTGCGCATACCCAGTCCCGGCCCGCCGCTCCCCTAACCGCTTACCTGGTGGGGCTCGCGTCCAAGAACACCGATGAGGCCCGTGCACACATTGCCACCTTGAAGGAGGCCCTCAACCGATGAGCGGGCGCGTCAACGCCACATTCGCTGTGACCAAGGTGCGCCTCGATGAGAACGGCCACGTCACCCAAGTCGATACCCGTGGCGATTCCGTCGCCGGCGAGGAGCCGCTGGAGATCCGCGTCGGCGGGCAAACACTAACGACGACGATGCGCACCCCGGGACACGACGTCGAGCTGGCACATGGTTTCCTCCACTCCGAAGGACACATTGAGAAGGTCAGTGACGTCCGGGGGGCCCGCTACTGCGCCGGCGCCTCGGTGGATGGGCGCAATCCCTATAATCTGCTCGACGTGGAGCTGGCTAACCCCCACGCGCTCACGCTCGCCGATCTGCGTCTGACCACCACCACGTCCGCCTGCGGCGTGTGTGGCACCTCCTCCATCGAGGCACTCATGAAGCAGTCACGCTACGAGATTCCACAGGTGCCGGTGGATCCGGGGGTCGTCGCCAAGCTGCCCGAGGCCCTCAAGCGGGAGCAGAAGCAGTTCCGTAAAACCGGAGGTATTCACGCTGCCGGGGCCTTTACTCTCGACGGCGCTCCCGTCGTGGTGCGCGAGGACGTCGGGCGGCACAACGCCGCCGACAAGGTCATCGGCAACCTGCTCATGGAAGGAAAGCTGCCCGCCAGTGACCTCATTCTGGTCATGAGCTCGCGCGCCAGCTTCGAACTCGTCAACAAGGCCGCTATGGCCGGCTTCGGCATGCTTGTCGCGGTCTCCGCAGCCTCCTCCCTAGCCGTCACAACCGCCCGGGAGACGGGCATGGCGCTCGTCGGCTTTGCCCGCGGCGACCGATTCAACCTTTATTCGGGTCAACTTAGTCGCGATACGCTTCCGGGCCGGAGTTAAGCCACGCGTAGACCCCACCCATGAGGAAGCCACCGCCGATGAGGTTTCCCATCCACGCGATGGACCAGTTGGTGAGCACCGCGCCCAGGCTAAAGGCATCGGGCAGCGGGCTAGCACAGAAGACCGTCAGCATCATCAGACAGAAGTTCGCGATGACGTGCTCAAGGCTTAAGCCCACAAAGCACGCGATGATGGGAACGATGACGAAGAATTTGGACACCAGCTCCTTGGCCGAGATCGCCCCGATGATCGCCATGTTCACCACGAAGTTGGCAACGATGGCCTCGACGAAAAGACCGCCCGGGGTCTTCTCCAGCTTCCCCGCCGACATCGTGGCGATAAGGTGACCCGGGTCCATGTTTCCCAGCTTCGCGGACACCGACATGGCGGCGGCAAAAATCACTACGCCGACGAGGTTAAACAGCGTGGTCACCACGAGCAACCACAGCGCCTTTCCCCACCCCACCTGCTTCTTCACCGCGCCGTAGACCATGTACATCATGTTGCTGGTGGCCAAATCAGCACCCAAGATGACAATGGCGAACAGGCCGAGCCCGAAAAGCGCAGCGAAAACCAAGGAGCCCAAGCCAGCCGCGTGCTTTTCGACACCCATCCCCACTACGCCAGCGAATGCCGTGCCGATGGCTAGGTACGCGCCCGCCAGGGTAGCTCGCACGGCGAAACGGGCGAGGGATTCGTCGAGAAGCGTGAGCTTCTTCTTCACCGCAACGGCGGCGGCTTCGTTGAGAGACATCCAGTACCTCACTGGCTCGAGAAACGTTAAGGCACCCGATATCGTACTCCGTGTCAGGACGCGCGAAACCCCCGGCCTCCTTGCAGGGAGTACCGGGGGTCGTTCTCTATCTCAAAGAGAAAGTGTCGCCGCTTACTTGAACGGGAAGCCGAGCTCGCGCAGGAGCTTGCGGCCTTCCTCGTCGTTGGTAGCGGAGGTGACGACGGTGATGTCCATACCGCGCGGGCGGTCCACCTTGTCGATGTCGATCTCGTAGAACATGGTCTGCTCGCTGAGGCCGAAGGTGTAGTTGCCGTGGCCGTCGAACTGCTGGTCGGAGAGACCGCGGAAGTCGCGAATACGCGGCAGCGCGATGGTCAGCAGGCGGTCCAGGAACTCCCACATGCGGTCGCCACGCAGGGTAACGCGTGCGCCGATGGGCATGCCCTCACGGAGCTTGAAGTTAGCGATGGACTTCTTAGCGCGACGCACCTGCGGCTTCTGGCCGGTGATAGCGGTAAGGTCCTCGAGAGCGCCGTTGATCATCTTGGAGTCGCGGGCAGCGTCGCCCACACCCATGTTGACGACAACCTTGGTGACGCCCGGAATCTGCATCACGTTCTCGTACTTGAACTCTTCGTTCAGAGCCTTCTTGATTTCCTCGCGGTAGCGGGTCTTCAGACGCGGAGTGTAGTTCTCGCTCATTTTAGATGTCCTTCCCGTTGCTACGTGCGATGCGGACCTTCTTGCCGTTCTCGTCGAAACGGTAGCCCACGCGGGTCGGGTTGCCCTCGGAGTCAACGATCGCAACGTTGGACACGTGGATCGGAGCTTCCTGGGTAACGATTCCGCCGGACTCGGCGCCACGCTCGGTAGCGGAGTTAGCAACGTGCTTCTTGACGCGGTTAACGCCCTCAACGAGGACCTTGTCACGCTTCGGGTATGCCTCGATGACCTTGCCCTTCGCGCCCTTGTCCGGGCCCGAAATAACGATCACCATATCGCCCTTATGAATCTTCATAAGACTAGATCACCTCCGGTGCGAGAGAAACGATCTTCATGAAGCGCTTGTCACGAAGTTCGCGAGCAACCGGGCCGAAGATGCGGGTACCGCGCGGCTCGTTGTCACCCTTGAGAATAACTGCGGCGTTTTCATCGAATGCGATGTAGGAGCCGTCCGGGCGACGGGTCTCCTTCTTGGCGCGTACGATGACGGCCTTGACGATGTCGCCTTCCTTTACGTTGCCACCCGGGATGGCTTCCTTGACAGTGGCGACGACGATGTCACCAATGCCAGCGAAACGTCGAACGGAGCCGCCGAGAACGCGGATGACGAGGATCTCTCGTGCACCAGAGTTATCGGCGACGCGCAGACGCGATTCTTTCTGAATCACTATGGGTCTCCTGACCTGGATTAACGTGCGTCAAGATTTCCGTCCTTGACACACCTGGTCTACTTGCTTATGTGGCACAGGCTGTGCGACGAACTCGCTGTTCACAGCGGTCGAAGGGTCTCGGTGCGGCGATTCGGAAACGCATCGCGCTGCACCGCCCGGCCATATGCAACCCATACATTCAAGCATGCCTTAGACTGTTTCCCCAAATTGCACGCCCCGCTGCTTCCCACAGCCCGGTTGCATGACGGAGCTCCCATGCGGCATCCCCCTCGCTCGCGCCTGCACTCCTAGGCCTTGGAGGCTGATGCGGTGGTTGTCGCATCAGCAGGTTCTGGTTTCGGGTCCACGGTAAGGAATGCATCGCCGAAGGAAATCTCCTCGCCCGTGACGAAGGCCGGCAGGACCGGGCCTGTCTTCTTCGAGTTGGACACGACGACCGGCGTGGTCACCGGGTAGTCGGCGGCCTTGATGGCTGCGATGTCGAACTCGCACAGCAGGTCACCAGCCTTCACCTCATCGCCCTTGGACACGTGCGAGGTGAAGTGCTCGCCCTTCAGGTTCACGGTGTCGAAGCCGATGTGCATGAGAATGTCCACGTTGTTGCCGTCAGCATCCTTGCCACGCACGGCATACGCGTGCTTGGAAGGAAAGGTGACGGTAACCTTGCCGTCAATCGGGGAGACGAGGCGCCCCTCGGTCGGCTCGATGGCCGCGCCCGCGCCCAGCTTTCCAGCGGCAAACATCGGGTCGGAGACCGACTCCAAGGCGATGGCCTTACCAGCCAGCGGGGAAGCCACGCGGTAGGCATTCGGGTCAGCGGTGGCGGCAGGAACCGCGCCACCCACGCCGGTGCCGGCAGCACCGACCTCATCGGGGTCGATGGAACCATTCTTCGCAATCAGGTAGCGGCCATATACAAAGGCCACGCCGAAGGAAAGGATCAAAGACGTAAAGGCGCAGATGAAGAACTGCGTGTAATCCTCGGGACGCATGGAGACGAAGCCGATGAAGCCGGCGGCACCGAGGGCGGTGGCTTTGACGTCGAGAAGCGCAATGAACGTCGAGGCCACTGCGGAAGCGCCCATGCCGATGTAGAAAGGCCAGCGCAAGCGCAAGTTCACACCGAAGATGGCAGGCTCGGTAATACCGAAGAGTGCGGAGACACCCGAGGCACCGGACAAGCCCTTGAGCTTCTCAGAGCGAGCAAGGAAGTAGACCGCCAAGGCCACGCCACCTTGGGCGATGTTAGCCATGGAGGCCACCGCGAAGATGAAGGAACCGCCCTCGTTCCACAACATCGTCTCAATCGGCGGGAAGGACTGGTGCAGGCCGGTAATGACGATCGGCGAGTAGAACAAACCGAAGATGAAGCCGCCCACCGGGCCGGCGAAGGTGTAGAGGTTGTTGAGCCCTGCGCCGAGCATGTCGCCGGCAGTACGCAGAACAGGACCGACCGCAATGAAGGTGATAAAGCCCGTCACCAGCAGCGTGAGCAGCGGGGTGAGCATGAAGTCCACCGTGCCCTTGAGGTGCTTGTGCAGGAACTTCTCAATCGTGGCCAGAATCCACGCGATGACCAGAATCGGCAGGATGGAACCCTGGTAGCCCGCCTGGGCCACGTCGAGGCCGAAGATGTTCCAGTAGGACATCTCGCCCGCCTCGATGGTCGCGGCCACTTGGTAGCCGTTCACTAGGTCCGGCATCACCATGGCCATGGCCATGCCGGCGCCGAGGAACTCATTGCCGCCGAAGCGCTTGGTGGCGGTGAAGCCCACCAGGATGGGCAGGAAGGCAAACGGCGCGGACGCCAGGAGGTTGATGAGCCCGGCGACATCCGCCATGGCAGGGAACATCTCAATGACGGACTGCTCGCCGAACAGGCCATTGGCTGTCAGCACGTTGTTGAGCGCCATGAGCAGACCGCCGCCGACCAGAATCGGGATGAGCGGTACGAAGATATCCGCGAGGACCTTCACCGCGCGGGAGAACCAGTTGCCGGAATCGGCGGCAATGTCCTTGAGCTTATCGGTGGAGACCGCGATGTCCTTGGTGGTTATCTTGTTGAGCTGGTCGAAGACGATGTTGACATCGCCCGGACCGACGATGACCTGGAACATGCCCCCGGCCTCAAAAATGCCTTTGAGGTCCGGATCGTTTTCCAGGGCGGCCTTGTCGACCTTCTTGCTGTCTTTGAGCACCATGCGCAGGCGAGTGGCGCAGTGTGCGAGCGCCACGATGTTGTCTTCGCCGCCGATGGCTGAGAGTATTCGCGCCGCGACCTGTGAGTGATCCATTCCGGCGTGCCTCCTAGAAGAGTGAGATGAATTAAATAGCGTCACCTCCTATTAGACACGTTACCCAACACAAAGCCAAGCATTCGGGCATAAATATAGGAAAATTCACACCCTAACGGGCTTCCCAGCCGTGCCAGCGAGCGTCGCTGGCACCAAAAATCGCCGACGCGCCCGCAATCCGCCCATCACCCGCGAAGACCTCCACGGCACATCCATCCGCGATGAGCTCCACGGAGCCAGCCGGGCAGGGAACGACGCGCTCATCGTCCCCAACTGCCAAACGGAGTTCTCCCCCGCCGTAGGTGACGCGGAAGGCGTCGGCCCCGGAGTCGTCGACAAGCACGTACGTTCCCTCGCCGGCCATCAGCGTGGCTACCGAACCGAACCCAACGCGTGCTGCCTCCGCCGGCACAGCCGGCAGCGACCACAACGGCGCCTGGCGCAACCAGCCTTCCTCCAGCCACACGCGCCGCGGCAAGGTGAGCGTGTGGACCCAGCCCTGGGCAACCGTCGGGGTGTCATCCTGCACGGGCAGCCCCATCCACCCCAGCATGATGGCCTCGCCATCCTTTTCCACCAGCTGCGGCGCATAAAACTGGTGGCCATAATCCAGCTCGCTAAAGCCCCGCTCCACGTGGAAGACGGTGCCCTCCAACCGGCCCACGAGGTAACCGCACTGATCGGAGGAGGCGTAGTGCGTGGTGCCGTCAGCAACCACCGGCTCGAGTCCTTGCGGGCAGATGACCAAGACGTCCTTGTCCTCTCCCGTCGCGCGGTCCCGGAGCGTGAGAAGGTTGGGGCACTCCCACATGTAGCCGCCCGGCACGAGATCCGGGCTCAGGCCCGGCTGAGCACTCGAGGTATCAAAGGTGATCGTGCCTTCAAAGGACCACTGCGCCAAGTCCGTAGAACGGTAGAGCACGGCGTGCCCGCTTTCGTCTTCTGCTTGGGCGCCGAGCACCATGCGCCAGCCGGCACCATCGCGGGTGATCTGGGGATCGCGGTAGTGCCCCGTGAAGCCCTCCGCGGGGCCATTGATGAGCGGGTTGGCGGGGTCGTGCTCATAGAAACCGCCTTCTGGACCGCCGGCATCGACGGCACGGACGCGATTCTGCGAGGGAATCCGCACGCCATCGCGCTTGAGATTGCCGGTATAAAACAGCCAGACGTCCTCACCGTCGACCACTGCGCCGCCCGAGTAGCAGCCGTGGGCGTCGTGCTCACGGATGGGATACAGCGCGTCCGGGTAGTGCCGCCATGGCTTCGCCTCGCTTAAGGAGGCCACGGCATGACCCCAGCCTGTCTGCTTCGCCGCGTGCGGGAAGTAGGGGTCGTGCTGATAATAAACATGCAGGTTGTTGCCATCGATGAAGACCCCATTCGGGTCATTGAGGCGGCCGGAGGGCGGGGAGAGATGGAAAAGCGGACGGTAGTTCATGCTCTCGATAGTATGGGTTCCATGGACATTATGGTGTGTGGCGAAGGCCTTGTTGACCTCGTTCCGCGCGGACGCGGGCAGCTGGCGGATTTAACACCGGCGTTGGGCGGCGGTCCCTTCAACGTGGCGGTCGCGGCGAGCCGTTTGGGCGCTAGCGTGGGATTTCAGTCGCGGCTCTCGCACGATGCCTTCGGGCAAGCGCTCATGGAGCGTCTGCATAAAGAAGGAGTGGATACCTCGCTCGTGCAGCGGGGTGAGGAACCCACGACACTAGCAGTCTGCAACATCGGTGAGGACGGATCGGCCACCTATTCCTTCTACACGGAGGGCACGGCGGACCGCCTAATAGAGCCTGTGCTTGTCGACGTCCCCTGGGCCTGTTTCGGCACCGTCTCCCTCGCCCTGGAACCTGGTGCCTCCCGTTATGCCGCGTTGCTGAAGGACCTTGCCGCGAAGGGCACGAAGGTCGCGCTGGACCCTAATATTCGCCCCTTCTTCGCCACCCCGGAGCACCGCGATTTCTTGTTGTCACTGTTGCCACACGTCACGTTGTTGAAGTTGAGCGAGGAAGAAGTGGAATTCCTGGGCGAAGACGCACTGGCCCACGTACCTGTAGTGGTAACCACGCGCGGCGCAGAAGGGCTGAGCGTACGCACGGATTCGGTATCGGCGCAGGTCCCACCGGTTAAGGTCGAGGTGGCAGACACCATTGGCGCCGGTGACACGGTCATGGCCGCGCTGCTGAGCCAGTTGCTAACGCGGGATATCAGCGCATTAAGCGCCGAAGAGTGGCAGGAGATCCTCCACTTCGCGGCGACGGCCGCAGCCATTACGGTGTCCCGCACGGGCGCGCAACCGCCCACGTGTTCTGAAGTGGAGGAGTGCCTATGAACTACCCAGTGCGTGCCAGCGTAGTGCACGGCCTGCTCTTTGTGCTGGTAGCCGTGGCTTTTATCCTGCCGGTGGTCTTCGGTGCCGCAGCGCTTCTACCGGTGCCGCTTGCGGCGTGGGCGTCGGTGGTGCTCGCCGCACTCGCGCTTGTCGACGCCTCCTACCACGCCTTCTCCCCCTCCCAGCGCCCCACCCGCGGTTTACGAGCCCTGTCGGCGGTAGGCAGCGCTGCGCTCATCGTTGGCTGGTTGGTGTGGCTGCGGATTTATAACACCATCGACCTGGTGAGCGCCACGCCCTACCGTATCGGCACGTTCCTTCTCGCGGTAGGCGCGGTGTTGAGCGCATTCTGTCTCGCCATTGCACTCACGCACCGGGGCACACGCTAGACTCTTGGAGGCTTCCGCCCCCGGGTTCGCCGCCCGATTCAGAGCACGCGTTCCCTAGAGGACTTCGTCTGGGGTGTAGTCCACGTACAGCGCACCCATAGGAACGCTCGTATCGCTTTGCCACCAGCCGCGGTCGGGTTCAAAGGGCAAGGTGACGTGCTTGCCCTCGTAGCCTGCCCACGCGCTTTTCTCGACGAGCCCAATGCAACTCTTGCCGGAAAAGGTCAACGTTTTCCGTGACGGGCTGCCACTCTTATATCCGCTCAAGGTGGTGGGCGCATCCAAGGCCAAGAACCAGACCTCTGTCGAGGCGTAATCGGACACGACAATGCCTGGCACGCCACCATCGAGGTCGCCTGCTTTGACCTTGTGCACAGTGCCTGACACCGTGGTGGGAGCATCGGCAGGATTGCCCTCACTGGCAACGCGATCCTTCCGGTACTCGCACTTTTCGATGCCACTGGTGACGGAGGTGTCCGCCTCGGCATTGTTTCCATCGTTGGGTGCAGGTGTCTTCGTGACCTCGGCGGTGCCAGAATTACCGGCACCAGGCGAGTAGCCCGCCGGAAGCGTCGGTTTGGGTCCGGCAGCTTCGGTGCTGGGCTGGGGCTGCGCCTCCGACTCCGGTTTAGCTTGCGTAGGTGAAACGTCCGCGGCGGAGTCCACAGCCGGGGCGTCGGCAGCAACGGGGGCCGGCTCCTCTGCGGCGCAACCGACGAGGGCCGCTACGGAGGAAGCGCAGACAAGGGTAAGCAGAGAGCGAGAGAACGCGGACATACGGCGTTAAACCTTTCAGGAGATGAACGGCCTAACCCTAGCACGTTCCTGCAGCGCAGCCGGATAAAATCGGAGAGCATTCCCCTAGCCAGCCTGTGCTGTGTTGCGCCGATTCAGCCCGATAGGGGGCATAAAAAAGACCCCCACGGTGAACGTGGGGGTCATTGATATCGAAGAGGGCTAGATATTACTTAGCCTTCTCCACGATCTCGACGAGACGGAAGTGCTTGTCCTTGGACAGCGGGCGAGTCTCGGCGATGAGAACGCGGTCGCCGATGCCGGCGGTCTCGTTCTCGTCGTGCGCCTTAACCTTCTTGTTAGTGCGCATAATCTTGCCGTAGAGGGCGTGCTGCTTGCGGTCCTCGAGCTCGACAACGATGGTCTTATTCATCTTGTCGGAGACAACGATGCCGGTGCGGGTCTTGCGAGCGCCCTTTTCCTTCTTAGTGTTCACGTTTGCCTCACTCATGATTAAGCCTCAGCTCCCGGAGCAACGGACAGGCCCAGCTCGCGCTCGCGCAGAACGGTGTAGATGCGGGCGATGTCGCGCTTAACCGTGCCGATGCGGCGGTTGTTGGTCAGCTGGCCAGTGGCCTTCTGGAAACGAAGGTTGAAAAGCTCTTCCTTCGCATCCTTCAGGCGGTTCTCCAGCTCAGCGTTGTCGAGCTCACGGAACTCGTGGGCGGGGGTACCGGTAGCCATTAGAACTGGTCCTCCTTCTTGATGATGCGGACCTTGCACGGAAGCTTCTGGCCGGCGCGGCGCAGAGCCTCGATGGCGGTAGCTTCGTTCGGGTAGGTCATCTCGAAGAGGATGCGGCCCGGCTTAACGTTGGCAACCCACTTCTCGACGGGACCCTTACCGGAACCCATACGCACGCCGAGCGGCTTCTGGGTCAGCGGACGGTCCGGGAAGATGTTGATCCACACCTTGCCACCACGCTTGACGTGGCGGTTGATGGCAATACGTGCGGCCTCAATCTGGCGGTTGGTGATGTACGCCGGCTCAAGAGCCTGGATGGCGTAGTCACCGAAGTTGATGCGGTTACCGCCCTTGGACACACCCGAGCGGGTCGGGCGGTGCTGGCGACGGTACTTGACGCGCTTAGGAATCAGCATGGATTAGCCCTCCTGCTTCTGCTGTGCGCGCTGGCGACGCTGGCCACCACGGCGCGAGCGACCGTTACGGTCACCGCGGCCGCGGCCCTGCGCCGGAGCGTTCAGTTCGGACTCGCGGACGCCACCGACAACGTCACCCTTGTAGATCCACACCTTGATGCCGATGCGGCCGAAGGTGGTGTGGGCCTCTGCGGTGCCGTAGTCGATTTCGGCGCGAAGGGTGTGCAGCGGAACGCGACCCTCGTGGTAGCGCTCAACGCGAGACATTTCTGCACCGCCCAGGCGGCCGGACAGCAGAATCTTGATGCCCTTGACCTGCGGCTGGCGCATAGCGGACTGGATAGCCTTGCGCATTGCACGACGGAATGCGACGCGGTTAACCAGCTGCTCCGCGATGGACTGTGCAACCAGGGTTGCGTTGGCGTCGACCTGCTTGACCTCGAGGATGTTGAGGGCAACCATCTTGCCGGTGAGCTTCTCCAGCTCACGACGGATGCGGTCAGCCTCAGCGCCGCGGCGGCCAATCACGATGCCCGGGCGGGCGGTGTGAATGTCCACGCGGACGCGGTCGCGGGTGCGCTCGATGACGACGTCGGCGATGCCGGCGCGGTCGAGGCCCTTCTCCAGGTACTCGCGGATCTTGATGTCTTCGGCTACGTAGTTTGCGTAGTCCTTATCGGCGTACCAGTGGGTCTTCCAGTCGGAAGTGATGCCCAAACGTAGGCCGTGAGGATGGATCTTCTGGCCCATTACTTGGCCCCTTCCTTCTGGCTCTCGACAACCACGGTGATGTGGCTGGTGCGCTTACGAATCATGAATGCGCGGCCCTGTGCGCGCGGCTGGAAACGACGCATGGTCGGACCCTCGTTGGCGTATGCCTCGGAGATGACCAGGGTGCGCGGATCCAGGCCGAAGTTGTTCTCAGCGTTGGCAGCTGCGGATGCAACAACCTTGGCAACCGGCTCAGCGGCGCCCTGCGGAGCGTACTTCAGGATTGCAAGTGCCTCGGCTACGGACTTACCGCGGACCAAGTCGATGACGCGGCGTGCCTTCATCGGGGTAACGCGGACGTAGCGAGCCGTTGCGGATGCGGAGGTGATGGTGTCACTCATCGCTTATCGACGTCCCTTCTTGTCGTCCTTGACGTGACCCTTAAAGGTCTTGGTGGGTGCGAACTCACCGAGCTTGTGACCAACCATGGAGTCCTCGACGAACACCGGCACATGCTTGCGGCCGTCATGGACGGCGAAGGTGTGACCGATGAAGTCGGGCAGGATGGTGGAGCGGCGAGACCAGGTCTTGATGACCTGCTTGGTGCCGGCCTCGTTCTGAGCATCAACCTTGTTGAGGAGGTGCTCATCGACGAACGGGCCCTTCTTAAGGCTGCGTGGCATTGTTTACCTCCTCTTAGCGCTTCTTGTTCGGGCGACGACGGCGCACGATCATGTTGTTCGAGTAACGGTTCGGGTTGCGGGTGCGGCCTTCCTTGTGGCCCCACGGCGACACCGGGTGGCGACCACCCGAGGTCTTACCCTCACCACCACCGTGCGGGTGGTCGACCGGGTTCATAACGACACCGCGGACGGTCGGGCGGACGCCCTTCCAGCGCATACGGCCGGCCTTGCCCCAACGGATGTTCATCTGGTCAGCGTTGCCAACCTCACCGACGGTGGCGCGGCAACGGATGTCGACGCGACGGATCTCGGAGGACGGCATACGCAGGATGGCGTACTTGCCTTCCTTACCCAGCAGCTGGATGGAGGCACCAGCGGAGCGGGCCAGCTTAGCGCCAGCGCCCGGCTTGAGCTCCACAGCGTGGATGGTGGTACCGGTCGGGATGTTGCGCAGCGGCAGGTTGTTGCCAACCTTGATATCCGCGTTCGGACCAGCCTCGACGATGGTGCCCTGCTTCAGGCCCTTCGGGGCGATGATGTAGCGCTTCTCGCCATCTGCGTAGTGCAGGAGGGCGATGTTGGCGGTACGGTTCGGGTCGTACTCGATGTGTGCGACCTTTGCAGGGATGCCGTCCTTGTCGGTACGACGGAAGTCGATCAGACGGTAACGGCGCTTGTGGCCACCGCCGATGTGGCGGGTGGTGATGCGGCCGTAGTTGTTACGACCACCAGTCTTGCTCAGCGGGCGCAGCAGGGACTTCTCCGGGGTCGAGCGAGTGATTTCCTCGAACTCGGACACGGAGGATGCGCGGCGACCCGGAGTTGTCGGCTTGTACTTACGAATAGCCATAATTCTTCCTTTTCCTTTCGGCTCTTCGGTGGGGCTTAAGCGCCTGCGCCGAAGACGTCGATGGAGTCGCTGCCTTCACGGAGCGTCACGTAGGCGCGCTTGGTGGACTTACGCTGACCGTAGCCGGTGCGGGTGCGCTTGCGCTTGCCTGCACGGTTCACGGTGTTCACGGAAGCAACCTTCACGCCGAAGATCTGCTCGACGGCATCTTTAATCTGGGTCTTGTTGGAGTCCGTGGAGACGTAGAACGTGTAGACGTTCTGTTCCATCAGGCCGTAGGACTTCTCGGACACAACCGGTGCGATGATGACGTCGCGCGGGTTAGCGAGCTTAGCCATTACTTCTCCTCCTTAGCTTCCTCGGCGGCGCCGGTAGCGCGCTCGACGAAGGTGTGCAGAGCCTCAACGGAGAACACAACGTCGTCCGAGTAGAGGACGTCGTAGGTGTTCAGCTGGCCGGCGTCCAGGATCTGGACGTTCGGCAGGTTGTTGGCGCTGCGGCGAGCATTGATGTCCTCGCGGCCGATGACCAGAAGAACATTCTTGCGGTCGGTGAGGCGCTCGATGAAAGCCTTGGCCTGCTTGGTGGACGGGGTCTGGCCCGGGACGAGCTCCTCGATGACGTGGATGCGCTCGTTACGTGCACGGTCAGACAGTGCGCCGTAGAGAGCAGCCTTGATCATGCGCTTCGGGGTGCGCTGGGAGTAGTCACGCGGGACCGGGCCGTGCACGGTGCCACCACCGGTGTAGTGAGGCGCACGGATGGAGCCCTGGCGGGCGCGGCCGGTGCCCTTCTGACGGAACGGCTTGCGACCACCGCCGCGGACCTCGCCGCGAGTCTTGGTCTTGTGGGTACCCTGACGAGCAGCAGCGAGCTGTGCGTTGACAACCTGGTGCATCAAAGCAATGGATGCCTCGGTGTCAAAGAGCTCGGCCGGCAACTCAACGGTGCCGTTGGTCTTACCGTCAGCGGTCTGGACGTCTAGCTTGAGGTTGCTCATGCGTGTGCACCGCCCTTCACTGCGGTCTTAACGGTGACGAGGCCACCGCGCGCACCCGGGATAGCACCCTTGATGAGCAGCAGGTTGGACTCGGCATCAATCTTCTGAATCTTCAGGTTCTGGGTGGTCACGCGGTCCTGGCCCATGCGGCCAGCCATGCGCTTACCCTTGAAGACGCGGCCCGGGAACGAAGCGCCACCAATGCCACCAACGCGGCGGTGAGCAGCCTGGTTACCGTGGGCAGCGCCCTGGCCTGCGAAGCCGTGGCGCTTCATGGCGCCAGCGTAGCCGTGACCCTTGGTGGTGCCGGTAACGTCAACGAAGGACACGCCCTCGAAGATGTCCACCTTGACCTCCTGGCCGACCTCGTATGCGGAGGTGTCGTCCATGCGGATCTCAGCGACGTAACGGCGCGGGGTCACGCCAGCCTTCTTGAAGTGACCGGTTGCAGGCTTGTTGACCTTGCGCGGGTCCTTCTCGCCGAAGGCAATCTGGATGGCGTTGTAGCCATCGGTTTCTTTCGTACGGATCTGGGTAACCACGCACGGGCCAGCCTCGACGACGGTCACCGGCACAACGCGGTTCTCCTCGTCGAAGACCTGGGTCATGCCGAGCTTGGTGCCCAGAATTCCCTTGATCTCGTTTTCACTCATTGTTTGTTCTCCACCAAATACGTTGTGTCGATCGCTTACTGGATATTCACGTCGACGCTTGCCGGAAGGTCGATGCGCATGAGGGCGTCAACGGTCTTCGGGGTCGGGTCGAGAATGTCGATGAGGCGCTTGTGAGTGCGCATCTCGAAGTGCTCGCGAGAGTCCTTGTACTTGTGCGGAGAACGAATAACGGCGTATACGTTCTTCTCGGTTGGGAGCGGCACCGGGCCGACAACACGAGCACCCGTACGGGTAACGGTCTCGACGATCTTCTTAGCAGAAGCGTCGATGGCCTCGTGGTCGTAGGCCTTCAGCCGAATGCGGATTTTTTGTCCCGCCACGCTTATCCTCTTCCTCGCTTCCCCACTTTCACATTCCCGGCGTATCCGGGGCGTGAAGCGGTGGGAAATTGCTTCTCGATTTCTCTATAACGTTGTCCGGGCTGGAAGCCATGGCTCAACGCCAGTTGTCTGACTGTCATGACGACCACGAGAGTGACTTAAGGCAAAAGCCCAGAGTGCAGTGCTCGTGACGGGGTACAAGACCCGTAGTCAAAGTAAATAGGAAGAAGACTGGGGCGTTAGATCTCAATGATCCGCAACCAAAGTCTTATTCATATACTGCCGCTGTTTATTTGCCATGCCCCTTCTCCGGTCCATCTTCTCGGGATTGTCTCTGCTCAAGCGCGGACCTAGCCCGATCGGATGACCTTCGCGTGTAGTTCTAAAAGAACCCCACAACAAAGGTGTCATGTTCGCCTTACCAGCAACAACGCCCTACAAGCTGAAGCCTGTGGTTACGTCGCTGTGTTAAAGCAACCCCTGTATTTAAGCACGTAACCTCGCGTTTTCCAAACTCCTGCGGAAACAGTGGGTAACATCACGTTTTGGCCAAGGATTGACTCTCCGCCGCCCCGCGGACCGCGTTCGCGGTTAAGCTCGTGACGTAGATACATACCTACATCAACTACACAATGAGAGGGATCCACCATGGCTGAAAACACAACCCCCAAGGACGTCGCCGAGCAGACCGCCCCGGCGAACGACGCCACCCCGGCGCCTGCCCCGGAGCGCAACAAGAACCTGGAGACCGATTTCGGCACCACCCGCATCGATGATGTCGTTGTGTCCAAGATCGCCGGCATCGCCGCCCGCGAGGTTTCCGGCGTCGCCGCCCTCGGCGGCGGTGGCGCCCGCATGATGGGCTCCATCCGCGAATCCTTCGGCGCTTCCGAGGACGTCCGCCAGGGCGTGAGCGTCGAGGTGAACAACGGCACCGCTTCCATTGATATCGCCATCATCGCCGAGTACGGCGTTGCCATCCACGAGCTCGCCGAGGCTATTCGCCGCAACATCATGAATGCGGTCGAACGCATGACCGGCCTGTCCGTCGATCGCGTCGACGTCGTCGTCCACGACGTCAAGCTGCCGCGCGAAGAGGACGAGTCCACCGAGGCAACTCCGGCGGTTACCCAGGGCCAGGCATAACGTGACCTCTGCCGAGCTCACCCTCCCCCTTGCCACGTCCATAGCGGAGGCGGTGACGGATCTGAGGGGCGTCGCCAAGCTTTCGCCCGGCCGGTTCGGGGAGGTCGCGCTGCTCTTCCCCGGTGAGCGCGTGCACGGCATTCGCCGCCCCAGCCCGCAGGATGACACGCACCTGGAGCTGCACATTGTCGTTGATGTCAGCGCAGGCGTACCACTCGCCGAGCTTGGCGACGTCACCCGCACCACCGTCCGCGCCACCTGGCCCGCAGTGCGCCGCGTAGACGTGGTCTTCGACGACGCGGTCTAAAAGGAACCGACATACAGAACTAAAGGAAAACCATGAAGAACTACACCTCCCTCGGCGTGATCGCCGGCTTGGTTCTGGCCTTTTTCATCTACCTCGGCGTGTGGTACGTCGCGCTCGCGGTCTTGCTTGCCGCGGTCGGCGGCGTCATCGGCGCGCATTTCGACGGCCGCATTGACCTCACCGCGGTGTGGAAGGGCGTGGTCGGCCAGGATAGAGGCCGAGGCTAGTGAGCACCGAATCAACCGGGGTCGCCCTCTTCGGGCGAACCCGCTTTTCCCTGCGCGCGATGGAAAAGGTCATTAACGCCGCCATTGCGAGCGTGCCGGGGACCGCGGCTGTCGACGCCAAATTAGCCGGCCTCGCCGGCCGCGCCTTTCCGCGCGTGATGGCGCAAATGGACCCGGATACGCAGATGGTGGCGGTGGATGTCGACATCGCTGTGTACTGGCCCTCCCCCGTCACCGAGGTGGCGAAGGCAGTTCGCACGGCAATCCGCGAGGCAGTCCGCGATTTCACAGGTTTTCGCACCACTCGCGTCAACGTAACGGTGGGCGGTGCGGTCCCAGGCGAGCGTACAACCGCGCTGGCGGTCGAGACACGCGCGCCACTGTCGGCGCAGATTCCGGCGATTGTTCCGGAGCGCGCTGTGAAGCCGGTGGACGTAAGCCAGCGCGCCGCGGTGCGCCAAGTGTCGACCCCTGCGCCGGTCCCTGTACGCACGGTGAGGGTGCCGGAGGCGGTGCGGGTGAGGGGCGTCGGCAAGCCTGCGGACGTTACGGTACGCACGGAAGGTTTCGGCCCCGGCGAGAATCGCTACGACAAGCTGCGCCCCATCCACACGCCCGAACCGCAGCCGCTGCGCGCAGTCACGGATCCTGCGCCGGTACAGGTCCGCTCGGTGCCTGCGCCACGGGAGTTCGCGCTGCGCCACGTCGAAGTGCCCCGCCCGGTTGAACCGCGCGGCGTGGACCTTCCGCACACTTCTCCGCTTCGCGTCCCGCATGCCAAGCCGCTTCAGCTTCGCCCAATTGCGATTCGACCCTCGGCCGAGTTCACACGCCGGGTAGACGTTCCACGTCCGGTGCCGCTGCGCGCCATCACCATCCGCGAAGGAGGTCATCATGAGTGAGAACTCGCTGCCCGCTGGCTTTGGCCAACGCCCGAAAGCCTCCCCACCGGCGCGGGGGTGGACCATCATCGTGGGCATCCTGCTGCTCGCGGCCGCCGTCGTCGTGGGGCGTGAGGCCTGGGTGGCAGGTGCCAACGAGGGCGCAACCTCGTGGCTGCAGCCCTTCATCGACGTGATGTCCTCGCCGGAGATCCATACATGGATGCTTGTGGCCGGGGGCGTGGCGATCTTCGTCGGGTTGATTCTGTTGTGGGCGGCGTGTGCGCCGCGGAAGACAACGCACGTGCGGATTGGCTCCGAGGATGCGTCGATGTGGCTGCGCGCGGTGGATATTGCACGGGTGGCGTCGGCAACGGCGCGTCGGGTGCCGGGAACGACGGCGGCGCGGAGTCGGGCCAAGATCACCAAGGAGCGCTCCCGTATCACGGTCACGGCCACGGGCGATCCCGATGATGCGCAGCTTAAGGAGCGCGTGACTGAAGCGGTGACGGCGGCGCTGGCGGCTATCACGCCAGCCCCGGAGGTTACCGTGGTGATTGAGAATGAACAGGAGGATATCGCCAATGTCTAAGACGCTTGCGGGTGTGGACCGCGCGATACTTGCGGTGTTGGGAATCCTGCTCATAGCTTTGGGCGTGTGGCCGATTCTCATCCACTTCGACGTGCCTTTCGCAACGTACTTGGCCTCGTGGGTGGACCACGACACGTGGGCGGGTCTGCCTGGGCAGTCTTGGTGGCCTTTTGCGCTGGGCTTGGCGACGATCATCTGTGCCCTCACCGGCCTGTGGTTGGTGATAAGCAACCTGCGCCATCATCGCTTTAATTCGATGCCCTCGGAGGAATCGAATGAGGAGGGTGCGATTAAGACGGAGATGCCCGCGATTGCAGGGGCGGTAGCGGATACTCTCGCTGACATTGAGGGCGTGGAGAAAGTATCGCGGCTGGTAGCCTACGACCGCTCGCGGCCGACGTTGCAGTATGAGGTGCTAGCGGATCCCGATACCCCGCTGCTGCGCATCAAGGATGCCATTGAGGTCAATGACCGCGACTTCCGCGCGGCCTTTCCGGACGTGGATGTGGATACGCGGTACAAGGTTCACTTCACGAAGGTCCGCAACGCTACCGTCTAGGCCGCCGCGCGCGGCGAGCGGGCTTACTCACCGCCTACGTTCGCCTTGCGGCACCTACTAACCTCGCATTCTCTTGCCTCCGCGGTTGGCGTTTCGCCCCACCCCTGAGCTGGGTGTTTCTTCCTCCG